>JAIPJQ010000021.1 GCA_021734065.1 Fidelibacterota bacterium | reverse complement strand
TGGCACAAACATTGCAACTGCGGTGGCAAGATGAAAAGTCAGCTGCAGGATAAGTTGTACCGCTCCCGAAATGACCTTGAATCAACTGGGGAGGCCGTCTATATTTCCGCCTCAATGATGGGCACAAGCTAAACGAACGAGGGATTATGCACGAACATTACGGTGTCGTTTTAGCGTTTGGTATCCTGGGCTTCATACTCATGTATGTGGCCTTTATTTTACAGAAACTTGTGGGACCCAAAAACAGCAGTGAGCTGAAACTGGATACCTACGAGTGCGGCGAGCCCACCGAAGGTTCCAGCTGGGTTCAGTTCAATATTCGGTTTTATGTCATTGCCCTGATTTTCATCATTTTTGATGTGGAAGTGGTTTTTCTTTTCCCTTGGGCGGTGGTCTTCAAGGACATGGGTTTTGTTACATTCATCGAAGTCTTCGTCTTTCTGGCGATTCTGTTGGTGGGTCTGGCGTATGTCTGGGTTAAGGGCGACCTGGAATGGGTGAAAATGAAATTGAAATATGGTACCGGCCGTTACGCCGCAACCCGCTTGCATGAATCTGAATCATAAACCAACCAGGAGTTTAAACTCATGGGCGTTTTAGAACATAAATTTTCCGGTGATAACATCATTATCACCTCTATGGATAAACTGATTAACTGGGCGCGCTCCAGCTCGGAGTGGTATTTCCAGTTCGGCCTGGCGTGTTGTGCTATCGAGATGATGGCAACGGCCGCAGCCCGGCATGATTTGGAGCGGTTCGGCGCCATGCCCCGTTCTTCGCCGCGTCAGGCGGATGTCATGATCGTATCCGGAACCGTGACGCTGAAAATGGCGACGCGTATTAAGCGGCTCTATGAGCAGATGGCCGATCCCAAATATGTGATTTCCATGGGCAGTTGTGCCAACTCCGGTGGACCTTACTGGCAGTATGGTTACCATGTTCTGAAGGGCGTTGACCAGATTGTTCCGGTGGATGTATATGTTCCCGGCTGTCCGCCCCGTCCGGAAGCATTGTTGGAAGGTCTGATGCACCTGCAGAAGAAAATTCGTGAAGAATCCACTTTAGGCAAAAAGGCAGGCTAAAAGCAGTGACAGAAGCAGAAATCTACGATCTTTTGGTTGAAAAATTCGGCGACAAAATGGTGGAATTTCTGGGGGAAGAAAAAACACCCATCGCTGTGGTGCAACCGGCAGCCCTGCATGAGGTCATTACATTTTTAAATACTGATGAGCGCCTGCAATTTGATTCTCTCATGAGTCTGAGCGGCTTTGATCTGGGAGGGGGAGAACAGCCGCTGGGCGTGGCGTATCATCTCCATTCCATGTCCCTGAATCATTATTTTGCAGTAAAGGTTCTCCTTGAGGACCGTAAAAATCCGAAAATCAAATCGGTTAACGATCTTTTCCGAACGGCTGATTGGCACGAACGGGAAGCTTATGATATGTATGGGATCACCTTCGAGGGTCATCCCGATCTGCGTCGAATCCTGTTGGAGGATGACTGGGAAGGTTATCCCTTACGCAAAGACTATGTCCAGGCTGAATTCTATCGCGGTATGAAAATCGCCAAGGAAAAGTAAAGATTAAATTTTTTCAAACATATTTTCCCATTTGCCGTACCCTGCCTAAAAGCGCAGAGCTCATGGATTCGGCGGAGGGGAATGCGTTGATTGTTTATTGCAAGGAGAGCACCTGATGACCCGGTTGAATGCTGAAGAAATGGTGCTGAATATGGGTCCTCAGCACCCCAGTACCCACGGGGTGTTACGCCTGAAATTGAAAACTGACGGTGAAATTGTCTCTCATATTGAACCGGTCATCGGGTACCTGCACCGTTGCTTTGAAAAGCATGGTGAAAACATCGAATACCAGATGGTGACGCCTTTCACCGATCGTTGTGATTATCTGGCCAGCATGAACAATGCCCACGCCTATGCCATGGCGGTGGAAAAGCTCATGGGTATTGAACTTCCGGAACGGGTGGAGTATCTGCGGATCATTTTTGCCGAGCTACAACGCATTGCCAGTCACCTGGTAGCCGTGGGGACATTCGGTCTGGATGTTGGCGCCATTACACCCTTTATCTACTGTTTCCGGGAGCGGGAGACCATCCTGGATCTGTTTGAAATGGCTTCCGGTGCGCGCCTGCTATACAATTACATCTGGATTGGCGGTCTGGCGCATGACATCCCGCCCGGATTTGTGGAAAAAGCCTATGAATTCCTGGATTATTTTGATGACAGAGTCCGGGAGTACAACCGGATTCTCACCGGGAATAAAATTTTTATCGAACGGGCCGCCGATGTGGGCGTCATGCCACCGGAAGTCGCCATTAGTTATGGCGTAACCGGTCCAAATTTGCGTGGATCCGGTGTGGATCATGATCTGCGTCGGGTGCAACCGTACTCCATTTATGACCGATTCGATTTTAAAACGATTGTGGGTCAAGGCGAGATGGGTACGGTAGGAGACTGTTGGGATCGCTACTATGTGCGCGTACTAGAAATGGAAGAGAGTGCCAAAATCGTTCGTCAGGCGCTGGATCAGCTTCCGGCAGAGGGTGATGTGAAGGCCGCTGTCCCCAAAAAAATCAGACCGCCCAAGGGTGAAGTTTATTTTCGTAGTGAAAACCCCCGGGGAGAGTTGGGATATTATATCATCAGTGACGGTACCAATGTACCCTTCCGGGTGAAAATGCGTTCGCCGGCATTTTGCAATCTCAGCGTTATCAATGAAATCGGCGCCGGATGGATGATATCGGATGTGATCGCCATTCTGGGCAGCCTGGATATCGTTTTAGGAGAAATCGACCGGTAACCGGTCAGGTGATAATTGATGCGGAAAGTATTCGAGGAATAGGGCTTTAAGGGAACCGCCATGATTGATGCTATTGCCTCCTGGATGTTACAATTTGGTGCCCTGAGCTGGCTGGGACATACCGGAGCCAGTGTGGCCGCTGTTAGTCTGGTGGGAACCGCACTGTTTATATTCGTGGCGGCTAACGCCATCGTTCTGGTGTATGTGGAACGGAAAGTTTCCGCCTTTATGCAGGTGCGGTTGGGACCCATGCGGGTTGGTCCAATGGGGACACTACAGACTGTGGCAGATGCGTTGAAATTGTTGGTAAAAGAAGACATTATTCCCCAGTTTGCGGATAAAATTCTCTTTCGGGTGGGGCCCTGGGTCATCCTGGTTTCAGCATTTGTGACATTTGCTGCCATTCCTTTCAGTCCCACATGGGTGCCAGCCGATATGAGTATCGGGCTGTTTTATGTGGTGTCCGTTTCATCGGTTGTGGTGATCGGGATTGTCATGGCAGGTTGGGCATCCAATAATAAATGGTCATTGTATGGCGCCATGCGATCGGCTGCCCAGATCGTGAGTTATGAAATCCCGGTGGGGCTGTCCTTGTTGGCGGCTGTGGCGGTGGTCGGGACATTAAACCTGCAGGAATTAATCCACGCCCAGGCTGGTGTGGGAAATCTCTTTCACTGGATTCCCATTCCGGTACCCAACTGGTTCATCTTTAATAATCCTTTTCTGTTCATCGCCGCTTTCGTCTATTTGATCGCGGCCACTGCCGAGGTAAATCGTACACCATTTGACATTCCGGAAGCTGAGTCTGAGCTGGTGGCCGGATTCATGACGGAATTTTCAGGCATTCGCTGGGCGTTGTTTTTCTTGTCTGAATACGCCAATGCCGCAGTGGTTGCCTTGTTGACGGCCATCGTTTTTCTGGGGGGCTGGCAGTCACCCTTTCCGGATATCCAGGGTGCTCGCATTGGGATGAGTGTTTTGGCGATTCTGGCAATTCTTTGGACCATTTATGTTAAGTATAAAGCAAACCGTTTTTCCATATATCCATTATTGATGACTGTCGTTTTGGCGGCCATGGCATGGCTGTTTCCGGCATTTGCCCGGTGGTTGGCGAATCCGGGTCTGATCTGGATCGCCATCAAGGGTGGAACCATTATTTTTCTGCTCATGTGGTTCCGGTGGACCTTTCCACGACTGCGTGTGGATCAATTGATGTATGTGAGCTGGAAAGTACTGCTGCCCCTGGCCATGATCAATTTGGCAGGTGTTGCAATCTGGATGTGGTTAACCGGTGCAATAAATCTGGTGGGATAAATCGAGCATGGGATATTTCAAAAATATTGCTGATAGTGTCTCCACACTCATAACCGGGATGAAAGTCACCATGGGCTATTTTGTTCGGCCCCGTGAGCATGTGACGCTTCAATATCCGGACGAGCAATGGCCGAATCCGAAGCGCAAAATCGGTGTAGGTGAACTGGATACTTATAATGTCATCCGCTCCAAGCTGCATGTGGACATTGACGATTGTATCGGCTGTAAAAAGTGCGAACGCGCCTGCCCGGTGGATTGTATTACCATTGACACGCTGAAAGCGGACAAGGGTGAAGATATAGGTACCACGAAAAATGGGACGCAAAAACGGTTGCTGGTCACACGCTTCACCATTGATATGACCGAGTGCATGTACTGCGATTTGTGTACTTTCCCCTGTCCGGAAGACTGTATATACATGACACCGGATTATCGTTTTGAGCGTGGTGATAATCAAAAAACGGAAATTTCCACGGTTGATCGCTGGCGAAACCGCGAAAACCTGATTTATGAATATGCCACCGTTCCCAAGGAGGAGGTGGAGCAGCGCACGCAGGCACTGGAAGCGGAAAAAGCGGCAAAGCTGGCTGCTGCTGAAAAAAAGGCTGCGGAAGCAAAGCCGGCGGGCGACGAAAAACCGGCAAGACCGGATTCCGGGGAGGAATAAGCCCATGGGCGAGGTCATTTTTTGGGTGATCTGGGCATTGGTGGCCGTATCGGCCATGATTGTAGCGTTTAGTAAAAATTTGGTGTACTCAGTCTTCTCCCTGCTGGCGACCTTTGTTGGTGTGGCCGGGATCTACATATTTTTAAATGCTGATTTTTTGGCGGTCACGCAAATCGTGATCTATGTGGGTGGAATTCTGGTCCTGCTGGTATTTGGAATCATGCTCACCAATCGCATTGTGGTGGCAAGAATTACACAATCCTCTCTGCAGCGGACGACCGGGCTTGTTGTGGTGGGAGCGATTTTTCTGGTTCTGGTACTCACCATGCTGGAGCAGCCCTGGCCATTGGCCGAATCGGCAGCAGAATTTGATTCCACAGTGGACAAGATTGGTCGGTTGCTGTTTGGTGATTATCTGATTCTGTTTGAGGTGGCTTCTGTGTTGTTGCTGGGAGCCCTGATTGGTGCAGCGACATTGGCGCGGAAGGAGTCATAGAATGAATGCATTGTCATCCTATCTTATTCTGAGCGCACTGCTATTCTCACTGGGATTATATACGGTAATCACCCGGAAAAATGCCGTTGCCATTCTCATGGGTATCGAGCTTATCCTGAATGCCGCCAATGTGAATTTTATCGCCTTTTCAAAATTCGTGACCCACGATGTGGAAGGGCATCTGATGGCGGTGTTTATCATTATGCTGGCTGCAGCGGAAGCGGCAGTGGCACTGGCCATCATCCTGAATCTGTATAACGATCATGGCAATATCAATGTTGACGAAGCCAACGCGCTAAAACGATAGGTCTCACATGCCCATGGTAAATCTATCTATAATCATTCTGGTCTTACCCCTTATCAGTTTTGTATTCCAAATGTTTTTTGGGCGTCGGCTGGAGGGTAAAAAAGGCGAATGGATTTCCATTTCGCTGGTGTTGGTGACGCTGCTGTTGGCCATTATCATGTTTGCCAGCATGCTCTTCGACTACCAGCCTGATTTCAGACAGGAAGCACAATTCACTTGGCTCAATCTGGGTAGTTTCCAGCTTGAAATGGGTATTTTGGTGGACAATATCACCATCATCATGTTGCTGGTGGTGGCCATTATCAGCGGTTTGGTACACATCTACTCCGTGGAATATATGAAGGGCGATGTCCGCTACTCCCGCTACTTCGGTTTTCTGGGGATTTTTACCTTCTCCATGTATGGCATCACTGTAGCCAACAATCTCTTCATGATTTACTGTTTCTGGGAGTTGGTGGGTTTATCATCCTACCTGCTCATTGGACATTGGTGGGAGAAAAAGTCGGCTGCGGATGCTGGTAAAAAAGCTTTTATCGTGAATCGCATTGGCGATATCGGCATGTTTATGGGGCTGCTGATCGTCGCCACCGTGGCCGGGACTTTCAATTACGAATTGTTGTTTGAACGCATCGGCAATGGCGCCTGGGCAGCCGGTGTCGGTGGCTTATTCGGCGGTGTGGATCCCAGCACGCTGCTGACCTGGGCAGGTGTGTTGATTTTCATGGGAGCTATTGGTAAGTCGGCGCAATTCCCGCTACATGTGTGGCTTCCCGATGCCATGGAAGGTCCCACACCGGTTTCAGCATTAATCCATGCGGCGACCATGGTGGCAGCAGGTGTTTATCTCACGGTACGAATTTTCCCCATGCTCACACCGGACGCCATGTCGTTCATTGCGTTAATCGGCGGATTTACAGCATTTTTCGCCGCCACAATTGCCATTACCCAGAATGACATTAAAAAGGTGCTGGCCTATTCGACGGTGTCCCAGCTGGGATACATGATCATGGCACTGGGGACCGGTGCTTATGTAGCCGGTTTTTTCCACCTGGTGACACACGCCATGTTCAAGGGATTGCTCTTCCTGGCTTCAGGTTCGGTCATTCACATGATGCACCATAGTCTCCACAAACTGGGTGACCATGAGACTGATGCCCAGGACATGCGGAACATGGGTGGGTTGCGAACGAAAATGCCCATTACATACACCGTTTTCCTCATTGCATCGTTATCCATTTCAGGGATTCCGCTTTTTTCCGGATTTCTGAGCAAAGATGCTATTCTGGCAGGCACCTGGGCTTATGCTGCCCACATTCATGACGGTTGGTTGGCGCAGGCGCATCTGGGATGGTTGCTGCCCTTTTTCGGATTTTCAGCGGCCTTGATTACGGCATTTTACATGTTCCGCCTCATATTCATGACATTCCATGGCGAGCCGAAAAATAAAGCGGTATTTGACAATATGCATGAAGCACCCAAGCTGATTACGGTGCCAATCATGGTTCTGGGCGCACTCTCCACCTGGATATTTTTCACGCTGCCCTCCTTCAATCCCCTGGGTGGGGAGGGTTGGTTCCAGCATTTGGTGGAACAGGCAAAAAGTGTGGTTCCGGTGGGTGCTTTTGACGCGGAGACATTTGCTCACGGATTGCATGCAGCCCATTATCCCGCCATGTACACATCCTTGATCGTGGCTGGTTTGGGAATCGGTTTGGCGGTGTTGATCTATCTGTTGCGGGAAATTGATCCGGAGAAGATTGCTACCCGATTGGGTGTGTTGTATCGCGGGTCGTTGAACAAATGGTATATGGACGAGATTTATCTGCATGGTATTATCCGGCCATTTTTAAAGGGCTGTGGTGCAGTGGCAACATTTGATATGGAAATTTATGATCATTATGTCATTGATGGTGTGGGGCGTCGTGTGAAATCATTGGCGACCGGGACCGGTGTGGCAGATGATCTGGTGGTAGACGGTGCCGTGAATTTATTTGGCATTATTTTTCAATGGCTGGGGTGGACACTCAAGTTTGTCCAGACCGGTAAAATTCAGAATTATTTGATCTATGTGCTCATCGGAGTGCTGATGGTCTATTTAATCAATGTCTTCTAGGACAGGGAGGAATTGGCTTAGATGAGTGCGCATCTCTTAACGCTAGTGACCTTTATACCGGTATTGGGCGGGATTATCATCGCGTTCATTCCCCGTGAGAAACTGGATGCCATTCGTTGGACTGCTGTGGCTGCAACAGCATTACAGCTATTGGTTTCATTCGTGATCCTGGGAAGCTATGACCGGATGAATCCCGACATCCAGATGGTGGAACACTACTCGTGGATACCGGCCTTCAACATTGAATACTTCATGGGCATTGATGGACTGAGCTTACCGATGGTGCTGTTGACACCATTTATCAGCTTCCTGGCCATTTTCTCTTCCTGGAAGATTCCCAAGGCCCAGAAGGGGTATTTCTCGCTATTTCTACTGTTAGACACCGGTATGATGGGTGTTTTCGTATCGCTTGATTTTTTCCTGTTTTACATCTTCTGGGAAGTCATGCTGCTCCCAATGTATTTCCTCATCGGGATGTGGGGTGGACCGAAAAAAGAATATGCAGCCATTAAGTTCTTTTTATATACCCTGTTCGGCTCTGTCCTCATGCTGCTGGGTATGCTGGCACTTTATTTTTCACTGGAGCCC
Organism: Fidelibacterota bacterium; assembly: GCA_021734065.1. Taxonomy (GTDB): domain Bacteria; phylum Fidelibacterota; class UBA8477; order UBA8477; family UBA8477; genus UBA8477. Next base: position 20,104 of record JAIPJQ010000021.1, on the reverse strand, counting down.
CACACCTTTAACATGTTAATCCTGCGGGATGCCGCCCCGGAAATCGGTCAAAAACTGCTGCTGGGAATGAATGCCGCCAAAGTGATTTTCATGCTGCTCTTTGTGGGTTTCGCAATCAAAGTCCCCATTTTCCCATTCCATACCTGGTTACCGCTGGCGCACGTGGAAGCTCCCACGGCGATTTCCGTCATTTTGGCGGGTATTCTGTTGAAAATGGGTACCTATGGATTTCTGCGGATTTCCTGGCCGGTTTTGCCCAGCGCAACGCTTTGGTTCGCACTGCCAATGGCTATTCTTGGGTTGATTAATATCATTTATGGAGCAATGGCGGCCCTGGCGCAGAAAGACTTGAAGAAAATGGTGGCCTACTCATCCATTAATCACATGGGCTATGTGTTGCTGGGAATGAGTGCCATGACTGCTGCCGGGATGAACGGTGCGGTCTTCCAGATGTTCAATCACGGTACCATCACAGCCATGCTCTTTATGTTGGTGGGTGTGGTGTATGACCGGGCGCATCATCGTGATATAGACGGATTTGGCGGAATCGCTGCCAAGGTCCCCATCTATGCCGGTGTGGTGGCTCTGGCGTGGTTCGCGGGTCTGGGGCTGCCGGGTTTGTCCGGGTTTATCTCAGAAGCGCTTTGCTTCATCGGTGCCTTCCCGGTTTTCACCTGGATCACCATTTTCGCCACATTGGGAATCGTGCTGAACGCAGCCTACTTTCTCTGGTCCTACCAGCGCATTTTCTTCGGTCCGCTGAACCCCAAATATGAGAATCTGGAAGAAATCAATAAGCGTGAATTGTGGACGCTGGTTCCCCTGGCTGTGGTGGTGATTTTTCTGGGTATTTATCCGGCACCCATGCTGGATCTCATGAGCGGAACGCTGAATCAACTGGTTGACATTGTTAAAACCGCCGGCATGATGGCTGGTTTCTAAAAGGTCGTGAAAGCGAAGTAGAGTCGTACTATGGATTTAACTCAACTCGCCCTGAGCCTCAAGTACTTCATCCCCGAGATGGTACTCACCGGCTTTATTGCCATCGCCATTATCTATGATCTGTTTCTGAAACCGGAGACTAGTCATCGGATAGGATTTATGGCCATTGTCGGCCTGCTGGTTACCCTGGGCATGTTGTATTTGCAGCAGGGGATACCAGCCACAGGCATTTTTGCCAACATGTTTGCGCTGGACGGTTTTGCCACATTTTTCAAATGGGTGGTGGCAATTGGTGCAGCACTGGCAATCTGGATGTCATTGGATACCAATGAGCTGGCCAACCGTCGGGTTGGAGAGTATCATATTCTCATCCTGATTTTGGTGTTGGGAATGTTTCTACTGGTCTCTGCCACACATATCATTTCCATTTACCTGGCACTGGAAATGGTCAGTATTATGTCCTATCTACTGGCCGGTTACCTGAAAGAGAACAGCCGCTCCAACGAAGCCAGTATCAAGTATGTGATTTATGGCGCATTTTCTTCGGGCATTATGCTGTACGGTTTGTCTTTGTTGTACGGGCTCACTGGGACCGGATATATCAGTGAAATTCAGACCCAACTGGCAGCCGGTCAGGTTTCGCCGGTGATGTTGATTCTGGTCGCGGTTCTGTTGCTGGCAGGATTTGGGTATAAAATTTCGGCGGTTCCGTTCCATTTCTGGACACCGGATGTGTATGAAGGAGCACCAACGCCCATAACCGCATTTTTATCGGTAGCCCCAAAAGCGGCCGGATTCGCGGTTCTCATTCGCTTTTTCAATATCGCTTTTTCACAAGGGGACCCAAACACACCCTCCTGGCTGGCGCTGCCCGGTCTGGACTGGCCTATGATTATCGCCGTGTTGAGTGCAATAACGATGACGGTGGGAAATGTCCTGGCCATCCAGCAGAATAATGTCAAGCGACTGCTGGCTTATTCAAGCATTGCCCATGCCGGATACATGCTCATGGGTGTCGTGGTTGCCGACCAAACCGGTATCGCAGCCATTCTCTATTATGCCGCTGTTTACATGCTCATGAACCTGGGGGCATTCTTTGTCGCCATACAGATAAAGAATATTTATAACACTGAGACCATTGCCGATTATGCCGGTCTGGGATTCAAAGCGCCCTGGATCGGAATGTCCATGGCCGTATTCATGTTCGCCCTCACCGGACTGCCACCCACGGCGGGCTTTGTTGCCAAATTCTATCTTTTCCGTGCGTTGGTTCAGTTTGGAGACGGATTTTTGTGGTTGGCCATGTTCGGCCTGATCAACGGGGTGGTGAGTCTTTTCTATTATATGCGGATTCTGAAAGCCATGTATTTTGATAAAATGGAGATTCCGGAGAAACTGACTGTGGTGCCGGTACATTTCAATGTCCTCATGTTCATTCTGGTGGTTCCGTTGTTAGTAGGCTGGATGTTCGGTGATCCACTCTCCACCTGGGCTGCTGAAGCGGTACAGTTTTTCTTTTAGCGCCTCGCTGACACTCATATTAAATCCTTTTTAAAACCGCCTTCTCTGAGGCGGTTTTTTTTATCCCTGAATCTTGTAAGGGAAGTTGGCTTTGGTCTTTTTTCTTCCCCATTCACGCTGTATAATCGTGTCCGGTTGTTCGATCAACCATTTGAAACCCAAAAACATGCGGAATTAATGCTTAAATACACGATTTTTAATGAAAAAGGCGGGGTTGGCAAAACCACCATATCAGCGAACCTGGCTGCAGCGCTGGCGCTGAGGAAAATGAAGGTTCTGGCCATCGATTTTGACCCAAAGGGTAATCTCACAAATTATTTTTTAACGGAAAATCCTATCAAGCACAAGCGTCTGGAAGATGTTTTTAATCCGGATCTCCTGGAGGAAAATATCGTTCAGGTTCGCAATAATTTGTATCTGTTGCCGGCCTTCAACGGGTTGTATTCGTTTGATAAACAGACCTACCTCTCGCGCCAGTTCAGTCCCATGGAAGATTACACTTATATCGTGGAAAACCTTCTGCAGCGCCTGCGCTATGATTTCATCATTATTGATGCTCTGCCCACCTTTAATCTCCTTACGCTGAATGCAATTCAGTTCACCAAGTACTTATTGGTACCGGTTTCCATGAATTTCTGGGCGATGCAGAGCATGATTGAACTGGATACCAAGATTTTCAATCTCACCAAGGTGGGACGCATTTACAAAATCATTCCAAATTTCTATGACCGGGTCACCACGGTATCCCGGGATATTTTACACGAACTGCGCGGCACATTTCTCACCGCAGTCACCAAATCGGTGATTCCACGACGGATTGCACTGGAAAAGGCATCCGGTGCTTCAAAGACTATTTTCGAGATGTTTCCCAACGACCCGGCGGCGGCTGCGTTTAAAAAGCTGGCGCGGGAAATCATGATCCAGTAAGTGGCCGAACGATTTGATTCAAACAATATTGTTTTACCGAAAAAGAAAAATTGGGGGCTTTTATGCTGCAACTGATTGATCCACATGGTGGTGAGCTGAAAAATCTCATGGTTGCCAGCAGCCGAATGGCTGACTTGAAGGCCGCAACGCTTCACATGCCATCCTGGACGATGGAAGATCACCAAATTGATGATCTGGAACTGTTGTTGAATGGTGGTTTTTCACCACTCACCGGTTATTTGACACAGGAAGAGTATAAATCGGTTTTATCAGAGATGCGGTTGCCAGACGGGAGTTTGTGGTCCGTTCCCATCACTTTAGGTGTTTCTAAAAAATTTGCTGAAACGGTAGCGACAGGTACACAGATTGTGCTGCGTGATACGGAAGGCCTGGCGCTGGCGGTATTGACCGTCACGGATAAATGGGCACCGGATAAATCCGAGGAGGCCGAAGCAGTTTTTGGAACCACAGACCGGGCACACCCGGGTGTGAAGCAACTTTTCGACCAGATTGGCGAGGTGTACCTGGGGGGGCCGGTGGAGGGGCTGACGCTTCCGCATCATTACGATTTTAAAGAATATCGCGACACACCTGAGGAATTGCGTCGAATTTTCCAGAAATTGGGCTGGTACAATGTGACCGCATTTCAGACACGCAATCCCATGCATCGTGCGCACTTTGAAATGACACTTCGGGCGACTTCAAAGTATAAGACAAACCTGTTGATCAATCCGGCGGTCGGTGTGACAAAACCCGGTGATGTGGACCATTATACCCGCGTGCGATGTTACCAGAAATTACTGCCCAAATACCCCACCGGAACCGCCATGCTAAGTCTGGTGCCGTTGGCTATGCGAATGGCCGGGCCGCGGGAAGCGTTATGGCACGCCATTATTCGCAAGAATTTTGGCTGTAATCATTTCATCATCGGACGGGACCATGCCAGTCCGGGAAATAATAGCAATGGTGAACATTTTTATCCGCCCTACGCCGCTCAGGAATTGCTGGAGCAACATGCTGATGAGCTGGGTATTACCGTCATCAAATTCAAAAAATTGGTATATAACGAAGATAAGGCCGAGTACCAACCCATTGATGAGGTGAAGGAGGGCGAACGAACACTGGATATCTCAGGGACCGAATTAAGACATCGGTTGGAAAAAGGGCTGGACATTCCCGAATGGTTTTCCTTCCCGGAGGTAATCGAAGAATTACGTCACACCTATCCGCCCATGATACATCGTGGTTTTACGCTCTTTTTTACAGGGCTTTCCGGATCCGGAAAATCGACGCTTGCCAATGGTCTGTATGTGAAATTAATGGAGGATGGCCGGCGTCCGGCGACGCTGCTGGATGGTGATGTGGTGCGGACACACTTGTCCAAGGAGCTGGGATTTTCCAAAGAGCATCGCTCCATCAATGTGCGGCGCATTGGGTATGTGGCCAGTGAGATCACCAAAAATGGCGGTATTGCTATTTGTGCACCCATTGCACCGTACGAAGAGGATCGTCGGCTTAACCGGGAGTTGATTTCCCATTACGGCGGGTATATCGAAATATTTGTAAACACACCTCTTGAAGAATGCGAAAAACGCGATGTGAAAGGTTTGTACGCAAAAGCCCGGAAAGGTTTGATCAAGGAGTTCACGGGTATTAGTGACCCCTACGAGGAGCCGGAAAATCCAGAGATGGTGGTGGATACCACGGGTGTTGAACCAGAAGCACTGGTGCAGGAGATTCTGCTGAAAATCAAGCAGTTGGGGTATGTCTAGAAGAAATTATTCATTCTGGATATACGGAGATGAAATGTCCGCCTGCTCTCTGGTCCTTGACTGAGGAGTTGAAACAGGGGGCGCTTTTTGGTCCGGTAGTTCGGCGATTTTTTCCTCTAAAAGCTGTGAGTACTCATTCAATAGATTTTCGAGTTGGTACATAAATATGGTTGATACCAGCGCCCAATCGAGCAACCGGGGGCGATGTCGCACGGTCCACCAGAGCAGACGCCAAAAATATCTTCGACCAGACCATTTCATCCCGATAAAATAAATTGCCCGCCCCAGGACCGGTATATACTCCAAGGTATTCAGTGCCGGGATATCGGTTTCCACTGCCGGGAGGTGATTAAATTCGGCGAGCCATTGTTTTGCCCGCTCAAAACTATATTCAGGGGAATAGACTTTTTGAATGGTCTGTTGGAATGCCTGATAGAATAATTTTGAGGGCATGTTCAGCGTAATATTGGACTCGGCTTCATGAAAAGAAAAACCAGGAATCAACCGGCCCTCACTCTGCATTCGTTCAAACAGGGGCGTCCCCGGTGGTGCCTTGAGCATGTTTAATGTGGCCAGCATTATCCCACTATTCTGAATCAGGTCAGCTTGGGTGTGGAAGGTTTCCAGCGTATCTGTATCAAAACCAACAATATAACCCCCTACAACAATGAATCCTTTGCGATGTAGGATGGAGATACTGTCCAGGATATTGCGTCGCATGTTTTGAGATTTACCGGTCAATTTGAGCGTGTCCTCATTATCCGTTTCAATCCCGATGAACAGGTGCCGAAAACCTGCTTCCAGCATCAGATCCATCATTTCCACATCATCAACAAGATTGATGCTGACCTGTGTAGAAAAAGAAAAAATGGGAACGTGTTGCCTGCGCCATTTAATCAATGCTGGTAATAAATCCTGCTTCAGGACTTTTCGATTTCCAATGAGATTATCATCAGCAAATAGAATACTGGGAACCGTTGAATTCGACCTAAAGACATCCAACTCCGCAATAATTTGCTCCGGGCTCTTCATGCGGGGACGATTACCGTAAAGCGTTGGGACATCGCAAAAGTCGCAGTGATATGGACATCCACGGGAATACTGAATGATTCCGTACTGGTAGTGGTCCAGGGCAATAAGATCCCAACGGGGGAGTGGGGTTTCACTAACATGGGCAAAGTCATTACTGCGGTAAAATTTCCCTGGTGATCCCTGTTCTAAATCTGATAAATATGGAGGGAGTGTAATTTCAGCTTCGTTCAGGATAAAATGATCAACACCCGGGAAATGCTCTGACTGCAGGGTAAATAATGACCCCCCTGCCACAACGGGCTTACCAAGATCTGAACACTGCCTGATAATACTGCGAGCCGATGCCTCCTGAACATTCATAGCCGAAATAAAGATCTGATCCGCCCAGCCAATATCCTGATCGCTTAATGGTTGTACATTTAGATCGATTAGGCGTGTATGCCATGTTTTGGGAAGCATGGATGCGACGGTCAATAGCCCAAGTGGTGGATACCATGCTGCCTTACCAAGAATCTTCAGGGTGTGATTCATCGTCCAGAATGAACTGGGCATCTTTGGATATACTAAAAGAATTTTCATGCGCTGCGCACTTACTTTTTAAAAATTGTGTAAGCATAATGCACCTTCTGTACGCAATCAATAAATTAAATGAGGCCGGTAATGCGTGTAGAGGGTAGAATCGATAGAACCCAGCAAGAATTCGCCTGCTCACGGGACGGCGAATTTGTAGTTTCCAAGGCAATTTGAATTTATTTGCAAACCCTGGACACCCCGATTATATTCGGCGCGCTATGAGCGAGAAAAGCACATCACAAACTTCCCATTGGCTAAGTGAATTACCGTTTAGCAAAGTGAACTATGTGCTTTTTCTGGTAGGGATTTTTGTCATCGCACTGGGATATATTCTCATGGCCACAGGTGAATTAAATAGCGTGCAGTCGTTATCCCTTTCACCCATCGTTCTGCTCATCGGATATCTGGTGATCATACCATTTGCGATCATGTATCGCGGTAGTGAGAAAAAGAGCGATAGCCGCTAAAGCGCTTTGAAATTTGGGACCGTAGTTCAGATTGGTTAGAACGCCAGCCTGTCACGTTGGAGGTCGCGGGTTCGAGCCCCGTCGGTCCCGCTTCGATTTTAAAAAAGCCCCGGTATGTTTCGGGGCTTTTTTAATGACATAATCTACCATAAGGGCATTCGTTCGCGAATCATGAAACCTGGAAAATTGGCGTGATATTCAGACGATAGCTGGTGGTTTAACACTTCCGGTTGTACAAGTCTTGAAATACTCACTCTGGAGCGTTGACACACGTGAGCAGGTCGTCTATATTGGCAAGCCTATGCGGGATGGAAATGACATTCAAAAGTAAGCTGCTCATAATTGCCGGGATTGCCATCGCGCTGGTGTTTATTACATGGGTAAGTGCCTATTTAATTCTGAACAATACTTATAATCGTGGTGATAAACAGGTCAGAATTATTATCCCCCAGGGCGCTGCACTGGGTGAGATTGCCGATTCTCTTTATGCGCAGGGTGTTATTTACAATAAAACCAGTTTTAAAATGGCAGCCTGGTTAAGCGGTAAGACCCGACAGCTATTTCCGGGCACCTATTATTTTCCACCCCATCTCACCAACAAAGCCCTGTTGAGGCTATTAACAACCGTTCATCTTCAGGAAGTCACCATTACCATCCCCGAGGGGCTTCGTTCAGATGAAATCACCAGCATTCTGTCTGAAAAATTGGAGTTGGATTCGGCAGAGCTGAGTAGATTAATGACAGATTCTACCCTCCTTGCGATAGTGGATCACGGGTTTGTTCATCTGGAAGGGACGCTGTTTCCGGATACGTACCGATTTGTAAAAGGCGAGTCAGCCCGGAGAACCCTTGAACGTCTGCTGCGACATTTCAACAATCAGCTTCAACCGGAATGGCTGGAGCGTGCGGATGATTTGGGGATGACGATTCCCGAGATAATCACGCTCGCTTCACTGGTGGAAAAAGAGACCGCCAATCCGGCAGAACGGCATCTCATTGCCGGGGTTTACCATAACCGTTTGCGGCAGCGCATGCTGCTGAATTGTGATCCCACGCTGATTTATGCACTGGTTCAGATGGGTGAATGGGATGGGGATTTAAAGTTAAAACACAAAGAAATGGGAAATCCCTACAATACGTATCGCTACCGGGGATTGCCGCCCACACCCATTGCAAATCCGGGATCCGCCAGCATCAAAGCTGCCCTGTATCCGGAAGAGACGCCCTATTTTTATTTTGTGGGGAAGAATGACGGATCCGGGAAGCACGCCTTTTCCATTACGCTGCGCGAGCACATCAATAATGTCAATCGATACCAACGGAGAGGGCAGTAATTTTTGTCTGATTTACTGGCGGGCTTAAATCCTGAACAGCAGGCAGCCGTGGAAGCGGCTGATGGTCCCGTACTGATTTTTGCTGGTGCGGGGAGCGGTAAAACACGCGTTTTAACCCATCGCATTGCCTATCTGATTCAGGAAAAACAGGTCCCGCCTCAGCATATTCTGGCGGTCACATTCACCAATAAAGCCGCCGGTGAGATGCGGGATCGTATCCTGGCCCTGGTTGGTGAGCGACACGGCCAGATCAATGTGGGCACATTCCACGCCATCTCTGCGCGAATCCTCCGCCGTGAAGCTGAGTCACTGGGATACAGTCGTTATTTTACCATTTACGACGATGATGATGGTCTGCGTGTGGTAAAACAGATTTTTAAAGATAAAAATTTGCCCACTGACCAGGTCCCACCCAAAGGCGTTTTCTACTCCATTAAGAACTATAAAAACCAGATGATCGGTCCTGACGAACTGGCCGATCAACCCTACTTTTTCCGGGGTGGAATTGATTTGGTGGAGGTATACAAGCTTTATGAGCGGCGACTTAAGCACAGCAACGCCATGGATTTTGACGATTTGCTGTTGAAACCAATAGAGTTGTTTCAAAAAAACCCCGCCATTTTAAAGCTCTATCAGAATCGCTTTCGGTACATCCTGGTAGATGAATACCAGGATACCAACCGGGCACAATTTCAATTGGTCAAGATTCTGTCCGAACAACATGGAAATTTGTGCGTGGTGGGCGATGATGATCAGTCCATCTATGGCTGGCGTGGCGCGGACATCCGGAATATTCTGGATTTTCGGGAGGCTTTCCCCAAAGCACGGATTTTCAAACTGGAGCGTAATTATCGCAGTACGAAAACGATTGTATCAGCCGCCTCTGCCGTTGTAGGGAATAACCGTGACCGGGCTTCCAAGCAACTCTGGACTGAAGCGGATCAGGGAGATCCCATTACGGTGTTACACGCCAGTGATGATCAGCATGAGGCGCGGTTGATTGCGGACAAACTTCTGGAATTGTCGCATCAATCCGATCTTGCTTTCAGTGATATGGCGATTCTTTACCGGACAAACGCACAATCGCGGGCATTGGAAGAGCGCCTGCGCGATTATGGCATTCCCTACCAACTGGTGGGTGGTACCAAGTTTTACGACCGGAAGGAAGTGAAGGATACCCTGGCCTATTTACGGATTATCCAGAATCCCGCAGACGATGTGAGTGTTGCCCGTGTGCTCAATACACCACCCAGAGGAATTGGAAAAACCAGCGAATTACGTCTGGCGTCATTTGCTCTGGAGCAGGATATTTCACTGTTCGACGCATTGCAGCGTGTGGACGAAACGGCGGTAGGTTCAGGTCCGGCCAACCGAGTAAAAGGGTTTGTGGAGCTGATTCAAAAGCATCAATCCCGGTTATCGAATGCAGATCTGGGGGATTGGGTGCAGGGTTATATCAATGATACCGGCTTGATTCAACAATATCAGGCAGAGGATTCAGAGGATGCCGAGTCGCGCATTGAGAATATTTATGAATTGATCAATGGTATTCGCGAGTTCCAGGGGCGCAGTGAGCAACCCACACTGGCGGCATTCCTGGAAGAGGTTGCACTGTTGACCGATGTGGACAAATTGGATGAGGATCGACGCCAGGTTACGCTCATGACGTGTCATAGCGCCAAGGGGCTTGAGTTTCCTATCGTGTTTCTGGCAGGACTGGAAGATGGTCTGTTCCCATTGATTCGCCAATCCGAGGGAGAAGGTGATCTGGAGGAGGAGCGTCGGCTCTTCTATGTGGGGCTGACCCGTGCGGAGCAGCGCGCGTTCATCAGTTATTGTTCTGCCAGACAGCGGTATGGGGAAACCATGTTAGCCAAACCATCGCGGTTTATCAGTGAGATTCCGACGGATTTGCTGGAGATGACCACGGATGGTGTAACGGAAGATCAATATTCAAGAACAGCCGGAACCAATAGACGGGGGAAAATCATGTCGGAGCGGAAACAATCACCATTTGTAGCCAAGCGAATTAAGTCGGAGGAAATAGTGGATTATGCTGTGGGGCAAACGGTGGAACATGCCTACTTTGGTCGAGGGCGAATTCTGACCATGTCCGGTTCCGGAGGCGATACCAAGCTGACCATTTTATTTGCGGGTAACCAACAGAAAAAAATCATCGCCCGTTACGCCAAATTAAAAATCATTACCAAGTAAAGCATTTATATACAGATAGTTAGAGTTTAGATTAACAGTTGCATTAATTGTTGTCATAAAGTTAATTGAGACGCATTATCATTTGGAGGTGACACCATTTTCAGATAGATTAAGCCTGATGAGAGTGGGAGGAAATATGACAACTCACGGTGAAGGATCATTGAAAAAAGTCTTCCGGGACAACCAGCTCAAAGCCACACCTCAGCGCCTGGATGTGCTTAAACTGCTCATGACGTGCAGTGAACATTTGGATGCGGAAGAGATCTACCAGCGATTGCTGAAAAAGAAGAAGAATGTGAGCCGGGCGACGATTTACCGCACGCTGGAAGTGCTGGTGGAGCATGATTTTGTACGCAAACTGGATTTTGGTGATGGCCGGATGCGGTATGAACAAAACCAGAGCCCGGATGAGCATCACGACCATATGGTTTGTCAGGTTTGTGGAAAAGTGATCGAATTTTACAACCCCAAAATAGAAGACTTACAGGAATTGGTGGCTCAGAAACACGATTTTGTCATGCTGTCCCATACCATGCATATCTATGGGCTATGCAGTGAGTGTGCTGAGGGGCAATGACAAAGATTGAATTTGGGTTAATGACGCTATTTGTACGCCAGCGCTTCCAACAGGAAATTGAGCCATATGTTTAGTCGTTTCAAAAATCGAATGAATACCACCGCACCCCGGCACCGGTTAACTCAGGGGGGATTGCGTCTGAGTGACTTACGATCGGGTGAAAAAGCACGTATTCTTGAAATCGGTGGTAGTGAACAATTTCGGATTCGTCTCATGGAGATGGGACTTCTGGTGAATGATATCGTGGAAGTTGATAAATACGCACCGCTCATGGATCCTATGGAGTTAATCGTAAAAGGTTACCATTTATCCCTCCGGCGAATGGATGCGGAAAAAATTGCTGTGGAGTTGATTGAGAGGAATGAGTAGAGCCCTCACAGTAGCCGTCGCGGGAAATCCCAATTGCGGGAAGACCACCATTTTCAATGCCCTGACCGGCACACGTCAGCATGTGGGGAATTGGCCGGGTGTGACGGTGGAGCGCAAAGAGGGACGCTTCGTCCATAATGAGCAAACTTATAAAGTCATTGATCTGCCGGGAACGTACAGTCTCTCCACCTATTCCGTAGAGGAACTTGTAGCGCGGGACTTCATCGTCCAGAGCGAACCTGATATTATTGTCAATGTGGTGGATGCCTCCAACCTGGAACGCAACCTGTTCCTAACTACTCAGCTGATTGAAATTGGCCGTCCCATGGTGATTGCTCTCAATATGATGGATATGGCGCGTGAAAAGGGGCTGGAAATTGACACAGAAACCCTGGGGGTTCTATTGGGGGCACCAGTAGTTCCCATTGTGGGTCGCACCGGGGAGGGGATAGATGTCTTAAAAGAAAAAATCCATCGTATCCAGGCACACACGTCCCAAAAGGCGCGTCATATTGACATTCAATATCATCGTGATATCGAGACCCAGATCGAAGCAATCAGCCGTGTATTGGAACAGGGGGAGGTTCCCCCGATAAATGTCCGCTGGGTTGCTGTTAAACTTTTGGAGAAAGACGAGCGAATCTGGGAGTATTTAGAAGCATTCTCAGATAAGGAAAAATTGCGTCAGACGACGGCTGAAGCCATCCATCAGATTGAGAAAATTTACCAGGACACCAGCCGGGCTGCGATTTCCCATGCCCGGTATGGTTTTTTGCGCGGAGCGACACAGGAATGTGTGCGCAGTTCTACCACGGAGCCCGTTGATTACAGCCGCAAAATCGACAAGGTTTTAACCAATCGGCTCTTTGGATTACCCATCTTTGCCCTGTTTATGTGGCTTATGTTTGTGCTCACCTTTGATCTGGGCGCTTATCCCATGGATTGGATAGATGCAGGGATTTCCTGGCTGGTGAATTCACTCCATGGTCTTTTCCCTGATACCATGCTCACATCCCTGGTGGTGGATGGAATGATCGGGGGTGTGGGTGCTATTGCTGTGTTTCTACCTAATATCTTTATCCTGTTTTTCGTTATCGCAATTCTGGAAGACTCGGGATATATGGCGCGTATGGCGTTTATCATGGATCGGGTCATGCACACCATGGGGCTTCATGGCAAAGCATTTATCCCATTGGTGATGGGCTTCGGCTGCAATGTCCCGGCCATTATGGGTACCCGCATTCTGGAATCCCGGCGGGACCGGATTCTAACCACACTCATCAATCCATTTATGAGCTGTAGTGCAAGGCTTCCTGTTTACATCCTGGTTGCCGGTGCATTCTTCCCGGAAAATGCCGGTACGGTCATCTTTTCCATGTATGTTTTGGGTGTTGTGGTGGCAATAATTTCAGGAAAATTGTTTTCCAAAACGGTGCTACATGGAATGTCCAAGCCGTTCGTGTTGGAATTACCCCCGTATCAGAAACCCAAAATATCGTCATTGTTGCTCCATACCTGGGAGCGGGGACAGGTCTTTATTCGCAAAATGGGAAGTGTGATCCTGGTGGGGTCTATTATCGTGTGGGCGCTGGGATATTTTCCCAGGGAGGTCCAACTCTCGCAGGATTATGTTGCCCAGTCTGCTCAAGTCAGGCAGGAGTGGAAATCACAGGAGAGCGTGATTGAGCAGGCATTTCATGCATCGGTAGAAAAAGGGAAGCAGCAATATGTGTCCGCCATGGTGCCCTTTGAGTCCAGTGGACATTATAAAGAGTTGGTGGCACAACGCGATTCTCTCCAGAGCCAGACTGGTACTGTATATCAGGAAAAGCTACAAAAGGTAGATTATACGCGTCAGGCTGAAACCATGAGTCAGAAATGGATCGGGAAAATGGGGAAACTCATTGAGCCCCTGGTGGCTCCCCTGGGATTCACCTGGCGGGAAGGCGTTGCATTGGTGACGGGTTTTGTTGCCAAGGAGATCGTTGTTTCCACCTACGGGGTGCTGTTTGGAGTTGGCGCCGATGCCAATGAAGAGAATGCGGGCATCCTCACCAGCCTGAGAAATTCGGGGATGACACCGCTGATCGGTCTGGGATTTTTGGTGTTTGTCCTGCTGTATACACCCTGCCTGGCTACCATGGCGGCCATTCGTCGTGAAACCGGAAGCTGGGGTTGGACAACCTTCTCCGTGGTTTATTCGCTGTTATTGGCATGGATTCTGGCATTCGGGATTTACCAAATCGGGAGTGCGTTTCAATGGCTCAGTTAATCGATACACTGATTACCGGAGCAGTGGTAATGGTTGCCGTATTTCTTACGGCTAAATATTTGTGGAAGTTGGTTAATCCACCCAAACATCTGCACCCTACCTGTATTGCCTGTGATTCGGGTTGCGAAATTCGCGACATTCGCAATGAATACCATAAAAAGCAGCACCAGCTTCAAGTCAACTCCTGATTCATATCAGTTAAAATATTTTTACATTATACCCGATATATTCAGGCACAAGCAGTGCTTTAATTTTTCAAATTTAGCCCTACATTAGGTATAATTATGTCGCCCAAACTTACACGTATTGCTGATTTTACTCCGGGTAAGCCCGTCCAGGGATTTTTTCTGGTAAAGGAAATTCACCAACGCATTACCCGGACTGATCAACCGTACCGGGAATTGGTGTTGCAGGACAAAACCGGCACAATCAATGCGAAAATCTGGCACGACGCAGAAGCGTTCAAAACCGATTGTGTCAGTGGTGAAGCGGTGGTTGTGCAGGGCATTGTTACCGAATACCGGGGCAAGTTGCAGCTTGAACTGCAAAAGCTGGGATTGGCTACTCCGGAGAAGCATGCTGAGTATGGCTTTGATCCCACGGATCTGTTACCGGCAACACCTTTCGACATTGACACCATGTGGGAAGAACTCACCGGCATTCTGGAGAGTATGGAAAATCCATACCTAAGCCAATTGGTTAGCCGGTTATATGAACAACATGCGGAGCAAATAAAAACGCATCCCGCTTCAATGGTATTACATCATGCTGTGTATGGCGGCTACTTGGAGCATGTACTTTCCATGGCAAAAGCAGCACAATGGCTGGCGGGTCACTATGAGGCGAATCGCGACCTCTTACTCACCGGCGTTTTGCTGCATGACATTGGGAAGATTGTTGAGCTCCAACCGGTAAATCAACCGGGATATACACCGGAAGGAATTCTGGTGGGACATGTGGTCATTGGTCGGGACATGGCGCGGGAGGTCATGGCCAAAATCGAGGATTTTCCGCCGGAACTGCAACTGAAAGTGGAACATTTGATCCTTTCGCACCAGGGTACTTATGAGTGGCAGAGCCCTAAAAAGCCGAAATTTCTGGAAGCCATGCTGTTGCACATGATTGATGAAATGGATGCCCGGGTGAATATGTTGCGATCAGCCATTGAGCAGGATCAGGAACCGGGTCCGTTTACCAATCGCTACAACTATTTTCGACTCAATCTATTGAAAGGTCCACTGTCTGCGGATGACGACACTGACCCTGCATGAGTATCAGCGTGCGGCTTTGGCGGCCATGTTTGTAGCGTTGCTACTTGCTGTGGGCGTAACGTTCGTCTTCATTCCCAACTTTGAACTGGTTACCACAACTGCATTTCTAACGGGTTATCTCATGGGACCCCGTTGGGGGTGGTGGGTAGCCGGGATGGGAGAAGCTTTGTTTTCAGCCATGAACCCCATCGGGTCTGGTCTGGCTTTCCCGATACTCTTCGTCTTCCAAATCCTGTCCATGATGCTGATAGCTGGAATTGGCAGTCTGTTCCATCATTATCAGATGCACGAACAGCCCCGAACAGTCACCCGAATCTGGTTTGGGCTGCTGGGGGGTGGTATGACGCTCCTTTACGATTTTCTCACTGCCCTGAGTTTCCCGCTCACGGCTGGGATTGGGGGGTGGTCACTTCTCACTGCTGCGATTCTCGGGCTGGGATTTTTTATCGTGCATATTGTGGTGAATAGTCTTCTGTTTGCCCTGGTCGTACCGCATCTCATGTATCTGGGACGGCGGCAGTTGGTCCTCCATGGGATTATCCAGCATGTCTAGAATCTCCACCGGACGCCGCATTGCGTACCTCATCTTTGTCCCCATCCTGCTTTCTGCTCAAATATTACTTCCCTGGGATGTTCCATTATCCACTCCCGATTTTGGTGCTACTGTTGGACCAGCGGTGACGCTGAATTTTTCCCGTCCCTTTGGTTATCCGGGTGTGCGGATCACCCATTTCAGTGATCTGACCCGATTAAATCCTGTGAATGGTGAGCCGGACCGACTGCTGAACCCCTGGTGGTTTGAAGACAGCGAGACCTCACAAAAAACGCTCCGTCCTGATGTCATTACTCAGCCGGACACGCTGGGCGCTAAAGTGATGATTGATTACAAGCAGGGGGATGCAGCTTTTAAAAATTTTGCGTTTACCTACCAGAATCTGCTGAGTAGGGAAACCGCCATTGGCTGGGTGAGTGAAAACCGGCGGCACGTGCGCTTCCTGGATGTGAGTGATTTTTCACAGCAGGATCACCGGTTGGAGTATGTAACCCGGACAAAAACCAGCAATATCCGGATTCAAGCCAATTATAACCGGCTGCGCACTCCGTTCTACACCATGAAGTTTGATACCCTGGCACAAACCAGTGTTTTGGATCCGTCAGACAATCTGAAATGGGACCGCTATACGGGTATAATTGATGCAGAATTTGTACAGAATGCCAATCTGTGGCAGTTCGTTTTGTGGCAGCAGCAGGGATTTTGGCAATGGGCTGATTCTACACGAAATCAGTGGAATGTCCTGGCGCTTTCCCGGTTTGAGCGGGAATGGTCCTCCCGCTTTCGAGTCCGGGTCGGGCTGGGATACTGGCAACAGACACTGGGAGAATGGCGTCTGCGCGCGCCACTGACCGAACTGCATTTTTCGAGTGAGGGACCACATTTAAACATAGCGCTGGGCATGAAATCCGTGGGATCGTCGGTTTTACCGGTTGGCAATCTCCAATGGCAACAGGGCTGGTTTTATCTGGGCGCCCGGCTGGAATCCATTCTCCAATATGACCTCCCCGGTGAAACGTTAAACACCGCATCCGTTGGTCAGGTCTTCCTGGGTGTCCGGGATTCAAATTTTTCAGTAGAAGTGATGACCTGGCAGGGATTAGCGGGATTACCGCCACGCTGGAATTCCACTGGTGTGACTGGCGGGGAAACAGCAGGCTGGGCTATGAAATCGAACTGGAATCTACCGTGGCAAATGCGTCTGAGGTTGGGATATGAGGAATTAACCGAAGGTTCCGCGGATTACTACACCTTTGACCAGCGCCGGCTACTCTGGGGTATGGATCAGAATGTGTTTTTATTTAATAATGCCCTGCTGGCATCGTTAAGGTTGTGGGGTACGAGCCATTTTGATGTGCGCAGCGCCCGTTTTTATGAGGAGACCATGCACCTGGGAACCCCATTTCTCCTGCGCTCCGAGCCTGTCCATCGCTTGAATTACAGTATTGAAGCACGCATCAGTGATGTGATTATCGCTTTCACGGACAGGAACGTCCTACAGGATCCGGTGTGGCAGGATTACCTGGGATCAGATTGGCCGGCAACCTATACCGTGGCAGCCAATTTACCTCCCGAGGATAGATTCCGTTATCTGACAGTGGTTTGGTATTTTACGAATTAGTAATCCACTCAAATTCGGCAGAAAAAAAACGGGCTGCAATTACCAGCCCGTTTTTGATCTATGTATAATTCCTGACGGAAGCTTACTTCACCATTTCTTGCGACGCCACATAATCGCTCATTTTCACCTGCTTTTTTGAAAAGCGTTTACGCGTCATGAGCAGATAGAGCGTGGGAATAAAAATCAGGGTGAGAAAGGTGGAAACAGTCATTCCGCCGATAACCGACCGCGCCATTGGTGCCCAGATCTCGGCTCCGGAACCAAATCCCAGCGACAAGGGCAGCAGAGAGAGGATGGTGGTTAGAGCGGTCATTAGAATAGGGCGTAAACGCAACCGTCCGCCTTTTACAATAGCTTCTACCAGTGTAATGTCCTCCCGGCCGATGATTTGATTGATGAAGTCAATGAGTACAATGGCATTATTCACCACCACACCCACCAAAAGCATGGCACCAATCATCACCGTGATTCCCATGTTCGTTCCGGTGAGCAGTAGCGCCCATATCACACCGATTAATGCCAGGGGAACGGTGAAGAGGATGATAAAGGGATCCAGGAAGGATTCAAACTGAGCGGCCATCACCATGAACACCAGAATGATAGCTGCCAGAATCGCTAATCCAAGATACATGAAGGACTCTTGTAAGTCCTTGGCTGTACCGCCAATTTCAATTCGAAAATCCGGTGGCAGGGGTAATGTCTCAAGCTTGGCGTTCAGGTCATTGGTGATGGATTGAAGATCACGACCCGAATTGTTGGCATTTACCGTGACCAGACGACTCTGATCTTCCCGGTCGATTTTGACCGGACCGTCACCAGCGACGATGGAAGCCACATTATTCAGTGGAATCTGCTCCCCAGTGGGTGTGGAAATATAGACCCTGCTCAGGTCCACTTCGCTGGAGCGAAATGCCCGGTCATACCGCACCACCACATTGTACTCATCGCCACCCTCACGATAACGGGTGGCGATGCTGCCCTTGATGGCAGTGGAGACCGTACGGGCGATAGCAGAAACATTCAGTCCCAGCGCTGCGGCCCGATCCCGGTCAATGTGAATCTGGTATTCAGGCTGAGGCAGTGAGAACGACAGATTGATATCAACCAGGCCTTCGATGTTTTCCATGATTTCCTCAACCTCATAGGCCAGGTTTTTCGCTGCGTCAAGATCGTGTCCGAAAATTTTCACCTGAACGGCACCACCACCGCCCATGGCCGGTCCGCCCTGTTGAAAATTCATTTTAATGCCCGGCAATTCAGCGAAGCGTTCCCGGAGGACGTCCTGGATTTCAAACTGGCTCCGCTCCCGTTCGTCTTTGTCAGACAGGCGGATCATCATGGAACCTTTGTTGGAAGCATTGCTGCCAAAAATGACGCCAAATCCGGTTGCCGTACCGAAACTGATGTAAATATTTTCAGCTTCCGGAACCTCCTCGTGCACAATCTGTTCAGCCCGGGCAAAGATTTCGTCGGTCTGGGGCAGTGACGTCCCGACCTCGGTGGAAATATCCATGCTGATCATACCCTGATCCGCTTCGGGGATGAATTCACCGCCCAATCGGGAGCCTAAGGCAAGTGTGATAACGAAGATTCCTAAAATACTGAAAATGATGGTTTTGGGCCTTGTTAATGCAAAGTGCAAAGTCCGTTCATAAACATCAATCAATCTTACCAGAAAGTGACCGATCCCATTATCCAACCGCGCAGCCATACTCCATTTATGGGTTTGCTGCTTCCGGGACAGGAGGCGACTGGCCATGAGCGGAATCAAGGTTAACGCTACCAGCAATGAGGTGACCAATGAGACCACAATGGTCAGTGCCATATCCTTGAAAAGCTGTCCGGCAATCCCTGGAACAAAGAGAATGGGGACAAATACAGCCAGAGTCGTAAGTGTGGAGGCGGTAATAGCCATCCCCACCTCGCTGGCACCATTTTCGGAAGCCACGCGAATGCGTTCACCACTCTGCTGTCGGCGAAAAATATTCTCCAGCACCACGATGGAATTATCCACCAACAAACCGATGGATAACGCCAACCCGGCCATGGAAATGATATTCAGCGTGATGCCCAGGCGGGCCATGATGAAAAAAGTGACTACGATGGAAACGGGAATCGAGACCGATACAATCGCCGCACTGCGCCAGTGTCGCAGAAAGAAAAACAGCACCAAACCGGAAAGTATAAAAGCCTGAATGACCGTACTTGATAAATTAGAGATGGACTGATTGATGAATTTAGCCTGGTCAAACAGGACATTGAATTTGAGACCATTCCCAAGCCGTTTTTCAAGGTCCGGCAGCGCATTTAACACAGCTTCGGTCGCCTGTACCGTATTGGCATCCGTCTGCTTGTAGGCCATCATCATCAGAGCGTTTTGCTGGTTGGTACGAATCACCTGGGCAATTTCTTTAAAGCCATCGGTAACTGTGGCCACATTCTTCAGATAAATTGGGGTTCCGGTTTTGGAATACCCCACCACCGTATTACCGATCTGATCAACGCTGTTAAACGTCGCATCGGTTTTCACCGAAAATTCCCGGGTACCCTCTTCCAGCATACCGCCAGGGACTTCCAGGTTACTGAATGTGAGGGCATTTTGAATCTGTTCTACCGTAATGCCATTCGCAGCCAACTGATACGGATTGAGGCTGACCTG
>JAIPJQ010000020.1 GCA_021734065.1 Fidelibacterota bacterium | reverse complement strand
GTCAGATCTGTGATCATGGACTCGATTTCAGCCTTGAATGCCTGCGACGCTTCTGCCGGCAAACTGTCCACATGGGTGTGGAAAAGTGTTTTCAGCCGTTCTTCCAGATGAATGACCTCAACCTGGGTCTGGTAGGTGGAGAGCGATTCGATAAAATAGGAGCGCACGAACCAAACGGCTCCCGCGACCAAAATGAGCATCAACAGGAAGATTTGTGCCCGAAAGGATAAATGTGGCCGCTTCACTGGGAGAAGTCCGCTTTGGTAAATATTTCGCTACGATAATTGGGACGAATCCCTTTCCAGTAGGCCATGAGGTTCAACTCTTCGTCCATTCCGGGCAGGGTGATACGATTCAGGGCGGCACTCACGGCTAGATAATAGGCTTTATCATCCGCCATTTCATCAACATTGATCATCTCAATGCGTTTGAGTTGCGCCAACACCATTTTGGCGTTGGCTATGCTCCGTGCGGTGATTTCCTGGCCGGACTCACTGCGGTAGATGGTAAACACTTCGTCCAGGGTGCTGTAGCGCAGCTCGTGGGCAACGGACCGACTTTCGGTGGGGCGCAGGTTTTCCTGGGCAAACAGCTCCAGGCGATAGGTGATTTTTACCGGGTGCCCCGATTGGAGAATGCGATCCAGCTCCGGTGTCCAGCAATTCACCAATTCAGCACTGGCTACAATGATTTGCCCGTCCTGCTCAATCAGCCCATCGGTGAATTCAGCATCCACACCCTGGATGTTGGTGAACAACGCGGTTCCCAGCGAAAGCAGTGTGGTGATGATTTTATTGTACATTACTGTCAGGGTTGAATATTCCAGCGCTCCTTGCCCGGCGATCTATCGTATTCATTCGATTCGTAAAGATACAATAAGCCCATGGTCAATGGGTTAAAAATCCAGCCATGGGCTCATGGGAGCGGGATCATTGCAGAAGATCGTGTGGGTTAATCGTCAATGATACCCTTGCGTTTATGAAGAAAGCGAAGATTTGGCATCAATAGACTCCGATTCTAATGACCACCCGATGAAAAGCACCACCCGGTTTCCCGGAGGTGCTTTCCATGCGAATGATGCTGGAGTTATTATTCATGGTGGTCTTTATGTGAAATCCCATCAATACCCAAACCACAGACCAACGGATGCGGTAGCACCCTGGAAGGGTGTATCGGGAGAGTTTTTAATCACATAGGAATCGTTTCCAACCATGGCTTTCCAGCCCTTGTGCCAGGAATAGCCGTAAGCGTAACCACCTTCAGCGCGAATCGACATCCAGGGCAACACACGAATCAATAAGCCGATCCTGGGTTGCAGGACAATAAAGTCACGCTGGAGTTTGACGGCGTTGTTTGAAGAACTGGCCAGATCAGCGGCCATGGTGGACCAGTCATATTCGCCATTGGTTTGGGAAACTTCCAGATTATAGGCTCCACCGCCGAGCATAAAACCAATGGAGGGAACCAGTTTTTTGGTAAGGGCAAAGCGCTTGTCCAGCATAACACCCCCCATGCCCATATCGAATTTCAAGTGCCGGGTAACTTGATCAGGACCGATGGTCATACCAACCTTCCGGTCAATGGTATATCCCATGCCCTGGCCACCGATGAACCAGCCGTTGCCCACATTACCATGACCACCGCCACCTTGCATCAGGACGCCGTCGGCTCCGATTTCGTCAAGATTCAACGCGGTGAGCATGGTGTTCACATCCGACATATCCTGGACAAACCAAACCGGGGTCCAGCCACCACCGCCATAACCCACGGACTTTTTATTATCACCGGACTTAAAGACGAATTCTCCTTCAAACTTTCCACCGGTTTTGCCCGATGAAGAGAGCGTCACATTGAGGGTCAGCTCTTTTTCATCACGGAAAACGGCAACCGGGACGGTATCGCCCACCTTTTTGCTTTGGATGAGACGCACCAAATGATCTTCAAACTGGGCGTTTTCGCCATCAAAGGTCATGATAATGTCGCCTTCGATAATACCGGCCAGGTCGGCGCCGCCGCCCTCCACAACACCGGAGACATAGACACCATAGTTATAGGGATAGCGCCGCTTGTAAGCATCTTCAAAATCAAGATTGCTGAGATATACACCCAACCGGGGTTTGGCGTGCAATTCAGAATCTACCGCCATGCTGTCTGCGCCTTTCCCCAATCGGGCAGATTCGGCTTCCAACTCAGCCTGTTTTTTTTCTACCATCAGGCGTTGTTGTTCAACCCGTGCCGCCGCTGCTTCCACATTGGCAGCCGCCACCTGGATGATTTCTTCTGTCTTGTTGCCTGAATCAGCGATCTGACCCTTCGCCTGCCAGGGAATACCGGCGAAGAAGGTGATTGCAAAAAGTATTGAGGTATTGGTTAAGCGTTTCATTTGTATGACCCTTTCTGTTTTCATATTCGAGCCTAATAAGGTCAATCGGCATGCCAATTTTCAGATATTGAATTAACTCATATAAATACAATGAGTTGTGTGTTTCTCATCGTCAGGTTTTTTATCAAGACACCATATAAATTTGATGGAATTATATCATTTTGATATGAACCTGGAGGGATTTGTGAATTTGAAGATCTAGAATTGCGCCAAAACGCGATGCAATAACTCACTGAAGGATTTTTCAATCCGCTTGCCTGTGGCAA
Organism: Fidelibacterota bacterium; assembly: GCA_021734065.1. Taxonomy (GTDB): domain Bacteria; phylum Fidelibacterota; class UBA8477; order UBA8477; family UBA8477; genus UBA8477. The sequence goes on along the minus strand of JAIPJQ010000020.1, from coordinate 25,765 downwards.
TGACCTCTTCATGACTCAGGGGTTGGTCCAGAATGCCGGCGGCGTAATTGGTGAGGCAGGAAATGCCCAGCACTTCCATGCCTAATTGATAGGCTTGAATGGTTTCGTGGATGGTGGACATTCCTACCGCGTCCGCCCCCAGGTGTCGCAGAAAACGGATTTCCGCCGGTGTTTCATAACTGGGACCGGTGAGGCCGCCGTAGCAGCCGCGACGGATGGGAATTTTCATCTCACGCCCCACCCGTTCCACCAGATCACCCAGTCGGCGCAAATAGGGGCGCAGTGGTTCGTCACCCTCCACGACGGAGTGTCCGGTGAGATTCAACTGACGGTCAATAACCATGAGATCACCGGGGGAGAATTCCGTATTCACACTACCGGCGGCATTGGTGATGATGAGGGTGCGGGCGCCCAGGCCGTACAACACCTGTATGGGAAAAACGACCTGATCCAGGGAATATCCTTCGTAAAAATGGACCCGTCCCCGCATAACCAGCACCTGCAGATCACCCGCACGACCGCAAACCAGTTCTCCTGAATGTCCTTCAACGGTGGATTGGGGAAAATTAGGGATATCGTGGTAAGAAATAATGGCTGTTTCGGTCAATTCCTGCGCGAAATGTCCCAGGCCGGAACCCAGCACCAGTCCCACAGATCCCTGAAAGTCACCGTGTTTCTGTATCGCTTCCACTGCGGATTGTACCGGGTGTTCACTGGCTTGTTGGGCTTTCATTACACTGTGCTCGTGTTTTGTTTGGAAGGGTGTCGGGTTGTATCACTTTTATCGCTTATGGTGGCTAACTGCCCACAAGCGGCATCGATATCATCACCGCGACTCCAGCGCACGGTGACCGGGAATTTTCCTGTACTCAATTCTTTCAGAAACGCTTCAATGGTTTGGTCTGACGGTCGCTGATATGTTCCCTTAATGTCGTTGTAGGGGATGACATTCACTTTACAGAAAACCTGTTCTGCAATCCGAACCAGTCGGCGAGCGTCCCCTGTCGTGTCATTAATCCCTGTCATGAGGACATATTCAAAGGTCAACATATTGCGGGTTTTTTCCACATAATATCGGCACGCATCCACCAGTGTCTGAATATTCCACTTTCTGTTAATGGGCATGAGAATGTCGCGCTGTTGATCCAGTGTGGCATTCAGGCTTACCGCCAGCTTGAAGCGTTGATCTTCATCAGCAAAGCGCCTAATTTGGGGTACCAATCCGCTGGTGGAAAGGGTGATTTTCCGGGCGCCAATGCCGAATCCCAGTTCATGGTGAATGGTGCGGGCGGCATTCATTACCCGGTCATAATTATGGAAGGGTTCGCCCATGCCCATGAAAACGATATTGGTAACCGGACGGGGACTGACGGCCATTACATGACGCAATTGATCGACGATTTCCCCGGTTGAGAGATTTCGCGCAAGACCCATTTTCCCCGTGGCGCAAAAATCACAGTCCAGCGCGCAGCCAACCTGGGAAGACAGACAAACCGTCACCCGGGATTCTTCCGGTATAAGGACCGCTTCGACAGTTTTCCCATCCAGCATCCGAACCAAAAGTTTGCGGGTTTCATTCGAGGAGGATTGGGAGATATGCACAACTTGTGTGCGGTCCAGCGTAGCTGTCTGCTCCAGGCGTGCAATGAGGGCTTTGGAGATATTGGTCATCTGGGAAAATTGGGTTACCCCTTTCTGCCACATCCATTGAAAAACCTGGCGGGCTCGAAAGGGCTTTTCCCGCAATTCAATGAAAAAGGCTTCCAGTTCTTCCAGAGTGTAGTCGCGTAGATGGATTGGCTGAGTTTGGGCAGGCATAAGGTATGAATATAATTTCAAATGACTGGGAACCAACATTGGAGGAAACCCCGATTCCATCTTGTAATCTTCCGGCAACGGGCAGTATTTTCGATGAATCAGAGAACTTTTCAATTCACCAGGAGGGTACAATGTTTTCCACTGTTCGGTATTTTATCAAAACCTCATTTGTTTTTTTTATAATCGGATTTCTCGCCGGCTTGTACATGTACGGTGCAAAAACATTCGGTTGGCCCTATACGATGACACTGGTGACTGCCCACACCCATGTTTTATTGGTTGGTGGAATGATGATGATGATTTTGGGTGTAGCGGTCTGGTTTTTTCCCAGACCAAAGAAGGAAGATACCAAGTACGATCCGGATCGGGTACAGAAGTTCTACTGGATATTCACCATCAGTACACTGGGACGGTTTGTCTTTGAGATTTTCATGGGAATCTGGCAGGATGACTGGATCAGAGTCACCGCCTTTGCACTCTCCGCTTTGCAGGTTATTGGGATGATTGGGTTGATCTATTCTGTCTGGGATCGGGTCCGGCCGGTAGGGAGTCAGATCAGAGAAAAGAAGGGCGAAAAATTTTAAAGTTCACCGCTGGTATCAATCCGGTCTAGTTCCTCTCGAATGGCGTGCGCGATTTTGTCCAGAGTTAAGGGCTTTCGCACAAAGCAGCCGATACCCGCATTCAATCCGGCTTTCACGCGATGACTCTCGGCAAATCCGGAGATGATAATGGCTTTCTGGTCCGGTCGAAATTTGCGAACCTGTAGAAACACATCCACACCGTCCAGATCAGAATCCAGCACCATATCCAGAATCAGAATATCATAGGGTGTCTTTTGACACATGGAGATGGCTTTTTCAGGCGTTCCGGCATAGGACACGTGGTAACCCAGTGAACTGAGCAATTCGTCCAGCACATTGAACTGGAGCAGATCATCGTCCACCACCAGAATATTCTCGTGTCCCTGGAAATCTGGATGGGCATCCAAATGATTCAGCTCATCAGAGCGGGTAGCCGGCAAATAAAGGGTAAAGGTGGTTCCTGTGGGGCCGGTCTCAATATCAATATACCCCTGGTGGTCACGAATGACATTGCGAACCACTGACAGCCCCAGTCCGGAACCGTGAACCTTACTGGCGGTTTTGGTGGTGAAAAAGGGGTCGAAAATTCGGGACAGGTGCTCCTTCTCAATTCCGGTCCCATTATCCGAAATTGAAACCACGGCATATTCACCGCGCTCCACCCGCTCATAACCAATAAACGGTGCGTCCAGGTAGGCATTATAAGATTTCACCAGAATTTCACCCCGATTGCCCATGGCGTCCATGGCATTGAGCAGCAGATTACTGAAGACACGGGAAAGTTGACTTTCGCCACCGGAAATAGTGAGCAGGTTATCGGACAATTTCAGCTTCACATATACCTGTTGAGGGGTGGTTATAAGGCGCGTGACTTCCTTCAGTACAGCATTCAGAGATAATGGCTCCAGATTATAATGACCCCGCCGACTCAGGGTTAAAAGCTGTTGGTTGATTTCAGCGATTCGCTCGCCGTGGCGTTTAATATCCTCGATGAAGCGAATTGCGCGATGATCGTCATCCAGAAGTGCTAAAATCATGTCAGGATAGGCTACAATCGGCGTGAGCAGATTGTTCAGGTCGTGGGCTACCTGAGCAGAAATATTCCCCACGGTTTCCAGGCGCTCGGCGCGGGCAGCTTGCTGTTGGAGCAGCCGGATGTCCGTGATGTCCCGCAGTGAAACCACCACCGCCGGCTGACCTTTGTATTGAATCGGTCCGGCAGCGACCTCCACGACAATTTCCGAGCGGTCTTTTCTGATAAAGACTTCATCCGTGAGTGGAACGCGCCGGCCGTCCTCATTCACCTGACGCACTCGCTGGCGGATTGTCTCATGATAGCGCGGGTGGACAAAATCCAGAACCGGCCTGCCAACCACCTCTTCCGGATCGGAATAACCCAACAATTTGAGGCCGGCATTATTTACGAATTTCAGTACACCATTTTGATGAATAGCGATGGTGTCAGGTAGTGCCCGGATCAGACGCTCGTTAAATTCTTTCGACTCTTCCAGTTCAGCAGTACGCGTTCCCACCATCTCTTCCAATTTTTCGGCTTGCTGCTGTAATTTTTCATGCGTGCGGCTGATTTCTTCTGACATGAGATTGAAGGACCTTGCTAATTCTGCAAACTCACCAGCGCCGGAGGGATTCAGCTTGATCTTATAATCTCCCGTAGAAATGGTGCGGGTGGCTCGGTAGAGCTCTTTAATGGGAGTGGTAATCCAATTCGAAAAAAAGCGAACGATCATCACACCGATGACCATTCCGAAAAGCGCCAGAATACCGAAGAGTTGGAACAGATGACCGGTAGTGAAAATGTTGGATGTTAATGTGTACCCAAGATTGAGGCTGCCCCAGATGACATCACTCCCTTCAATACGGATGGGCATGTGGTAGTACAAAGCGGGTTTGGTGTCATAGTGACCCATTAGGTTGATTTGCCTGAAATGCGGTTGCTGGGGTACGGGTTCCAGCCGGCGGGGCAGATACATTTCCTGTTCGGGAGAGGAGAGGTTGGTGTACGTCCGATTGATAATCTGGTCGCCGTTGGCATTATAAATAGAAAGCCAGAGGACATGCTGTTGCAGGTCCAGGTAGGCTACCAGATTCTCCAATTCACTCTGGTTGTAGGTGAGCAGAGCCGGTTGAATTTGTTTAGCCAGTGCCTGACTGAATGTGCGCACATATTCTTTGGCTTCCTGGATATGGGCGTACTGGTAAAATGACACGAACAAAGCCAGCATGGCCAGTACCATGGCTACCAGAGCCAGACTGAGGCGAATTGCAAACCGGAGCCAGAGGGGACGGGTCTTCATTGTTGGGTTAATTCTTTTCAATCCAGATATCTTCGCAACGTAATGTGGGTAGGCCCATTTCACTCAAATTTACATTCCTGAACCTGGCATCATACGCATAGGCAGTAAAAACAAAGGAAGACGGGATTACCGGCATATCAGTTAAAATGCTATCCTCAATTGCCTGACACAACAGGATTTGTTGGCGCTTATCGTCCGTGTGCAAAGCAGCCTGGATTAACGCGTCTACATTTGGGTTATGATAACCAAAATAATTTCCCACACCATTAGAATGAAAAAGGTTGTAGAGGTAACGAGGTGTACTGGGAATCTCAACCAGCCAGCCCATCACAAAAAAATCCATTTCACCCCGGGTCAGAGCATGATCAAAACTACTCCAGGAGAACGGAGGCCATTTCAGCGGGACGCCTAAATCCATCCAGTCCTGGATAATGAAGTCGTCTTCGGTGTCCACATAGACGGTATCAACCACACCATAAATAAGAGATCGATCGAATTTTTCAGGCAAATTTAATTCGGGATCCCGCTGGTTTTCGGGTTTAAACAATGGATGAACCAGGTCAGGACGATACCCATCCATTCCTGGTGGTATAACACCATTCGCCCTGACAAAGTAGGGGTTATCCGGCTTACTAATTCGTGACCAGTTGATACGTTGAAAGAGCAGACTCCGGAAGTTTATATCATTAAGGGGTGGTCTATCGACACGCAGACCAATAAAGTCAAATTCGAGACTCAGTCGTTTCTGCGTCTGAAACCGGGAAATAGTGGAGAGTGTATCCACCCCCCACAACGGGCACTCGATGAAATTGACTTTACCGTTCAGCAAGTAATCAAACTCTTTATCACCAGTAGAAGTGTCGTCCAGATAGAGTAGAATACTATCCAGGTATGCTGTTCTTTGAAAATACTGCTGGAAGAGAGATAGCGTAATCAGGGTATCTGTAATATTCTTTATCATGAAGGGACCAGCGCCAACGGGTAGAGCATCGGGTTTTTCTCTCAGTATTATTTTAGCCTGGTCTGCCGCAAAAAAGTATAGAAAGTCCGGTGTGCTGCGCTTTAGGGTGAATTGAATGTGACTGCTATCGATGATGGTTATTCCCGGAAGCTCTTGAATTTCACCAGCCAGCCATTGATCAATGCCCAGGATCTCATCGATAAAATGATGAACCGCCGTCGTTTGTTGGGCGTCTCTCTGAATGAGATACAGAAAGCTCTGGTACACATCCGGCATTTCCAGGGGCTTGCCATTCTGAAACGTGATATGGGGTCGTAATTGGAACGTGAAGCGTGTGAATGTACTGTCAATGGTCCAGAATTCAGCCATGCCGGGAATTGGCCGGAGCCCTTCGTCCAATTCAACCAAACCAGAATGGACCTGATTGAGGAGAAAACTTTCGTAGACCGACAGGTCATTCACCGGGTCCAGCGTCAGGGGTGGATAAATATGCATTTTCAGGACACCGCCGGTGGCTGATTCAGAGGATTTGAATTTAATTTCACGGAAACCGCAGGAACTCATAGCCAGTATCATACCCAGGGAGAGCAGGATTATGGACAGTTTTATTGCTACCGGTTTCACCGACCGGATTTGGATCTTTGTTGAGGATGGATTGAATATTTTGATGGTGTCGATATTCACCCTTGCTTGTAAACCTTACTAAATCACAGGCTTCTAAAATAACCAAGGATATTAAAACCAGTATATGTTTTTAGGCCTAATTTTATAAGGAAATATCGAAGGAAGGTGTGTGTGGGGACATACTTGTGGCTTTGGATGGTTCCTGTTGCTTTCATTCCACAGAATCAACCTTGCATTTGGGGAGGTGACAAAGTACTTTTGCGCGCTTTTTTTCAAAGCGTGGCCAGGTAGCTCAGTCGGTAGAGCGATTGAGCGCACAGAAAACAATCTTATATCCCCTTTATAAATAGAACTTTAACAACAACCCTGCTGGGAGATTATCCTGATTTTTGCCCGGGAAAAGGTTCAAAATCAGTGAATTTGTACTCCGACATTCAAAATCTTGGAATACACTTTCAAGTTGAAACTTGTAATTACAATAATGCCCACATTAAAGTTTCATTTCTCCCCACGCCAACAATCCTTCATTAAATACTCAATTTCATCCTTTTCAGCTGATGTCAAGCGGGTCTTTCCATATAGCGCATAAGCATAAAGCCACTTCCTATGGATTAAATACCTGTTGCTAACCCTGGTAGCCTTGCATCTTCCACGCTGAATGGCGCGGCGTATGGTCCGGGCTGAAGTCCTTACAATTTTTGCCGCTTCATCAAGGGTAAGAAATTCAGGGTCATTCATTCTTCTTGAATCAGTGTCCATAAGTCACACCTCAAATATTTTTGGATTCGCAGGCAAAAAATAGGCCGAAAAAGCACAGTTTTATCCGGTTTATTTGGGACGTTTATCGGGACGTCCCGATAAACTTGAAATTTATAGAAATTCAGGGCTAAATCTATGGAGGCAATGAGTATGGTGATCAAAGCAAATCAAAGGCACCAAGAAACCGACTGGAGATTTTCCGAATTATTCTTAGAAGTTAGCAGTAAGGATGCTATTAGAATTTTTCGGGTTTTTTTGGAATTTTTCGGGGTTTTTTTAGAATTTTTCGGGGCTATTAGAATTTTTCAGGGTTTATGTAAAAAACCAAAACCCCCGGCGGAGACAACCGGGGGCTCTTTGGGGGCGTTTGCCTGTGGGCCAAACAGTGCTTTTAAATCATTATCATCTCATGTCATTGCTAACCTATTCAACGGGATTTTGATTTGCGTAGCTTGTTTCACCAGCTAGCGTGGTGATCTCAGTCCGCGCCACTATCTGTTCGTTCCAGGCGAACATCGATTCAGATGTCCCGGATACCTTCATCGAAACCACCAGGTTGTGAAACTGGAAGTTGGCTAATCCGGACACATCCAAATAGAGCGCCTTATAGTTAGGATTATTGCCATCGTAAGTATTCTCGATGGGGTCTGATTCAATGCTCAACCCACCACACTCCAGTTTCACAAAGCCAATATCTCCACTAGCGAGAACGCTGGTCTCAAAGTAATACACTACCTGGCGAATCGCCGGCGTTTTCCAAAACGGAACCCTCACACGATGACGGTAGGTGGTTTCACCAAGCACTTGGGCTCCCGTACCATTTAAAACCCCGCTTGGTATATCATCCTTTTCAATGTTGTTCCACAAAGTCTGTGTATATCCACCACTGCCGCCGGCAGCCCCTTCCAGCTGACGCAGCGTGTTGTCAATGACGAATAACATCTGTTGCAGTGACATGTTGGGGCTAAAACGATAGGTGGACTCAAGAGCTGCCTTCCTCAACGATAGCCTATTTGACTCCAGACCGAAATCATCAGAATCATAGTCCAGGGCTAATTTCTGGCCGGTTTCCGACTTCAGGCCTGCGCCAGGCGTGGCGCTGGCTGAGCCGGGATGTGGATTTGCGGCGGCCTCATGGGCGTTAAGGTCGCTTTGCTCGGCTTTGTCTGGGTGATCATGACCTTCCGGGGCGTATACGCCATCATGATTGTGGGTTGTTGGCGAATAATTCTGCAAATCCTGTGAATCTGCTTTTTGATCCAGCTCGTTCTGAACCTTCTGGCTGCTGTAAAGTTTATCTGCAGCCGGCGTGGTGTCATCAATCTTATGATGCCAGACCTTCCCGCCGGTATCCGCCGCATCCCGGAAATGGGCAAGGCCATCTTCATTGAAGAATGCAAAGAATGAGAGTTCATCCTGGGGGACCTGGTCACTGCCCACATAAACCGAATACAATCCCATGGGCAGGCCGTCCACCAGGTAGGTACCATCATTATTATCATGGACGGTGAAATCGTATCCATCTGCTTCATTGGTGCTGGCCACAAAGCCTTCAGCCTCTTCATCGTATATTTTCACGGCAACGCCAGCCAGTAAATCATTGGCACTCTGACCGGCGAGCCCGAAACTCAATCTTGCCATGTTAGATCACTCCTCTTCTGAACGGCCAGATACCGCCGATCATATTATCAATTGATGGGATTTTTTTGACCGGCCGGACACTCACGACTTTCAATTTCACCCGGTAAACTTTCACAATGCCATTCACCGGCAAGAGATTCAGCGAATCAATATGGACCGGGTAACGGATGAAGGGGATATCGCTATGGGGAACCCAGGCGATTTCATCGCCCTTATTGTACACGGCCACCAGAACATCATAGAGTTCACCGGGTAGGGACGGGAATACATATTCCTTTTCAAACCGCCAGGACTGCTGCCCCCGGATACGCTCACCGTCCACATTCTCATAAACCTTTCCCAGGGGGACATACACCGGCTGATCGGAGCCCTTTCCCGGAACCGGAAATTCAAAGACATTGCCCCGCCAGGCCATAACCGGCGGCTTGGTTCCTAAGAGTGCCATTATCCCTCCACCACCATTTCACTCACCGGTTCGCCCAATCCCTGCTTCTCTTCGATAATGCTGCCCAGATAGCTTTGCTCAATGGAGAGAGCCTTATTCAGCCGGTTTTCAAATCCGGGATGGTAAATCTTCAATGTGGTTTCTACCCGGTCCCGGGCGGATTCTGATTTGTAGAAATTCATGATAGCATCTGCTTCATTCTTCCGGAGCTTTATCCCCCAGCTAACCACGGCGCCCCGGTCGTCTTCTTCGTACCGATTCAGGGGGATTTTGTCATCCGACTGTTTCAATCGCCGGCTGGATTTTTCCAGTACATACCGGCGTGAAATGGAAATATCTCCCAGCGTGGTTCCACGGGGCAGCATCCAGAGGACATTCTCACCATCCACAAACCAAAACCGGTTGCTCACAATGCACAGATCACGCAGGATCTCACTGGCTGATTTATCCCGGTAATGCAGTTCATAAGCATCGTCAAAAGGGGTCTCAAAGGATAAGACCAGTGTTTCCCCGCTTATGTCATTGCGTTTCTTCTTCGCCTGGACAATGGCGTAAGAATTGGCATCATCCAGATCAAACCGGGCAAGGATTTCCGCCGTATCTGCCTGGTAGCCTTCTTCATCCAGATAAGCCCGGATCGCCCCGGTAGAAATGTTCTCGGTTGATTGGGGGTTAATGATTGCCCCGTACTGATTGGTCATATCTTCGGAGGTGGGTGAAAAATCCGGCTGGGGGAACACGCTCATGCTATCTTCCCGGACCACCTCCAACCCACCGGCGACCATCCGGTAAATGGTGAATTGAACCCCCACATTCAGAAGCTTCCAATCATTCCCCGGAATTGTCCAGCGTCCCCAATCGAAAAGTGAAATACTGGAAGATGGGACATAAATCCCCAGTCGCTTGGACCGGAAAAGCCAGCCCCGTGAAATACTCACTTTGGCCGAAACATTGAGCAGCCCACCTGCCACAATCCACAATTTCTGAAACAGTCCGAAATCCCTTTTAATCAGGTAATAAGTCCCGTTCTTAAATCTGATTTGATAATCATCTTCAGTAAGCCAGGCAATGAGTGAAGCAATGGGACCCAAGAGTTTCCACCACCAGGAAGCCCGATCCTGCCGGTCTAAAACATTCCCGAAGAACTTCCGCACCTGGGGGGTGGTCTTGGGTGGTACGGAGTTAGGCAGAATCCGGAAATTTGCGCCCTTTTGCCCATTCACATCATTCAGGATCTTCTGCACCAGGGGAGCCAGGGGTTCCGCACCGTTACTGTGGAATTCCCGGACAATCTCATCTTCATCCGTTACCGGGTCACCGGGATTCCATGAAGTATCCTTCAGGTTCTTCTCTGTCCCGATCTGAGTGTCTTTTAAGAGCAGGGCACTGGGGAAAACCGTGATCTCCGGCGTGGGGCTGCCCTCATCCTTGAGTTCATCAATGAATCCATCCAGCAGGATTTTCCCGGTGGTTGCCGTTTTAATGAGAACGGGCATTTCTCTTTGAAGTGTGAACTGGATTCGGCTTTGTATGAGTTTGAAGGAAATGGATCGCACTTCAAAATCAAACCGCCCGGGACCTTTGAAAGATTGTTCGATGTGATCCGGGAATGAATCTTTCTCCAGGGCACGAGTCACATTCGCCCCGTTAATCAGTATGGCCAAAGCAGCATTCAAAACGCACCCCGGACATTGCGAAAAATGGAGCGGCTGATTCCTTCCTCAGTGGGGAAACGCAAGTTTGTCACAGCCTTTTCCACCCGATCCAGACGCTCTTCAATACCGGTGGTATTGGCAGCCCATTTCCCATTCACTTGTGCCATGAGCTTAGGCATGGCGTCCTTCTGCATGAACTGCTTGAAAACTTTTGTGGGCAAAACCAACTCACCGCCTGAATTCGCCACATCCTCACCCAGAAGGGCAAGTGTGGGTTTATCCACCACACCACCCTTGGCAAAAGCAGTGATTCCGGAAGCGAATGATTTCGCCTTGCGGATCAGGCCAAATACGGATGCCACGATAGCGCCGGCTGCGATAATATTCAGGGGCGGTGCCAGTGCCATTGCTGATTCAATACCTTTTACCAGTGCGGAGAGAGAGTTCGTCGCAATGTCTTTGAGGGCCGTAACCAAACCCTTTTTCTTAATAGCTTCGTCAATGACAGCAAACCGCTCTTTTATGGCCATCATTCTTTTTTCCAGCTCGTGTTCCAGATTGAAGCTTTCTTCCCGGCGCTGCATTTCCCGGTCAATGGCTTCACGGTGTGCTTCAGCCAGTGCCAGATTGTATTCTGCCTGCTGAATCTCTTTGCTGTTCAATTCCAGGCCTGCCTGCACAAGTGCGCCTAAATTGCGCTTGGCATCGGCTTCGGCTTCCAGCGCCGCCTGTTGCCTGGATTGAAGCTCAGATAGGCTCAATTGTCGGGCTTCTTCGGCGGCAAATGCTGATTGGCGTTCCTGTTTTTCATTCCGGAAAAGCTCTAATCGCTGGAGCCACGCCTGGCGTAAGATTCCAGTGGTTTCTTCTGCTTTCTGGGCAGCTTTATCCAGATAATTTTCCAGCGCATCATCAGTTAAAAGCGGCGCAAGGCGTTCCAGACGGGTAAGGGTGACATCAATCCGTTTTTGCGCTTCTTCCAGCTTTTTCCGGGTGATCTCCTCTTCAATTTTGGCAATCTCATCCCGAAGTTTTTCATAGGCCAGACGCTCCTGGGCTGTTTCCTGCTGCATGGCGGCCAGCTTCTTCTTCAGATAGTCCCGGTAACCTTCCAGCCCGATCCGGCGGGCAGAATGGAGATAGTCTTCCAATTCCTGATTGGAACGCTTGATTTGCTCGTTCGCCTGGCGGGTCTCTTCGGCTTTCATGCGCTGTTCAGCCAGGTATTCTTCGGAAGATTCTTCTTCTTTCCGGCGTAATTCTTCCAGTTTCTTGGATGCCTCATCATAAAGAGCTGAACGACCAGTAAAGACCTTATACATCCAACCATCGAACAACTTCCAGTACAAAATCACTTTCTGCAGGGCGTTTTCTGTTTTCCATAGCCAGCCGACCAGTTCAGAAAGACCCACCAATAGGGCACCAACTCCGGTACTGATAAGAGCGGCTTTCCATGCTTTCAATGCGGCGATGGTGGACCGAATAACCCGACGCTTCATGACCATAGCAATCCGGAAAGCTTTGATATTGAGAATTGCTTTTTTAACGGATAGTGATGCTGCCCTCGTCTGTATCCGGTAGGAGATTAATACTCCCAAACCAGCCAGAAGAACTGTACCGAGATGATCCACAGCAACCGTAAGCAACTTCATTGCCCTGGTGATTATGGGCATGACGCTCGTTCCAAATTCAAGAAACCGGGCGATTACGGCAGCCTTTAATAGCTTCCCGGCATTTCTCAAACCTTCCATCATCTCATTGAAAGCTTTCTGGGTGGCGTCCGTGCTGTTGCGCATTTCCAGAAGGTTTTCATCCAGATCATCCAGCTTGCCATTGAACAACCCCAGTACACCACGCAGGGCTTCCGTCTCAAAGCCCAATTCCTTCAATTCGGAAGCATTCCCGCCGGTGAGTTCACGCAATCGCTTGAATGCCCCAATCAGTCCATCTTCATCCAGCACCTTCTGGATATCCACACCCCGGGCAGCGAATTTATCGCCGGCGGTGATGAATGCCCGGAAACTGGCTTCCATGGCCGTGGCCGCCTGTTCGGTATTTCCCAGAATCGTGGTAAGCCCGGCAAAAACGGTAAGGGAATCATCCATTTCCACATTCAGACTCTTGGCCATGGGCAATACCCGGCCGATCTGATTGGTCAATTGGGGGAATGTGGTCTGACCCTGCTTAATGGTCATGAATAACAGATCAGAAACGCGCTCCGCCTGGGAAGCATCCAGCGAATAGATATTCAGGGCTTTGGTGAGTGCCAGTGCCGCCTGTTCAGTCGTAGCCAATCCGCCAACAGCTGATCTGGCAGCAACATTTAACACCTGCAAGGCTTGTGAGGGCGGGACACCGGCTGAAACGATTTGATACAACGCACCAGCCAGATCATCCGCTGTTTTGGGGATTTCCTTAGAGAGATTGACGACTGACGCCTGGAGTTTCTGAAATTCGGCATCATTCAGGTTCAGCAGGGTATTCACTTCCCGCATTCGCTCATCAAAGCCGGTTAATGCAGCCGTAGCTTGTCTGAGCGCAATCGCAGCCGCCGCAACACCACCAAAGGCCAGGGCCATCTTTTTTAAGCCTGCCAGGGGCGCCTGAACGCTTTTCTCAAGCGAACGCATTCCGGTTGAAGCCTGCTTTGAAAAGCGGTTGAAGCGGTCATCCAATTGGTTCAGCCGTTGGTTGAATTGCCGGATGTCTGCCAGGATTTGTACCTGAATCGCTGAATCACTCATGCGCTATTCTCATGCATTTTCACGAGCCACCGAACCGCTTCGGTAAGCTCCATGCTCTCAATCTCCCGCCGGTGGTAAGCCTTTCCATGGGTCAGGATGTAAATCAGGTTTTCATAGAAGGTGAGTTCGCCACCTTCGCCGTCTGTTTCTTCGTCAAGTTCTCTGAAGGGGTCGTCATTGTCTGGTTCAGCGAGTCCGGCCAGATGCTGTTCAACATCCTGAAGAGCCCGCCGTTTAATGACAAAAAATCCTGAACCACCTCCACGGCTGTTTCCAGCGGCATCCATTCAGACGCCGGGGCTTTGGGCTTATCTCCGGTTAAAACCAGATCCATGTATTCATCCACCAGCCCTGATTCAAATAGCTGATCCACCAGGTTAAGTACATCATCACCAGCTTTTTCAAAATCCATTTGGCGGACCAGCTTCACCACATCCCGCGCCTGTCCCAGTAATAGTTTGCCCTGTTTGAGCGTGTACTTCCCAATCGTGTAAGTTTTCTCCATCATGTCTCCTTCATTGGATTACACATTGTCCCAATAGCTGATTGTCCCGGATACATCAATCACGGTATCCAGAAAGACCTGTCCGTTAATGGGGTCAGTGATTGCCGCTTGGAACTGGCTCACAATGGGCGTGATCCGGTAATACCAATCCCCGGTTGTAAGCCCGGCCAATTCCACCTGGTTCAGCCCGATCCGGAATTGATTCAACCCATCAATTCCTTCATCCGGAAACGGGTTACCGTCTACCGTCCAGCCGGTATTGTCCAGGCTGGTATCGAAAACTTTTAATTCAGGACCGGAAAAGTCCTCATTGGGAGCCACTTCAAGCCTGAAATGCATTCTGGCAGGGCGAATGGTCTTAGGGTTAACAAATTGAAAATCGAAATAGGGATCATGCACCACCGGGCGAACCATCTTCACGGCACGGCCTAACGCAGACAGGGTGAAATCAACCGGAACCGTGAATTCCTGAATCGCTGTCTTGGTGCCTATCTGGTTAGGGCGATCCCAGAAACTGAATGCCAGGGTTACCGCCGGGAATGCCTGCATGATGCGCAAATCAGCCGCCGCATCCCACAAAACTTCAATAATCCGTGACGCGGCTTTGGATGGAATTATATTGAGATCCTCGCCCTGCTCGGGATACAGCGTCATTGGCAGATACTCTCCGGTGGACGGCGATACCCACTTGGCATCACCCAGGCTCGAAGCATTGTAATAAGGATTCGTGATCCGGAATCTAAGCCGTATTAAACCCGCCTGTGAATCCACTCCGAGCAGCGGCTCAGAACCCACAAACTGCCAATCTAACTCGGTGCTGGTCTTCTTAACTGGGCTCATACGACATCCACCGTGATTGTAGCAATGCTTGAAATTGCCCCGGTGTTACCATTGCGATCTGTGGGCAGGGCGTATAGCCGAAATTCCCCGGCTCTTTGCAGATTCACACTCTTTGTCCAGTTCCCGTCATGGGTTTCCACCTCCCCCAAAAAATCATCGTTGGGTGGATCGGGTAGGTTTTGCCCATCCGGAATCTTGTAAACTTTGACTGTAGTTTTCTCAAATTGCATCAGGATGAAAAACTTCCGATTTGCGTGTTATTCAGCTCGCCCAGATACCAGGTCACGGTGCTGGACACCTTCAACGGGTTAGGCAGGACACCAATTGAGCGGCTGGTAAACCCGCTCTGGTTCCCGGCCAGGTCATAGCCAACAGCGTAAACCGTATAGCGCCCCTCACTCCAGCCGGTGGTATTGATTTCCCACACGCCACCAGGGAAGCTGGTATCGGTTCCCAGGAGCGTGTCAGCTGATGGGTTGGGATAGCCCCCGTCTTGGCAAAAGAATTTGACACGAGCGGTATCCATTGGCGTTTACTTGGTGTCCAGTGGTCCAATAGTGAAATCACCATCGCTGGCGGTGGAAATTTTCAGGTGCGGCTTACTATCCCCGCCCATGATGATGGTAAGACCCGTCACCTGGGAAAAATCCTGGCTCGCCTCACCCTGAACCTTGTAGCCATCCAGATAATTGAAGTTGTTATTGGTTTTATTAAAAGCAGCTCGCACGGTATCCCCGGAGGGGGTGCCTGCTGTACCAAGATTGATTGTATCAAGCCCAGGCATATCGTCTCCTTTTAGTCAAAGCGGGGACGGGAAGACCCCATCCCCGCTTGCTTGGTTAGGTAGGTTGGCGTATGTCAAACAACCGGCGATTAGCTGGCAGTACCGGCCATGTCGATGGTGGTTCCGATGAACACCTGACCATCAGCAGGATCGGTGACGGCCGGCGCATTCGGTGCCGTGGTATCAACGGTAATCGTCAACACTGCACCCCAGGCGGATTGCGTACCACGAGCATCCGTCCAGGCCGCCCGGAACTTGTGATCACCGTCTCCCAGGGCAACTGCGACCTGGTGAATGAACTCAAAGTTTTTCGACCCATTAAACGATGGTGAATTGTTGGTCTCCACCGTGTTCCAGGTGGTTCCACCATCATCCGAATGCTGAAGGATCAATGCGCTCACAGATGCTGCGGCAAGATTTAGATCACCCATAGCGGTGTATTCACTGCCAAATCCTATCAACACCTTAATCCGTGGCGTGTCATCATTGGTGATCTTGTCCGAGCTGGATTCGCCGCTATCATCCAACAGGTCACAGCCTGGCGTTGTGGTGCTGCCAGTATAAACCTTTTTGTTCGTCTGGCTGGAAATGTTACCAGCCAAATCCTCAGCCTTTGATCCGATGGTACTGGCACCGGCCGTAACACCGGTGATCTGTCCGGACCAATTCCCGGAACCGTCAACTGTGAAGGTGTTTTTTAAGACACCATCATCATACACATGAACTTTTGCCGCATCTGGCATGATTTACTTCCTTCCCTTATTGGCTGGTTTTTCATCCTGTGGTGAGCTTGTCGAACCCACCTCAACGATGACCCAGCCCCATGATTTTTTCACAGCCACCTTTTTCAGTGGCACCAGAACCTCATCCCCACGAGGTGTCATCATTTTGACACTATCGGTGGGTTGTTTATTCTTTTTCTTCGCCATGGTAATTGTTACTCCAATCCTGCCTGTCTTGCCGCCGCAACGAATTGGGCAGGTGTACCCTTGCCGGCGGATGTGTTGTAATGCTCTTTCCAGTATTTGGCCTGTCCGTTCAGGTCTTGCGCCGGTGGTATGGGACCCGGTGATCGCCAGTATTTGAGACGGCAAAGCGCAATCTGCAGGGCGATATTGCTGGCTAAATGATAGTCCAAATCACCCCGCCAGGCAGAACCTCCGGCCGCTGTATCCACCAGGGCAGTAAGCACTTCCCGGGAATTCAGGAAATTCACCACCAAATCCAGCGCCGTATCCGGCTCCATTTGGAAAAATCCCAATGCGGGACCACCTAACTGGCGCAAATGGCGATAACCGCCTTCTGCAGCACCCGTTCGCAGAATGAGCATAAGCGCATCGTAACTGTCCATTTTACGGTCGTAGTTGGACAGCGTTTTCAGCACCAGTGCTGCCAATAGCCGGATATCGTTTGTCATAGTTCTCATTCTTCGCCCAGTGCCTTTTTCACTTCTGCCCAGACCTGATTGTCCAGCGTATTACTGGATCGTTTTACCAACCAATCACCCAGGGCGACCAGAATCTTGATGATGACTGCTTCAGTGAGAAGCGCCGTTAACAACCGGGATCCGATTCGTGCGATGATTTGTCCCATCAGTTCCTCTCCAATACGGTTTTACAGAGCAGCCAGGGCACCAACACCCATGATTGCCAAGGTGAGTATGGCAAAAGCCACCCTTCCCACGGTGATGATGTTGCTGATGTCCTGACGATTGATATAGACCTGTTTAACAACCTGGGTATAATCCCCAAGGGCGGTTTTCACCTCTCGGATGTCCAGGGCAATAGTCTTTATCTCGTTGTCAAGTCGGTTCAGTATTTTGCGCTCGTCGGCGGTCATGATTCTGATTCCTCTTTGACTTCTTCGGCTTCACCTTCATCCAGCCGGCTTTCAGTCGGTCAGCAACCTTATCCGGCCGGACCCAAACAATGCTGCCATTCAGCATTCGCATTTTGACCAGGTCATTCATCAGGTAATGGTGAACAGGTCATCCCAGACTTTGCTGGATGCGAATTTCTTAATGGTGATTTTGGTTTTCAGGTTGTCCACACTGGCCAGAATAGAGCCCGGGGCGGCAATGGTGACGGTCTTATTCTTACTGGGGAATTCCACCACCACCGAATCCACCGTATCATCCTCAATGGAGGTTAGATCAGCCCCGTTTAACTGGCTGAAGGTGGCTTCCGCTGTGAGCAATCGCCCCAGAAAGTCTTCCGAACCGTCTTCCAACTCTTCCACCTGGTTTTCTACACCCAGGGCGAGAGCGTCCTTTTTCAGGCCGGTAATGGTGTAGATTTCTACAGCAGCCGCCATCAGTATGAGATTGAAAGGTCCGTTGATAATTTTTGTCTTGTCCAACATTTTAGGAATTCCTTATGGCAAATTGGATTTGGTTGAAAGTGATGACCACATGCTCACCGGCATAGACCTTGTGATTTACCGGCACAGACTCAATGCAATCCAGCCCATCCGGAGAAGCATCGCCTAAAGACCGAATGAGCTGGTCGCAAAGGTCAAGTTTTTCCAGATAAGCATCCTTCCGGGCGTCCAGTAAGAATTCAACCTCCACGGCCACCACCACTGCATCGGCATCTTCGAACACATCTTCCGCATCATCAGGGAATCGAATGGTGAATGAATTATTTACCAGAGAATTGGGGAAAATCTCCAGTTCGAAATTCATCCACTCATTGGCCGGTAAATACCGAAAGCCGCCAGCTTCAATGGCGGAACGAATGGCAGTATGGAGGTTTTTATAGCTCATCTTGAAAAGGTCACGGTTCCGGTTTGTCGGGCTTCACCCGGATCAGCGTCAGAATCAGCATCCAGATCCACGAAGTATTCCAAAGGCATTGATTCAGCATCCTTTTGGTACATTTCCGCTTCATCCAACCGACTGTTTGCTTTCATGATTTCAGCCAGTGTGAGCTTTACGATTCTGTCTTTGAGCGGGGTTTCTTCCGGGTAGTCTTTCACGGCTGTAAGGCGCTCATTCAGCTCTGCATCAGTCAGTTCCGGATGGAGCGCCCGTTCTTCCACCTTGATTTCCCGGTAAACCTGGCGTTTCACCCGGTCAATGGTCACGCTGTGATCGGCCTGCCCCTCGAACAGATATCGAGGGATATCCGGACGGACAGCCTGAAGGTCAGTATCCGTGACACTGATTGACTGCAAGTGAGCCAAGGATTACTCCTTCTTGGAACCGGACGCCGGGGCATCATCGCTGACTTCCGGATGCTCATCCATGAGCCAGGCGGCAAAACGAGCCGGGAAGCCATTCTTACCCTTGCTCACACTCACGATTTTACCTTCAAAGCGCACCTTGAAAGCTTCAGGCGAATAGACCTCCACCACGCTGGTGGCGTCTAACTCTTCCAGTGCCTGTGACCGATCCGGTTCAGGTTTTGCCAGAATCTCTTTCAACTTTCCCATTTGATTTACCTCAGATTGAGATTGTGATTTAAGAGAAACCGGGGAGGTGATTCCCTCCCCGGAAATTCATCTACTTACTTACCTACTGCACATCCAGCAGCGCACCCTGTTTCCAAGGATTGCGGCAACGAAGCTGCATGTACACAATGACCACGAAAGCCACATCATCCGTGGTTTGAGCAAGGCGCTCAACTTTGAAGATGCCTTCCACCTGTTTGCCGGTGGAATCAATGGTCTTGTGGGTCAGATAGAACAGCTCGAAATCGGATTCACGCACGAAATCCAATCGGCCGGACGGATAACCCGGCAAAGGAATTAAGGGCGTGTTGTCAAACGAGAGCACCTGCTGCTGAATATCCCCCACCTGGGTGGTGAGATACCGTTTCCGGTCATCCAGCAATCCTTCATAGGCATCATAGATGTCATGGGATGTCCAGATTGCGGAATAGTTGGCGCTCCGGTTGCCTTTGAGCTCATTTTTCATGGCTCGCAGAAGTGGTTTGTCCAGATTACGGGCTACACCGCCATTTTCAGCCACATGGGACTTCCACCAGGCGTAAGTTGCCCTGTCAAGACCGGCATAGGTCCCGCTGTTGTTAATAGCGGCTTGAATACCGGTGATGTCCTTCCCGGTGTTACCGGTACCATCACCCAGAAGCTGGGTATTGATATTGGCTTTCAGGTCCTCAATGGATTTCAGGATTTCATCAGCCAGAAGGTCCGGGACACCAATCACGCCGCCAGCTTCGGAAATGGCCTGCTGGAGACCGTCCACCGAAATGGCGACCTTTGCCCGCTTGTAAGGCAGTTCTGCCAGCTTGCGGGCTTGTTTCCCGGTGGTGGTGATGTTATCACCTTCACCAAAGGATCCTACCGAAGCGTTTCCACCGTGATGAACAGGCCACTGAATACGCGCCTTGCCCTTCTTTAATGGAACACGCCCCAGGAATGAGGAATCATTTTGAAATGTTTTTACGAATTGCTGTGAGGCGGTGGTGTTGAGAATCGCCTGCACATCAGCTGCACGAATACCAGGCATGGGTTACACTCCCAGACTTTTCAGTCCTTGTGAGATTTGTTCACTTAACTCATCTTCTGACAGTGTTTCGTCTTTCCCATTACCCGTACCGGGGTTGGCAGGCGGGGGATTATCCCCGAAAACTTTCTTTCGATCAGGCTCGAAGAACAGGCCGATGGATTCATATTCATCCAGCTTGCCGGCAAGGTTTTCAATGGTAGCATCTTCAACCTTTTCCCAGTCAATCTCACCCTTTTCATTGGGCTTTAAGTCCCCAAACCGATCCTTCACCTTCTCAAAGGCAGGATGTTTGGCAATCTTGTCATAACGGGATTTGAATTCGGTACGCTGTTTTTCAGCCCAGCTTTTAGCCTTTTCACGCAAGGCTTCAAGCTCTTTCTTCTCATCTGAATCTTTCAGGTCAGTAACTTGTTTGGTGAGCTGCTCTTTTTCCTGAGTCATATCCCGGACTTGCTTTTCCAGTTCCTCAATTTTGAGCCGCTTTTCCTTGTTTTCCTGTCCGAAAGCCTGCAATGACGAAACCTTGTCATCGTACAAGCCCTCCAGCTGCTTTAGGAGTGTCTTGACCTCGGCGGCATCATCCCCCGTTACCTTGGCGGTGATGTCACTCAGGATTTTCTTTAAATCAGGCATGAAGTTTCCTTTTCACTGCTGAATGTTTGCTTGGGGGAGATTACGAATTTACCAATAGCGGTTTCACTACCGTTTTTTCGGTAGTGATTCACTCGCTTAGGTGCTGTTATTTATTGGGTTAAAAATTGAGTTACTACCGAATTTCCGGTAGTAAATGAAAAACCCCTCTTTTTAGAAGGGTTTTCCAAGGCCTAACATGTAGGGGTTATGTTAGAAGCTTAATCTTTTTTCTCGGTAAAAATCGGCTCGTTATGGCCTTTGTCCAGCTCTAAAGTGTTACGCTTGCCCTCAATGAATTCATTAAAATGCTTATGTCTCAATGAGAGTTGATGTGCCTGGTCAATCATTAGAAGAATTTGATTGCGTGACAGGGTTGGGTAAGCACCACCGGCAATGTCCGCCAGGGCATCACGGGATTCTTCCCACCCGGCTTCATCAATGTTTGAAATAACCGTTGCCAGCGATTCCAGAAGGTCTGTCTTATTCTTTACGGAATCCATATTCCCAGCCATGCTTTTTAGCAATCTCCGACCAAATTTCGTCCCATTGCCTTAAATTCACAAGGTTTAATGAACCTTTCCCGCTGTTAATCAGCTTGTGGGATTCAACCTTTTTCACCATATAAAGGGTCATGGCTTCAATATCCAGACGCTGCAAAAACTGCATTTTCTCTGCTTTTGTTTTGACCCCTTCCGGGAATTTCGGACGCATGTAATAGTAGCCCCTTCCGTGATGTGATTCCGGGGCAATTGCCCTAACTTCTTTGATGTCATGATATATGCATGCCATGATGTCATCCGGAGAGAAGCTCCCTGAAGAAGGATGGTTATGCGTGAAGATTTCAGCCCCTTTAAGCCTCTCTACTTCTGCCGGTGTAAAATTAACCTGATGTTTAGTCCCCCTTTTTTTAATCAGAATTTGCCCGTTCTTATCAATGGCAGCGCCTATCTCATACTGATTCTTTGATTCTTCCAGTATGTCCTTCTGGACCTGTGCCGCAACTTTGACCGGATCCATCTTCCTGGTCTTTTCTTTGGGCGGCTTCTTTTCCGGCTTGCCCGCTACCTTAACCAGATTGCATTTACAGCCCACGCTGCATTCAGTTTCACCTTCACGGGGCAGGCCATAGCCCAATTCCCGCCACGCCTTGGCACTCCGGGGTGCCATTTTGCTTAACCGGAGACAGTCCGAACAGTGACTGGTTTTCACAGCCCCCAGAACCCAGGCATATTTCTGGTTCGGATTGTTTTCAGCATGGTGGATTGTTGGCCGGGCGATGGTCTCATTATCCATGGAATTGATGAGCCGGTTCTGCGTGTTGGTCCATGCCCGGGCGAATCCCTCACCCTTTTCAAGCTCGGTAAGGACAGCATTCACCGCCTCCCGTTCCGGGATTCCCCGGCGCATGCGTTTCATCACCTCCGCATCCATCAAATCCAATAGGTGATTGGCTTCAGCCTCCAGTTGGGACGCATAGAGATTGATATCCAGCCGGACCAGATCACCCGGGTAAGTGGTGTCGGTAGCCATCAGCTTTTCATCCAGATTTTAATTTTTCCGGCATAACGCTTAGGAAACTGGTCTCTGGTTTGCCGGTTGGCTTCGGCCTGCATACGCCGATAAAAGGCGGATTTGATCGGTAACTTCCCGAAAATCCCGGAGTATCCCTTTTTATTGTGCCATCGGAAGATTTGGCGGTAAGTGGGTGGTGTACCGGGGCGCTGGCGGATCACTTTCCGGCTGGGGATTCGGGATTGTCCCTTCTGTCGCTTTGAGCCTTCCGGAACCAGCATTTGGGTGTAGCGCCCGGAATGGCGTTTCCCGGATGCGAATATCAGAAGCCGCTTGGGCTGAACCCGATAATCAAATCCCCTATCATGGGTCTCCCCGGTATCTACCAGCCAGTGATCCTTGCCCTTTTTACGGATGGTCCGAGGCGCATTGGGGGGCGCCGCATCATTCGCTATACCCCGTTTCACGGTCAGAAGTCGTTTGTATTGCCCGATGAGCCGGGGCGCTTCTTTCCGGAAAAAGTCGGTAAAATCAAGCGTTATCCGTGGTCTCGCCATGCTGTAGCCAGTCCATTCCTATTTGCAGGTTTTGCCGGGTTGCTTTTTCAGCGTACCGGCTGATTTCTTTTTTCAGAATTTCACGGGTTTTCTGTGACCGGAATCCATGCTGTTTAATGGTACGCTTTACCAAAAGCTGGAATTCTGCCTGGTGCTTTTGTGTCAATCCTGCCTGGGTGATGAGCAGCTCGTCAATTTTCACTGGTTGATATTCTCCTCAACACTGCCGGGTTTTGACTCAACCCCGGAAAGGCCAAACAGATCGTTGAATTCCTTCAGGTTATTCCGGATGTATTCCCTAGCCTGTTTTTCGGACATTTCCGGATTCTGATTCAGGATGTAATCCACCGGATTGCTCACACCGTTCCGCCATTTTTCAACTTCCAGCTCGAATTCCGCTTTTTCATCGGTGATCACCTGGGGTTGCTGATAGTCAATGGTGAGCGCGTCCAGAATGGATTCATTGATCGTTTTTTCAGGCCGGTGATAATTGTGAACCTGTACCAGATTGCGCACCAGTTCCAGATCGTACTTGCGCAAAATCATGATGTCATTCGCCCAGGAACGCATGAGCGGTTCATTCTTCAACCGAATAGCAATCCCGGATAAATCCTGCTTCAGTTGGCGCTTAACGAAATTGTCCACATTGTGAAGCGATGCCACCAGGCCGGACAAACCTTCCACGAGCTGAACGATTTCTTCATTGAAGAGCGTGGCTTGCAGAATTTCAGACGGGTGCTCATTCGCCCCGGAGTAATTGCCCCCTGGGTAAATGGGGTGTTCCATCCCGGTCTTGATGCTGCCCTTCGTGTCCGGTGTGCCATTGGGATTGAATCCAAGAATCAGAATGCGGATGGTTTGCCGGACAGAATCGTCACTTACCACGGTTAGCAGCACATTGATTACCCGGTTTAAGGCAACGAGTGAATCCATACCGTTACCCCAGAAATCATTGTGACGCCGGTAGCGGTAGATCACCCACGGCCAGTAATCAGGCGCATCCAGTGAGCTGTCGGTGTTGAATCCGTATTTATCGCCAATCACCAACCCGCTTTCTTCATCCCATTTGGGTTCCGTGGTCATCCAGTAATGGGCTTCGGTAAGCCGGTCCCACACGATCCACCGGGTTTGATTGTTCAAAATGACCGGGTAGGCCACCACCTTTGGTTCCAGGTGAAAGGTGGGTAATTCCCACACCTTGGCTGTGCCTACATTGTAGCCGTTTTCCACATAAATCCGATCCAGCGGCTCATTGTATTTCACATGCGCCAGAATCGTATTGTGAAGCTTCATTTTGACCAGGTTATCAGAAAAGACCTGGGAAATTCCCACCTCTTCCAAAAGGGCTTTCAGGTCTTTGCGGTCTTTGTCGTTTCCATCGCCTTCAATGTCAATGATTGGTGGCTGGTCATACACCACGCAGATTTTATCCAGAAACGCCGGGACAAATTCATCCAGCGTGATAAGCAGCTTCTTCTGAATATCGGATTCATCGGAATAGTATTTCTTCAGGTCTTGCCGGAGGTAATTCTCCATCTGGGTATTATCTCGCTCCAGAAAGAAATCCCGCATGGCGGCTCGTTCGATCCGCTTTTCAAAATCTTCCTGCTGGATTTTGGCATAATTCAATTGATGAATGCTTATCATGGGTTCCTCGCTCCTGCCCCGAAGAATTCCTGGGCAAATAAATCCCATACCAGATAATCACTGGCATCGGAAGCATGGGTTAACTGTTCATCATCCTTGTCTTTGCCGCCCTTACCGTCACTCACCACCCGCTCCATGTCGTTAATCCACCGGACACACTTACTGGAAGCGTAAAGCCGAACCTTCCCTTCCACTGAATGCAGAAGGGAACAGGTGATATTGATCCGGTTGTTCACACTGGGATTCTTGGGTTTAATCTGCATGTAAACCTTCCAGCCGGCACCACGCAGCAGGTCTTCAATGATTTTGTAATCCGTTGCGTAAGAGACGGTGGAATCCCATTGATTGGCGGCGTCACCGTGGACATAAACCGCCCGGTTTTTGTGATACTTGTACCGGTCAATGAATTGGCGGGTATTGATCTCGGTCTTGGCGTGGTAGCTGATGGAAAGTTCGTCCACCAATACCAGCGCCCGGAGTCCGTTAATTTGCCGGAGTTGGGCAACTTCCCACACCATGGGCTTTTTGTTGAAATCACAGGTGAGATACAATGGCTCTTCCGGCCGGTAGGTGGCCATGGAATCATTCACATTTACCGAACGGTCGAAGGTGTAGTAAAGCGTGCCCTCGTAATTCTCGAAAGAGCCTTCATATTCCTGGCGGAAGGTTCTTTCATCCATGGTCGCCCTGGTGCTCCGGATTTCCTGCTCTGACAAGACATCTGAAGAATACCAGGCATAAAACGCCCATTCCGGGTCCTTTGGATTCTCTGAATAAGCTCCCACAATGGGTTCAGTGGCCGGGATCAGGCCACCAGCAGCGTATAACACCCGGTCGTAGTAATGATTCCGCCCTTCCGGTACACCATCCAGAATACACCAGCCGTTTGTATCTGAGAACACGGGTCGTATGTGTTCATGCCAGGCATCCGGTTTCAGGTTGGCAAACTCTGTAATGATTGCCCCGTCCCAGGGCTGCCCTTCGATGCGCTCAGATTTATCCAGACCAATGACCTGGATTTCCGTTCCGTTATTCAGCCGAATAAGCAGCTCGGTTTCACTGGGCTTGCCGATAGTGTAGTAGTAGAAATAACGCTTCAGGTCATTCCAGAAGATTGATTTGGCCTGTGAATGGGTGGGAGCACCTGCGAAATAGCGTTTGAAGGGGCTGGCTACTGCCCGGTAGAAAAGCTTTCGTTTGGCGATAAGGGTCTTGCGGGATCGCCGGCCAGCGGATACAACCAGAAAGCGCCGGAGATCATTCAGGTAAC
>JAIPJQ010000156.1 GCA_021734065.1 Fidelibacterota bacterium | reverse complement strand
GAGCAAATTACTGAGTAATACAATCGTTAAAGTGATGATTATCCTTGGTCTCATGCTATTCTCCTGTTTGTAATGAGTATCGCAAAGCAAACTTACAAAATACCGGGTAGGAGAAGATGTCTTTTTACAAAAATATTATTATGACCAGAATTCAAAATGTTGATCAAGAGAATAAAGATTTTTCTAATCCTGATTTTTTAATCCGGATTAATTTTCTTAGTGTCCTATGGAGAAACGACCACCAGGCGGAACACCCGGATGCACGACTCCTAGGATGGAGAATTCTTCGCGCGCGACCCTATCAGGTCATTATCAGGAGAAGGCTGTACAAGCCACCTCCTACACGATCTTCGGCTTTTTGAAAATTAAAAGTAATAACGTATCCCCAGAGCGGCGTCCAGATTAAAGTTCGTCGCAGGCACCACATCAAGGGACGGAGCTACTTCCACGAAAAGATCCAACGGTGTCCATTGTGGCAGCCAGTCGATCCCCAGTACGCCCCTAACAGCCAGTGAGCTTGAAATCCCGGTCCCACCAACGAAACGACCCCCAACTCCGTAATAAACAGAAATCTGTTCCTGTGTTCTTATTGTGTTAAACGAATGTCGCAAAAAATCCATATGCAGATGGATGCGAGTCGTTTGTGTATCGGTTTGATGTTGAAAAGCAGACCAACCCAGACCAAAAGCAATGGCTTTGACCGGTGTTCGCCACAAATTCAGACTAATTCCGGTTGGTTCACCGATGATCAGCCCGACGCCTATTTTACGCTGTTGTGCGCTGGATTCACTGACTCCGATGAGGAGAAAAAGTGCCATCAGCAGATAATTGAGATGTTTCATGTATATTTCCTTTTCCCTTCGTTACGGTAGAAAAGTGAGAATTTCCAAATTGCTACCTTAGACCGACTGAGAAGAGAACCATTGAACAACATTCTCCACCCATACCTTCAGTCCATGTTTATTTCACATTTATTTCAAACAGGACACGCATGTTCGCCAGCGCCTCTTTGGAATCCACATCATAGGGATCCATCTCATACAATGCCGGTCTGGTCCGACCGTATCCAATGACCGTGATTCGCTCCGGTGCGATGCCCTTTTCAATCATATATTCCCGAACGGCATTCGCTCGTTTTTCACTCAGTATCTGATTGACCGCTTCGGAACCCAACGCAGATGTATAGCCGGCCATGCGAATATTTACGGATGGATTGTCTTTCAGGATTTGTACATCTTCGTCCAGCAGAGCCTTGGCTTCGGGTGTCAGGGTAGATTGGTCGTAATCGAAGTGCGTGTCACCAAATGCAATGACCTCTTCGTCTGCTTGTGGGTCAAGCACCAGCATCATGACCTTCAGTTCCGACATACTTTTATCGGAAAGTGTTGCCTTTGCATCTCCCCTCAGCAGGTTAAACAGTAGCAATGCGATGATGACACACAGGAGTATGACGATGGTAACCAGCAAATTTCTCTGCATTTTGTGATGAGCCAGCGTATAGCGAATGTTTCTCTCCCGCTCTACCTCAAATCCGGCAGCGAATTCATCCCCGCCCTTAAAACCATGTTTCTCATACAGGGCGTTGGCCTTTTCATTTATTTCAGCCTTGTCCCCGGCCAGGCCTTCCTCGATCATCTCATCGGTTTCCCAGCCATTTCGCCGGGCGTTCCCCTCACAATCGGCTTTATTCGTATAGCCTTCCGTAGCAGCACCAACAATATTCCCATTGGGTGCTGTTCGACGCCAGCGCCATTGCGCCTCGCTGTCTTTGTAGAATTCCCATTTATCCTTCATTTGTTTTGCCCTTTCTTATCGTCCGTGATACCCATGAAGCCGTCTTCCAGTTCTGAATCAACCTTGCCTTCAAATTGGCCGGGAGGTGTGAGCCCCCCGGCACAATGTTGACCGCCTGTCAAATTCACCCGGGTAATGGTTCATCCATGGAATCTCGGTTCATTATGGATGAATCACGACCTCTACCCGGCGATTGGCCGCCCGGCCTAACTCGATTCTATTGTTGGCAATGGGCTGACTTTCACCGTACCCAACGGCTTCAACGCTGCCGGTCTTCAGTTTTGTATTGGCCAGGATATACTGCTTCACAGCTTCAGCCCGCTGGATTGACAAGGTTAGATTTTCATCGTCATTACCATAAGAATCCGTGTAGCCAGCTACAGTAATCGTTGATGAGCCCAGTGTGTTGATGGCATCACGTACTTTTGTGAGCAGACCAAATGATTTCTGTTCGATCGTCGCTTCACCACTGGGGAAGTCAAGACCAACCAGGCGGATGATGATGTCATCACCCTCCCGTAATACCCGGGCCTCGCCACCCGTGAATGATGCTTCCATACTTGTGAATAACTCCTGAGTTTTGGCATGAGCAGCTATTTTTGATGCCAGATCCGATTTGAGTTTCACCTGGTTGTCCAGCATTCCAACGAGATCAGCTGTCCGTTTCTTCTCAAGTTGACGTTGGTCTTTAAACCATTTTATATCCTGACTCAAAATGGCAACACTATCCTGAGTTTTGACCTGAGCAGCTATTTTTGACGCAATTTCCGATTTGAGTTTCACCTGGTCGTCCAGGGAGGCAACAAGTTCTGCGGTCCGCTCTTTTTGAAACAGAGCTTCGGTTTTATACCATTCTATATCCTGACTTAATCCGGTAACACTGTCCTGATAAGTCGTGATGTATAAAATGATCTTGTTTGCAGGTGGGTTGTACCCGGCTTCAAATGAAGCGACGTGACCTGTTTGCTCTGCGATTCTTTGCAGAGGAACTTCCGATGCCAGGATCAGATCTTCCCAGGTATGATCTTTCTCCTTCAGCGCCTTGATGGTTGATGCCAGATAGATGGCGTGTTGTGCTTCGTGCCTGGATTGCAAGACAAGGCTGCGGGCAAAATCGATATCATATCGATTTGTATTTAATTCCACATCCGCCTGCTTGAAAAGCTTCCGCGCCAAGGCCAATGTTTTCGGTGCATTGTCCATGACCTTCAACTCGTCCGCCCGCTTCAATAAATCTCGGGTTTCGGTGAGATAGTAGACCTTGATGGCATCCAGCTCAGCCTTACGGTAAAGGGTTTCTGCCTCTTTACCTACTTTTCTGGCATCATCAACTTTCCCATCTTCCAGAATCCCGGTTGCTTTATTGAACTTACTTTCAGCTTCGGCCCAGAGTTTTGGCGTGTATTTACCTGATTCAGTAAATTTAGCGTCGTTCCGAGCCTTGATCGCATTTGGAAAGGTGACCTGAGCCAGTTTTGATGCACGAATTGCCCGATTAAAATAGGCGGCTGCATTACCCAGATTTTTTTGAAGATCCTCAAGCTCAACTTCATTTTTTAAATCCGCCTGAGCTTGCTGGTAATGCTTAACGCCTTTGGCAAAATTCCCCGGCGCCAGAACCTTCGCATCAACTCTTTGCGCTGCGTGCCAGGCCGTATTTGCCTCACTAAACAGGGTCGCCTTCAGGGTTGCTTCCTGTGGTGTGAGTGGAACGGCGGGCACTGTCTTTGTGCATGACATGAATAGCACGCTGGTGTATACCAGCGTCATGCCCAGTGCAAGCTGTAAAATTCGTTGTTTTTGAATCATGATAATCTCCTTGAGATTGGTTGAACTGTTGTGATCATTTTGCCATTCCGTGATCAGGGCCAGCTAAAACCTGGTTGATCCCGTAAATCAACAATTGAATCGTATCGTTAATTTTTTTACTCCTTTCTTGCGCAAACAGGGTATCCAAACCTGCTAATATGTTGACTGCCTTACTTGAGGTAGTGCATGCGCTTCATGGAAACAAATGACCCGGCCTGCAAACGATAGATATAGATGCCACTGGGGAAGCCCCGTGCGTCCCATGCAGCTTGATAGTCACCGGCATTTTGTACATCATTTACCAGCACACTCACCTCCCTGCCCAATACATCGATGATTGAGAGGGTTACTTTGGTAGCGACTGGCAGTCGATAGTTGATCAGCGTTACCGGATTAAACGGATTGGGGTAGTTCTGAGAAAGTGTGAACGATTCCGGGGTTGGTTCGTTTTCAACCGTTGTCACCAATTCTGGCACTGTGATGGTGCTGGATTCAATGGTGACAGCAGCAATACTCGCTAATAATCTACCTTCAACCGACGCGCCGGTATTCACCGCAATGGATTGGTCCGCCATAATGGTTCCCTTGAAAACCGAATTCGTTCCAAGCGTTGCGGAAGTACCCACCTGCCAAAAGATGTTGGCCGCCTGAGCGCCACCTGAGAGAATCACATGGACACCGTTACCTACGATAAGTGAGGATGCAATCTGGAAAATCCAGACATCGTCAGGACCGCCGGAAAGTGTCACATCCGATCCGCTGATGGACACGATTACGCCACTTGTGAATTTATAAAGCCCGGCAACCAGCGTCATTCCACCGATATCACCAGATCCTGGATTTAAAAATGGACCCTCTGGAACTGGTGTACGACCTGCAGCATCATTATAGGCGATTGTCAGATCACCCTGTGCGGCTGTGAGCATTGTAGCAGCCTGAACCGATCCGGCAGGACCGGATGCATCAGTGGTGTAAATGGTTCCTGTGACCTCATTGGGTCCAAAACCGGTAATATTGCCACCGGTGGCCGGACTTAATCCAATATCTCCGGTGATTGCAGAGGTGGGAACATTGGACACCAGCGACCCTGCTAAAATTGCAAAATTGGCTGTGGATCCCAGGTTAACAGGGTCTAAGGGCTGAGCAATAGCAACTGATAATGGTAACACCACCGCTATCGCTCCCATGATCCGAACACTCAGCGAGCGCAGGGATCTCCTTGCTGGAATTAACTGTTCTGTTCTAGGTATTTTCATGATTGTTCCTTTTCCTTTTCGCTTATTTGACCAGAGTCAATTGTTTGACTGAAACATTGGATCCGGCTTCTAAACGGTAATTATAGATGCCGCTGGGAAAGTTTTGCACATCCCATACGATCTGGTGATTCCCGCCAGCCTGCACCTCATTGACCAGCACACTCAGTTCACGCCCCAACAAATCTGTTATTGTTAGGATCACCTGGCTCGTGACCGGCAATTGATAACTGATCGTTGTGGAGGGGTTGAAGGGGTTGGGGAAATTCTGCGAAAGATGGTAACCGTCAGACAGCACCTGAACATCAACGCCGGTGGTCAACCCGGGGGCAGTCACCGTACTGGCTTCTATGGTAACAGCAGCGGTACTGGCCAGTGCCCGGCCATCCAATGTGG
>JAIPJQ010000164.1 GCA_021734065.1 Fidelibacterota bacterium | reverse complement strand
CCCCGCCTGCCCGTACGAAGCAACGCGGAACAGGGTCGAAGAACAAATTTTTACTTTTCAAGATTTCAAATAGAACATCATTTGTAGCAATATTTTTCAATTAAGCGTTCTTTTGGCTATTTTCGCACAGGTTGTAAAATACTTGGTAATGAATTCTCCAGACCTGTTTTTTAGGATTTTCAAAGAGGCTGCCTAATGGGACAGCCTCTTTTATTGACTAAACAGAGTTTTTCAACTGATCGGACGAAGCATTACTTCATCAAGATTACCTTCTCTGTCTGAGAAAAGTTCACCGCACCGTCATATCCCTCCCGGGATTCGGTTCCCTGGGCAGTTAAGGAGATGAGGTAAACGCCACTGGGAACCTGCTGTCCCAGCTGATTCTCACCACGCCAGGTCAGCGCATACCAGCCCGCTGGCTGATTCACGGTGATCTCCTGATACACCAGTCGACCAGCTAAGTCGAAAATGCGAATATCCACATTTCCCGTGATCGGCAGGCCGTACTCCAGCGTTGTACTGGGGTTAAACGGATTGGGATAGGCATTCCCCAGTTGATACGCCTCCGGCAGCGCGGTGGGCTTCATTGCCACCATCCCGGTTGTATTTCTGGAATTGGACCAGGCAGAGGACTGATCGAGGTTATCAATGGCCTGAACTCTATAGGTAGCCGTAGAGGTTCCGCCATTCAATCCGAACCCATAGTCCGTGTAGCTGGTAGCCTCACCATCATTCACCGTGGCATAGCTGGTCTGCTGGTTGAATTTGCTGATGAAGTAGTGCTTGTAAATCCGGAACCGGTCAATATCCCGATCCGGATAACCACTGGATGTAGCCGTCAGCTCCCAGTTCAAAACCGGGTTATTCCCGGAAACATCCAGCGTCAGGTAGGGCGCTTGTGGCACCGGATCATAGTACAAAGCCCCGGCATCCATACGCGTGCCATCCGGATCCTGATCGTCCGTATCCGTTTCCCAGGTATCATCATCTCCATCGAAGTCTTCCCAACCGGCATCTATGGCAGGAGATGTACTTGTGAGGTGGTAATCGCCGCTGGATGCATTCACGAAGTTGGGATTCCCAATGGAGTAGGCATTGTTCTCAGACCAGCAACCGTAGTAACCAACAAAACTATAGGGAAAATTGTGGCTATTCCCGTAGAGCAAATTATCCTGATAGACGGCAGAATACGGGTTATAAGCGGCTGTATCATGGGACGTAAAAATGCAACCACCAATAAATGCCGTAAGTGCAGAATAGGGGCGAGTCGGTTCAGGATTCAAATCCAGTAAACCCACGCTGCTTCCATCACCAACAACCGTTTCATTCAAAATCCGATACCGTAATTGATCGCAACTTTGATAATCCTCAGTCAGGTAAGGATATGCGACGACCAGCCCCACATGACAACTATCCAGGATATTATGATGCGAGAGAAGCAGTACATCTCCTGAGGCATTCATCCCAGTATCACATCGGGCAATTTGATTATGATCAACAATCACCCGTTCGACACTGCTGGAGTTCCAATTCAGATCATTATTACTCGCTTTGAATTGCAGTTTAATACCGGTGTTAAAGTCCTCAATCTGATTGTCCAGGATTTGTAATGAATCAAACTCAGCGTGATAACTCTCACCGCCCCATACAGGATCGGTGGGTATGCTGAAATTAATGGCATTGGCTGAGTTTCCCAAAGGTTCAGAAAATGTACAATTCATGATTTTAACGTTTCCAAGGTCCACCGTTTGCGCGTGAATCCCGTGGTCGGAAATATTTGTGAAATGGGCATTTTGAACAACGAAGTCGAGTGGTGTATAAGTGAAATTATCAATCACCGTTGATACACCAACCGAGCAACTGTCCACGGTCAGGTTTTGTAGCACACATGAATCATCATCCTCCAGGTCCAATAGAATGGCTTGATCAGCCTGTTTTATGCGCATGTTTTCAATCGTTAGGTCGCTGGATTTTACCGAAATTCCTCTCCAATTCCCGGAGCCTTCACCCCTAAATGTAATCGGATTTGCCGTCGTCCCCTGAAAAGGCGCTGTGCTGTAGAGTTGGATTTCAGAATTAATCGGCATTTCAATGATGGAGCTTGCAGGGATATTTGCCAGTTCAGAGGTAATACTGACAATATCTCCTGAGTCTATTTGATCATAGTGAGCTACAAGTGTAGCTCCACTGCCATTAAAAACAACCTCCTGGGTTGCCAACCCTTGTGAGTTGATTTGGATTGAACCAAAATTGGCACTATCACATGAGAACCCGGCAAATTTGTGAAAGGTTCCGTTGCTGTAAACTGTGGCTGGGAGGATTAATGTGTACTTGGTTTGAGATTCATTCAGAAAAACCCTGAAACTATCACCGATTACCGGTACTGTGGCGGCAGAAAATGTTCCTGACCCCTGATTATAGTGCCACGGATCATAGATCGAATATGAGATTCCAGATGGCACCTGGAATGAAACCGGGTAGTCGTGCTTATATTTAGCTTTGATAATCATTTCATTATTCGAATGGAATACAACCTGACATTCATCAGGATTAGAGGCGCCAAATAATTCCGCGAGTAGTCCCATCGTATCTTCATTATAATTGGCATCATATACCGCCCAGCGCTGCCATTTCCAGGACTTATCGTTAGAGTGTATAAGAGTGTTGGTTGTTCGAACTTTATACCAACGATCACCTGGTTGTGTTGAATCTTCTTCCAAAAACACCATCCACTCACCACCAGCCGGAGTGAAGTAGGCAGCACTTTGGTTCCAGGTCCCAGTCAATTTCCGCCAGGGGTCACTTAGCTGGGCCAAACCGGTAACGCCCGGGTCATTCTCCAGGGTCATGGGATACAGATACTTGAACATGGCGTCTTCTTCGTGCTGATCCTGAAGACTAAAATTCCTTTCTAAATCATAGGTAGATAAAGAAGTCTGGTCATTTTTCCAATATCGATGCTGAGCCAGTCCGGCAGGTCCAGAATTTTGTTGGTTTGTAGGGTGCTCAGTGTAACTATCTCCCTTGGTTACTTCAATAGAATCGCCGGAATCGATGGTTTGCCAGTTACCAGCCTCGTGTCTGACTTCCAAAGTGGTATAGTACAAATTATATTCTGTCTCAACCATTTTATTTGCCAATACAAGTTGGCGGCGTTGTGCAGTATAGGTGATCGTCAAAACTTCGCTATATAAATCCCCGTCACCCAACACAGTATATTTAATCGTTGAACTTGGATAATTACCTTCGGAACCTTTAAATGCAAGTGTCATATTTTCCTGGTTATTATCTATCCTGCTCTGTATAAATGACATAAGTGAATTGAAGTAGCCGGACTCACTGTCGATATATAGTGCATTATTGCCTGGAGAACTCCCATCAAACGTTCCCAGGGAAGTGCCACTTTCTAACTGATCCCAGGCCAGGGAATCAATATTTACTATTCCACCTGGTCGTAATCGGGCTGAAATGGAGTTAATTCCTCCACCTGACACAGATTCGACAGGAACATCAAGGATGCAATTGGTAAGAGTAAGAATATAATCTTCATTAAGGAAATTTATTGCATCGTCTAAGTTCAATGTGATGTATCCACGCATTTTTCGCCAGTAACCATATGAATCTTGGTTTTGCCCAATACTAGGGGATGGCCCACCATTTCCATACCCATCAGTTGCGCTGTTATCAGTACTATCTGAGAACCAAATAAAACCAGAAGCACTATTTTGTACATCGGTGGTACTAGAATTAATAGCGTTTTGGGAAGAAGGTGCCAGGTGAGGAACGTCTAAATTTCCACCTGTAACATTATCCATTAACATCCAATCTCCGCTTTCAGCCTGCTGGCAAACTGCCTTAGTATAGAACTTCGTCTGATAACTGTTCTCACTAAGTTGCCAGGTGCGGCTGAATGTAGAGCGTAAATCCGTACGCTCAATAGGTTGCTGCCAATTGGACGCCAATGCCGCCCACATCGGTAATATGGTAAATACCAAAAGATTGAAAATACGTTGCATGACGTAAATCCTTTCTGGTTTGCCGGATGATTATGGTTTATTTTCGGATTACAAGGTCTTCCGGCGTTATACCCAATAACCCGAAGGCTCTGAGATGCCCGGCTGGTCATTGTCTCTAAACACGGTCGCCGGGCATCACCCTTTCATCGATATCCTCGAAACACGATTCCCCCACCATTTGCTCCACCGGTAAGCAGAGCAAAATCTCTTTTCAATACGAAGTTACCCATCCAGTACACCTGGCCCGGTGCATAATCATTAAACACCATCACTGGCTGCCAGCTTGTTCCGTTCCAATGGCGGTATGTGCCACCTGAAACCTGTAGCAATATATCATTGTAACTGGTAGCCCGAATTCGTCCCAATGCCCAATTCCCCACATCAAGGACTCGATCAGGAATCAACACGCCCTCACCGGTTGAAAGACTTTCTTTCCAGACGCCTTTTTCCGTACTCAGATATAGCGTATCTCCGATAGCACAGCCCCAATTGATAAATCCCAGTGAGTCAAAGGTTGTATCGATATAATACTTAGTCTCCCAGCCACCGTCTTGATACTCGAGTAGCGCACTGCCATAGTCAGGTAGATTATTCACGGATCCCGCCGCCCAGACATGATTCTCGTCCAACCCCCAGAGGTCCAACAATTGGATTCCGCCATCGACAGTAGCTTGCACTGTAAATGCCTCTCCATCATAATGAGCGATTTTACCATCACGGCCGGCTACCCAAAAATTGTCAATGGACGGTCCCCAGATGGCATTGATCCCAACTTCAATACACATCTCATTTACTTCCTTATCGCCGTCGATAAAAAGTATTTCTCCGCCCCGTGAAACAACAAATTGGGAATCGCTGAAAACAAATATCGCTTTTGCTGGATAAGGATAAGGGCGACGGGTTGTATCGCAGAACGAATAAAACCCAAATTGATGTAAGTTCCACTCGTCACCATTCCAATTAGCAGCATTATAGACTGAATAGGGCCGATTGTAAAATGTATCCGGCTCATCTGTGTAAATCTCACCCGTCACCCAGATATTATTTTCATTGATAACCGCCACATCGTGCAGATATGTACCGGGAACGCCGATGGTGTCAATCGTCCAGTTGAAATAATGACTGGTAGTGTCAGGACCTGCCGGTTTATCTTCCGGTTCCTGACAGCTCGTCATCAGGCTCAACAGCAGAAAAATAGGCAAAAACAGGGGTACCATCCGGGAAACTGGTAAACCCGGGGAAAGGGGAAATAGCGGG
>JAIPJQ010000019.1 GCA_021734065.1 Fidelibacterota bacterium | reverse complement strand
TGGTGATTATCGGTGTAATGGACGGAATCACCGGGTGTGAGGGTCACGCGAACGCTGTCCAGTGGTTCACCGGAATCACTATCGGTGATAATGCCGCTAATGACGCCATTCCAGTAATTGGCACTGGTAAAGTAATCCAGCATCCCGTAGAAAATGCCTCTGGCTTCCATGCGGGTGAAATCGGGATTATACAACTTAGCCTCTTCACCGGGGTGATCATGAAAGGTGGCTTCCGATAGTTCGCTGGGCATGGTGAGGTCATTGAGGACGCCCAGATAATTGGGCGAGCCGTAGAAATTGTAATCACCGAAAACCCTGAAGTCTGAGGTGCGCAGTCCCTGATAAATTCGTTGGGAAATGAGGGGAGACATGGCTTCGGAACCCGGATTCAGGGGTGTTTCATCGCCATTTTGCGAATAGAGCACCAGGGTATAGCGTACGGAAGGATTTTCCGGCCAGCCGGTGGCGTTGTGGTGCACCGAATGGAACCAGTCTACATTGTTTGAATTGGCAATTTGCTCCCGCTGGGAGAGGGTGGGGTCATTGGGGGTGGATTCGTTGCGGGTGAGGATTACCGTGTCCGCATTGACGGTGTAGAGCATGTCAGAAAGTGTGCGGCTGGCACGCATATTGATTACATATTCATGGAGCCCCGTGGGGCCGACGTTGGGATTTCCGGGTCCGTGCCCAGGATCCAGACAGAAGGAATAGCCGTCCAGTGACTGCGCCCACAGTGTGACAGGGGACAGTGTGAAAAAGACGACTAAAATACTCACCAAATATTTGTAAACTTTCGACTTGAAGGACTGAGATGGCATGATGGATGCTCCCCGCTTAGCTCAATTTGGTGAAAAGTAGCGTATCAGGCGGGTGCAAGCAAGCGGGAGTGAGTTAATTTAATTTTATGAACTATCTACAATGATCAACGGTTAATACTTGACAGCTATTTATGGGTGATGTACTTTCACCGCACACGGATAAAATTTTGGAAGAATGACTGGGGGAGTCGCAACAAAAGAAATGCCTGTTCACTATCAACGAACGGTTTCAAGATATCAAAACCAAAGCAATCAATTCCTACAAACAATTAGGAGGTTTTATGGGTAAGCGAATTGCTACAATTCTTACCAGTTTCCTTTTTGCAATCGGCCTGTTTGGACAGATACCAGAGAACTGGTCTGTTCAGACATCTGCTGTTACAGTTGCAGAAGAGACTGGTGCTTTCACGGATGGGGCGAAGTCGTTGAAAGCGACTTGGTACTCCACATCTAATCAGGATGTGGATTCGGATGCCTTTAGTGTAACCTCGGAAGCTGCATACACATTCAGCTTTGATGTGTATGATAGTACCGCGGCGGGGCGAGTACGTATGGTCTTGGTGTGGGATACAGGCAATGAGTATATGGCTGAGTATTCAGCTGATACTGACGCCTGGCAGACAATGACACATACAGGAACGGTTCCGACAGGTGCCACAACGGCCTCGGTTCGTTTGCGCTTTTATGATGAAAGTGCATTTGTAGACTCAGCCGTTTTGTTTATTGACGATGTCCAGTATGTGGAGGACGGTGGCTCCAATCTGGTGGTCAACGGGAGCTTCGAATCCTGGGTGGCTCCCCCGGAACCAACTCCATATACCATCGCGGAAATTCAAACCCCCACAGATCCTGAAACAAGCGATGCTTCACCCTATGTGGATGAATATGTGGAGACCAGCGGTGTCGTAACCGCTACGGTATCCTCAGGTTATTTTGTCCAAGATGGGACAGACCCTTATAGCGGAATCTATGTTTATGGCTATGGACACCCTGCTGTGGTGGGTGATGATGTGACCATCGCTGCAACGGTCGATGAATACAACGGTATGACAGAGCTGACCAATGTCACCGACTATACCGTGAATTCCAGTGGTAATGCGTTGCCAGCAGCAATCGCAATCACTACCGTAGAGTTGGACGAGCAGTATGAAAGTATGCTGGTTGCCGTGAGCGACGCGGTCTGCACCAATCCTGATATGGGAAATGGTGAATGGGAAGTGGATGATGGCAGCGGTGCCATGGTTGTGGATGACATGCTCTATGCTTTCGTTCCAACCCTGGATAATCACTATGATGTGACGGGTGTTGGCTATTACTCCTATGGTTCCTTCAAGCTGGAACCCCGGGATGCGGACGATATTCTGGATGTAACACCTCCGCCGCCCTTACCGCCACCTGATTTCGTGGTACATGACTTTGAGACGGACATCGGGAATTTCGAGCAGCCAAACTACAGTGGTTCCACAAACGTGGATCCCAGCTCAAGTTTTGCCATTTCCACGGAAGCCGCTCACACCGGATCCAGTTCGGGTAAGTTAACGCTTATCAATGATGCTGATCCGGCTGATGGCTGGTTTGTTCGCCTGAGTGATCGTGTAACCGAATTCAATGCCGATGATCGGGTTGGATTCTGGATAAAGGGAACCAATACCAACGTTTCCGTGCGCTGGGTGATCTATGATAATGGCACCGGTGGCGACGGTTATGAAGCCGGTCCGTATCACCAGATTACTGCCGGCGATGAATGGCAATATGTGGAATTGGATCTGGCTCGTGATCCTGTAGTCGGTTGGATTACCGGTACAGGAGAAATTAACTCCACGGACGTGGTACATCTGGAAAGCCTCCAGTTCACCACTGCAGTGGAAGAAGATGCCATCCTTTACATCGATGACATGATCGCCATTCCTCACAATGGCTCGATTGTTCACGAAGATTTTGAAGTCGGTATCGGTGATTTTGCCGATCCTAATTTCTCCGGTAGTACCAGTGGTGTATTAGCTGAATCTGCCTTTGAGTCTTCCACTGAAGAAGCTTTTGAGGGAACAGCCTCTGGAAAAATGACACTGGTGGACGATGCCGGCGTGAGTGGCGGCTGGTTTGTGCGTACAAATAATCGCACCACACAGTTTGCACCTGACAGCAAAATCAATATCTATGTGAAGGGTGCTGACCCCACCACACAGATCCGTCTGGTGATCTGGGATAATGGTGCCGGTGGCGATGGCTATGAAGCCAGCCAATGGTTCAGCTTTACGGAGAATGAAGATAACTGGGGTGTGGTAAATGTAGACCTGGCCCGTGATCTGGTTACAAGCTGGCTTACGGGGACTGGGGAAATTAACTCCACGGATTATGTCACACTGGAAAGCATCCAGCTCCAGAGTGCAGTGGATGTGAGTGATACGCTTTACTTCGACCTGTTCGAAGAGATTCCTGCAACGCAGATTCTTCCGTATGCCAATGTGACCCTCCGGGCTCAAATCGGTGGCGATGCCCAGTATCGTTCCTTCTGGGCCAATGGCTCCTGGGACAATGAAGGTGTCTACAACAGCGACTGGACCGGTCCCATGGTGGAACTCACCGATCCGGATGCTGATGGTATCTTTGAAGGCACCGTTGCCCTGGTTGCTGATGGCACCACCTATAGCTGGTGGGTTGGATCGGAGAATGATGGGAATGCCTGGCTGGAAGACGGCGCAGACATTACCGTGAGCACGACCGATCCGATGGAAAGCGCGCTTACGGTGGTTGATCCCAGCGATTCGGGATATAACGACTGGATTATTAGTTTGACCGGGGATATGAATGACTGGGACAATGCAGCCGATAACCTGACCCGCGTTGGGGATACCTGGACAGGGGCCTTCCCATTAACTAGTGGAACCGCGTATGGTTATAAATTCACCGTCATGCACAGTTGGACTGCTGCTTATGGTGATGGTGGTATTGGTGGTGCTGGTACGGATTATTCCTTCACACCAACCCAGGACGGTGACTACACCTTCACATTCAATGACGCTGATAACTCGGTGAATGTGGAGCAGGCCTTTGTCTGGCCACTGGTTGAGACCTTTACCGACAGCGTTTTTGATCTGAATTGGGCCTTTAACGGCATGTCCGGTGACGGCACCTTTGAAATTGCTGACTCCACCGCTTCCGGTTGGGGTAGTGATGTGGGTGTATTTACCGACGCCGGTTATACCGGTATTGTCTACCTGGATAATGTTCTGGGCGCCGACTGGTCGGTTTCCAGTGACGTCTTCCTGGTGGGACCGGCAGACCCGGACGCTCCGCTGTATCAGGGCATTGTTGCCAAAACCGATGCAACGGATTTGGAGTACTACCGGTTTATCTATCGGAATTCCTCCGCCAGTGATAATGGTCAACTGAAACTGCAGGGCTACGATGGTAGCTGGCACATCAGTGCTGCCTGGAATCCCGGCGTGGATTTCGAACCCATCGAGACGGGTTGGCATAATCTGAAGATCAAGGTTATTGGAAACGACTTCTTTGCATTCCTAGATGGCAAAATGCTACCGGGATGTCCGTTCCAGGACGAAGCACCATTTATGGATGCTGGCTACCCGGGTGCTTATGTATACAACACAGCCAACGGGCAGACCATATTCGATAACTTTACGGTCGATCAGGGTGCTTATCCACCACTGGCTAAGGCCGGTGCGGATCAGTTTGTTTTGGTTGATATGGAAGTGGCCTTGGATGGTATGATTGAAAATGCTCAGGAAGGAAACACCGCCCACTGGGTACAGGTTTCCGGTCCTGAAGTCGTATTGAGTGATACCACCGCTTTGAACGCTACCTTCACACCTACCGAGGCAGGCGAATATGTCTTCCGTCTTATCGTGGACGCGGGTCCGGAATTCGGTCATACCGATGATGTGATGATTTCGGTCAATGCTGATTTCATAGTTCCGCAATACACAGCTGAATATTTCGGAGACGTCCGTGCTTCGGTCATTGATCAGAATACCGGTGGTATTTATATGGTCAATACCAGCCCGCGGTCGATCCATTATTTTGCCCCGGGGAATGAAACCGGTACGCCGGATGACACCCTGGTCTGGGCTGGAATTGACGGCTGGCTAGGACCCTATGGTATGGATATGGCTGACGATGGGATGCTCTATCTTGCCACCTACAGTTCCGGAAATCATGTGTGGCGCCTTGATGGCTATGGTTCGGCACCGGAAGCCATTTATACACACAATGCATCATCCCGTGGCCTATTTGCTCGTGGAGCCGGTGAGAATACCGAAGTCTACCTGATGGGCAATGGCAATGAAATCGTGAAAATCACACCGTCCGGTGATGAATGGACCGCTGAAACCATTATTGCCAATTCTGGCGATAATGCCTCTATGGCGCTTATCGGAGATGACATTTATACGGTCAGTTTCTCCGATAGCATCTCCAAGTGGGTTGACAGTGGCAGCGGCTATGAAAATGTGCCCTTCCATACCTCTGAAGAGGTCCACATGGCGCAATTCGTGCGTCCCGGCGCGGACCCGAATCAACTGTATGTCATGTACAGTACGCGACCGGTTGATACACTGACCTATTTTGACACCCACATTGGTGTGTTGGATATGGCTAGTGGGGAGGTTGCCTACTCAATTCAACTAAGTGACACCTCAACCTATCTGTATAGCTGGGCACGCCCCTATACGATGGATGTGGTTGACGGATTCAATATTGCTTGGGGAGTCGGTCCCACCGGTAATAACGCCGTTGAACCGGCTTATCCGCAGGGGACCTACCGTGGTTATCTGCTGGATTCTA
Source organism: Fidelibacterota bacterium (assembly GCA_021734065.1). Lineage (GTDB taxonomy): Bacteria > Fidelibacterota > UBA8477 > UBA8477 > UBA8477 > UBA8477. The sequence continues at coordinate 23,663 of JAIPJQ010000019.1, read as the reverse complement.
CCGGTGATCCGGGCAACCGTGCACCGGGTGCCCGCGTTGCTGTGAAACCGGGCAATGAGGTCATCTTCGGGAATATGATCTATCTGTTCGGCGATCGTTCCGGCGATATTGATGGTGAACCCATTACATATCAATGGACACAGACCGCCGGTCCCACAGTTGAAGGTCTTGATCTCACTGCGGCGAACCTGGAATTCCAGGCGCTTAATGCCGGTGATTACACCTTCCAGTTGGAGGTCAGCGATGGGGTGAATACATCTGCGCCGGCTGTGGTTGACTTCACAGTCATGCCGGTCTCCTTTGTGGAAGAGTTTGAGACCGATGCGGATGTGGCGAACTGGACCGTTGGGAACGAAACCAACATGACCGTCTCCATCAACGATACAATGGGTTTGAATGAATCCGGTGCGCTGGATCTGGCGTCAAATCTGGGATTCGCGATTTCCAGCTTCACCCGTGGTCTGTACGCACAGCCGGGTGAGTATTTCTCGCTGGAAGTCTGGGTGAATTTCGTTTCGCCTGGTGGACTGGATCCTACCTCACTGACACTAACCCTGGACGGATTGACTGCCGAACCCATGGTAGTGGATCTGAATCAGGCAGATTTCATCGGTCAGTATGGTCACGTAATGCTGGATGGCTTTGCCACAGGCGATGCAGGTAATCTGACCATCGCCGGTGTGCTACCCTTCCAGCCCGGTACCTATCAGCATATCTATCTGGATAGCCTGGCCTGGACCAATCCGGCTACGGTAACCACATACGATATCTCCGGTACAATCACCACCAACGATTCCGGTGATCCCACCGGTACCACTATTCAGGTGGAACCCTACGAAGAGTACTGGAGCACAGATGTGGCTGACAACACTGGTGCTTACAGCATCACAGGGATTGTCCCGGGTACCTATCTGGTGACGGCACATCTCTATGGCTATAAGAATCTGGATACACTGGTCACCGTTGATGACAACCTGATACTGGATCTGGAATTGATTCGCAATACACCACCAGTGGCGGTTGCGCCTACGATCCCAGCCAGCAACCAGGTGAGCGCGTTTGTGCTCTTTGACGGCAGCGGCTGCTATGATGATGATGGCGATGAACTGACCTATTATTGGTCCGGTCCGGATTCAATCAATATCCAGCTCTTCAGCTCCGGCAATGGTGGTTTCCGTCCATCCGCAACAGGTACCTACAGCTTCAGTCTGTTCGTATCTGATGGTGTGGACAGCTCCGAAACTGTCACCTTTGATGTAAACGTTGATCAGGCTGCTCCGGCACCTGAGCGCCCCCTCACCTACGTGGATGAGTTCATCGAAGAGGGCTCCGGCTGGCAGGGATTGGCCGTGGATGCGGATAGCAAACTCTGGTCAACCGCTTACTACAGTTGGACACCCAATGTGCGTGTCTGGGATGCCGACGGTGTTCCGGCAACCATTGACAATATCTCATCTGTAGTTGTGGATGGTGATACGCTGACCTTGGACTTCAACAATCATGGTCGTGATGTCAATCTGGATCCGGATGGAAATGTCTGGGTCTCAGGTGGTGGCTATGTGGCCGGATTTGATGCCGTTACCGGCGAACAGATCGGTGCAGTTGCAAAGGAAGGAAGCGCGGTCTTCAGTTTCGATGGCGATGGTAACCTGTATGTAGGCGCCGTTGTCAGTAATGTCATTTATAAATATGACACGAACCTGGAACTGGTCCGCTCCGATACGATGGCTCGTGGAGCCGTTGGACGTGACTTTGCCGTAGCACCGGATGGATCCCGCATTATTGTGGGCGAATTGTCCAACAAAGCCTATATCCTGGAACGCCAGGCCGATGGCAGTTACCTGCAGGTAGATGACCTGCCGGGTCCGTTCATCTCCGGTGAACAGATCTCCCATGTGAAGTTCGATTCCGAAGGTTTCCTCTATCTCATGGGTGAGACCAACAATATCGTTGGTGACGACCGGCTCTACATCTACAACCCGAATACCGATTACGCTACACGTGAAGTGGTTGAACTTACGGGTACAAACTCACCACGTGGTATGGCTTATGACGCCAATCTGGGTGTGTTTTATGTGGCTGACTTCGCCACTGCGGAAGTGACCATTGGTCGCTACGCAATGCCAGGTGCTAATCTCATCACCTCGCTGTACACTGCAGCTGCTGATGACGCGGCAGGTGAACCGGCTTATGCCGATTCTGTTGTCACTGTGCGCGGATATGTGTCCACCACCAATGAACTGGGTGGACCGGCATACATCCAGGCATGGGATGGCAGCGCTGGTATGGCTGTTTATGACTCCGACTTCCATAATGCGGAAGATCTGGCCCGTGGTCAGTATGTAGAGATAACCGGCTCTATCGGTTTCTACAACGGCCTCACCGAAATCACCAATGTAGCCGCAGACGGCTGGTCCATCCTCGTTGATGAACTGCCTGAAGTTGCACCGCTTATGGTGACCGCCGCTGACCTGCTGGATAATGCCGGTGAAGCACTGGAAGGCGTTCTGGTGAGTATCGACAGCCTGAGTCTGGTGGATCCCGGTGAATGGCCAGCAGAAGGGTCTCATGCCACAGTGCATGTTACCGATGGCGTGGATACGATTGAAGTCCGGATTGATCGCGATACCAATATCGATGGTAATGGCGCACCGGCTGATGACTACTTCATGGTCACGGGTGTGGTTGGCCAGTACGATGGCTCCTCACCCTATTTCAGTGGGTACCAGCTGATGCCACGCGATATTGACGACTTCCACGGTGCTGTTGTGAGTGTGGATGATAATCTCGGATTACCGAAGGAATTCGCACTGCATCAGAACTATCCGAATCCGTTCAATGCCAGCACGACAATCAAATACGAACTGCCACGGGATGCCCGGATCAAGTTGGTCCTTTACAACATGCTGGGTCAGCAAGTGGCAACGCTCGTAGATGAGCATCAGACAGCCGGTTATCGCACGATCCAATGGAACGGGCGGAACGATTTTGGTCAGAATGTGGCCAGCGGGCTTTATATCATGCGGATCACCGCTGATAAGAATGCCTTTACGCAGACCAGGAAGATGACCATCATCAAATAATCGCTCATTCTAAACGGTTAATCCAAAAGGGCGTCCATTCGGGCGCCCTTTTTTTATCTGTCATTCTCCTCCCATGACTTAGATTTGGCGTCAATGAAACACATTCTCTATCCATTGCTGCTGGGGTTGGTGATTACCATGGCAGCCGCCCAACCACGACAGCCGGTTGTTCTGAAGATGGGACCGGTAACAGAAAATGCTGATATGGACAATCCCTGGGAGATCGAACAGCATTTACCAGGATTATGGATTGGGATTATTGATACTCTGGACGGATTCCGGTTTGCTGAAACCAGCCCGCCGGCCACCTTTGCGCTGCATACCACCATTCATGTTTTTGACATATCCAAATACCACATGGGCAACCCGCTGGTAGGTGGGTATCAAGGCTATAAGGCAAAATTACAGTCCGATTGCTCATTGATCCGTTTGCCGAAGAATCGGGAGGTAGCCCGCTGGAGATTAAACACCGAATTGTCAGGTCACCAGTTGGGGTTTACGGTTCTGGCACAGGGTATTAAACACGCCCTGACCTTCCAGGGGCTGGATACGCTCAAATTTGATTCGCCTGCATTTCAACAATCGCTGGTTTACCGGACCTTGGTCTTACAAGGACAGGCGTTAAGGAATAAACTGGCCGATTATTTTGGATTGGAAGTGAGTCAACAGGAGGGATTGGGTCCGTACCAGGTCTTAATTTCCCGTGGCGGGGATATTCATATCAATGCCGGTTCAGCAGAAGGTCTGGTAAAAGATCAAATGTTCTCTGTTTATATGGAGGGAGCGGTTATACTGGATGAGTCGGGTGCGCCTTTGGGGCGGGAGACCGTTCTTGTGGGTCGGGTGCGTGTTATGGCGGTAAAGGGAAATCATCTGGCCTGGCTCCAATTCACCGATCCATCAGTCCACGTTCCCAAGGAATCGGAAATTTTTCTGCAATAAACGACTTTAGATAGATTAGAAAAACGGATCTGGGTGAAATAAAAAAGCCACTCTGGATAGAGCGGCTTTTTAAAGTGACAAGAACAGGATGGGCGATCAGGACAGCTTATTGAAATGTCGCTGGATACGCTCTTTCTGATTATCGCCCTTGTTCTTATGGATAACACCCTTGTGCACCGCTTTATCAATGATGGATGTGGCTTCTTTGAGCAACGGTTCGGCCGTCGCTTTATCCGTGGCTGCCAACACTTTTTTAATGGATGTCTTCATCATCGACTTGTAGTGGTGATTGTATTCTTCTGCTTTTGTTGCCTGGCGAATTCGCTTGGCAATGGTCTTTGTTACTGGCATAATGCTCCTTCAAACTTCCCAAAAATGCGGGCGAATATAGGCTTCGGGTAACGTCATGTCAACATTTTAGATAGACACTGCGAATTCGATTGGTATGTGTGATCTGCTAATTGAGGTACCGAAGCGGTCATACGATGAATTCGGTGTAAATGATTTGGTGGGAAATCGGGTAGATACTATTTTCCCGCGGAACAGAAAAAAATAAATGTCGTCACAACATCAATGAGTCTCCTAATCATTATCGCGCAAATACTTGCCGTGCTTCTGGCGGTAGCGATTGTATTGTCCTTAATGACTGCCTTGTTACCTGTGGGTGTTGAAACCCATGAAATTAACACGGATAAAATGTTTCGCGGTGCATTGCTGTTTTGGGGCGGGATGTTGAAAATCGCCGTGACGGTTCCACTGGAACCCGGCTGGAAAAAGCGTGTGGTGGATAAGATGACCCGCAGTTTCTATTCGGCAGAGCATTTGGTTCAGGGCATTCGAAAGCAAACCGCCGTGTATGAACGAATTTGGTCGGTTGGGAGCAAGGCCAAAAATCGTCTGCCAGCACATTTTTGGCGCCAGATACACCATACCGTGAAGCTTGAACCCTGGCAGGGCACCATCACGCTGGGTGTTGAAAATCCCGCCTGCACCGGAATGTTATACGGGACCGCACAGAGTTTTATCGCCGCCCGGGAATGGCCAAATCTTTATGCCGAAGCTGATTTTGTCAGCAGGAAGTCGCGGTTTGTGGGGAATGGACGGGTGAAAATCTATCCGGCAAGAATTGTATTTCTTGCTGTCAAATACGGGTTCAAATCCTTAAAATTATTTCGATGGAAAAAAGCAAGAGGGGCAGGAATTCATGATTGAAAATCTGACAAAAACAGTACTGGAAGAATTACGCACGTTGGTGAATACCGAGACGGTCGTGGGAAAACCCATTACCGCCGGGAAGCACACCATTATCCCGGTTGCCAAAATCAGTGTTGGCTTTGGTGCCGGGGGCAGGAAAGCCGAAGAAAAGTCCGATGGTGGCAGCGGAATGGGCGGAGGTGCCCAGATTGATCCGGTAGCCTTCATCGTTGTCACCGATGATAAAACACAGATTTTGCCCCTGGTTGGCAAAGATGTGATGTGGGGAAAGATTTTAGACATGGTTCCGGATTTGATGAGTCGTTTCTCCAAAGAAAAGGGTGAGAAACAAAAAAAAGACCAGCAGAACCCTGACCCACAAACAGAAAAAGCCCAAAAGGAGCAATCATGAGTGCGGTTGAGATTCTAAGAATTGTACCGCTTTTTTCAGAACTAAAGGACCCGGTTCTTGAAAATATCGCAAAACTTTGTCAGCAAAAAGTCTATCAGAAAGAACAGGTCATCCTCATGGAGGAGGATACCGGCGACAGCTTTTTTATCATTGAATCCGGTTCGGTGAAGGTGACGCGCCTGTCTGAAGATGGTCGGGAAGTGATCCTGTCATTTTTATACGAAGGGGATTTTTTCGGCGAGCTATCCATTCTGGATGGTGAAAAGCGCTCGGCCAATGTAATCGCGCTGGAAAAAACGCTGGTCTACATGATCGACCGGAGTGATTTCCTGGATCTGTTGGAGCGCAATCCGCTCATTTCCATTGCGCTGCTTAAGGAATTGGCTACCCGTCTGCGCCTGTCCGATCAACACATCGAAGCCCTCTCCCTTAGCGACGCTGAAGGGAAAATCGCATTAGTGTTGTTGCGTATCGCTGAGGAATACGGCATTCATCACCGGGGATGTGTCACCGTGAATAACCTGCCCCTTCAGCAGGATATCGCCAATATGGCCGGCACTACCCGCGAGACCGTATCACGCATGTTGAAAAATCTGGAAAAGAAACACTGGATTGAGCGTGAAGGTCATAAACTCACCATTAATGAATATGAAAAATTCAAAGTTTCATATATGTCCAAATAATCGCTCGCACAGACGATGAAGTTCGACATAGACGGAATTCTAAACGGTAAGCGCCTGGCCATTTCCCGGGCGCTTTCACTTGTAGAGCGAAATGATGCGGATCTGATTGAGCTTACCGATGCGCTGCATGGTCATCTGGGAAATGCGTATCGCATTGGTGTCACCGGTCCACCGGGTGCCGGTAAAAGTTCTCTGGTGGACCGCTTGATTGAAGTCTGGCGCGCTGCCGGGAAAACGGTAGGCGTGATTTCTGTAGATCCAACCAGCCCGTTTACCGGAGGCGCTATTTTGGGCGATCGGGTACGCATGACCCGGCATTATAAGGATACAGGAGTTTTCATTCGGTCCATGGCCACCCGGGGCAGCCTGGGGGGATTGTCTGGTAAGGCGCAGGATGCCGCGGATGTATACGATGCCGCCGGTGTGGATATCATTGTTTTCGAGACGGTTGGTGTGGGGCAGGTGGAGTTGGATGTAGCCCAGGCGGCTGACACGACATTAGTGGTGATTGTGCCCGAATCAGGCGATGAAATTCAGGCAATGAAGGCTGGCTTAATGGAGATCGCCGACATTTTTGCGGTGAACAAGGCTGACCACGCGGGTGCGGAAAAAGCGTTTCGCGAATTACGAGGCATTGTGGAGCTGCGCATGCGTGCAGCGGACTGGAAGCCACCGGTGATAAAAACCTCGGTGGTGAAAGAGGAGGGAATTGCGGAGCTGGAAGCCACCATTCAAAAACATTATACCTACCTGAAAGAATCCGGGACGCTGAAGCAAAATTTCCGGCATCGGTTACGCCTGAAAGTTCGTGATCTGATTCTGGAACGCCTCCAATCCCAATTCTGGACACCGCAGCGCCGGGAAATAATGGAAGCTGCCATGCAAAAGCCCGTAGATGAAATTCCTTCACCCGTTCAACTGGTGGCGTTATTGTTCAAGGACTACTGATTGCTCAGCAAGTACATATTATTACTCAGTTGAGGATTATTACCATTCACTCGATTTACAGGAATATCAAATAAGCCAAATCCTTATTGGGCGGGGTAGTATTCCCCATTATTTTTGGCGCCATGGAGGAAGTCCCCACGAAAGATATGCCTTTTCTTGATCATCTGGAGGAATTCCGCTGGCGCATTATCAAGTCGCTGTTCAGCATTATAATTTTTGGAATATTAGGCTACTATTTTTCCAATAGAATCATTGAATTACTATCCGGTCCCATTCAGCAGACGGAACCCCCGCTCCAATTATTAAATACCACCATTCTGGGTGTTTTTATGGCTAAAATGAAGGTGGCCATCATGGTAGGTTTGGTGCTTTCCATTCCGGTCATCATATACCAGGGGTGGCAGTTTATTGCGCCGGGATTATTCGAATCGGAAAAGCGTTATGTACCCACCTTTATCGTTGCTACCATGGTCTGTTTCCTCATTGGCGGTACCTTTTCCTATTACATCATGATTCCCTGGTCGCTGAAATTTTTTGCCATATTGAATCATGGACTTCCCGGACTCATCAATTATGTCACCCTCGGTGATTATTTGTCATACCTGCTGATTTTGCTGGCATTCACCGGCATGGCATTCGAATTACCGGTGGTTGTTTTCATTTTGAGCAGTATGGGAATCGTCACACCAGCTGTAATGCACAAAATTCGTCGCGTTGCTTACCTTGTTATCCTGCTGTTGGCGGCGATTTTCACGCCAGCCGATCCCTTTACCATGCTGGGGGTGGCTTCACCCATGATTCTGCTGTATGAAGTGAGTATTTTTATATCCTATCTCGTGGGAAGAGGTAAGCGCAAATCCGCCGCGCTGGAAGAGTCCGGGTTGTCCTTGTGAAAATTTCTCTGAATGATCTAATCCGTCCCATTCACGCCGAATTCAACACCTTTCAACACGAATTTGAGGATATGCTCAAATCCCATGTATTTCTCATTAATCAGGTGATGAAGTACGTGGTTGCGCAGAAAGGAAAAAAACTCCGACCCATGCTGCTACTGCTGGCGGCCAAACTGCGCGGAGAGTGCACACCTGACACTTACCGGGCAGCCTGTCTGGTGGAGACCTTGCACACGGCGACGCTGGTGCATGATGATGTGGTGGATGAAGCGGAAACCCGCCGGGGATTACCCAGCATTAATTCCATCTGGCGCAACAAAGTAAGTGTGTTGATCGGTGATTACCTGTTCAGCAAGGCTCTGATCAATATGGTGCATCTGGGTAAGCCCCAATTACTGAAGCTTTTAAGTGAGACATCCGACCGCCTGGTTACCGGCGAAATTGATCAGATTGACCGGGCACGGTCCGATACCATGACCGAAGAAGCTTATTTCCGAATGATCGATGATAAAACCGCGTCCCTGTTGGCAGCAGGTTGCCAGATGGGAATAATGACCACATCCTCTGAAGAAGCGGATTGGCAGGCGCTTGGTCAGTATGGTCATAACTTTGGAATCGCGTTTCAATTGAAAGATGATCTGTTCGATTTCGAGGGACGAGAAGCCAGCGTTGGAAAACCCATCGGTCTTGATCTGAAGCATAATATGGTCACTCTGCCGCTGATCCATACTTTCTCAAAGATTGATCTCCGGGAACAGAAGCGCATCAAACGGGCATTGAGTAAGGGGAAGGACAAGGCAAACCAGAAAATGGTGTTGGAACTGGTGAAGCGCACCGGCGGGTTGGATCATGCCAAGCAGCGCTTGCAGGAATTCAGCGACCGTGCCATCCAGTCCCTTGACCGATTTCCCGACTCTTCGGCCAAACATTCTCTAACCCAATTCGTCGAATTCAATATTCAGCGTGAAAAATAATTTTCCCGGTCATACCGGTATTCAGGTTCGCCATGTGCACCTGACCTATGTTTGGCGCGCCGTGCAACGCGTGATTTTTAAGGGATTGTCTTTAACCATTGAACCGGGTGAGTTCGTTACGATATACGGGGATAATGCCAGTGGAAAAACCTCACTGCTGAAGCTCCTCACCGGGTTGCAGAAGCCCGATCAGGGAGATGTGTGGGTCCATGGCATCAATGTAAGTGTGCAGGGAGTGACCGGCGCGCGGGAAGCGGGGGTTGGCTTTCTAAGCCAGAATCCTGTCTATCAGATTTTAGGGCAGACTGTTGAGGAAGAGCTTGATTATGTTCCCGGTGTTTCGGATGAGGAAAAAGAGAATATTTTGAATCAATTCGGACTGGAGCGGCGATTGAAGGTGGCACCACAAAATCTTTCCGGTGGTGAGCGTCAGCGACTGGCGCTGGCGGTTCTGGTATTACAGAAAATGCCCCTTCTGCTTCTGGACGAACCCACATCCTATCTGGATGCGCTGCAGGTTGAAAATCTGCGCATGTACCTGGAAAAGATCCATGCAAAGGGTACCACCATTGTCCATGTGACCCAATATCCGGAAGAGGCAGCTTGGGGTACACGTACCCTGCAATTAGAAACTGGAAAACTGAAGGAACTGGCATAGTGCAATTCCCGGCGCAGGAAATATTTTTCGCAAAAAGCGGATTTACCCTCAGGACTGGGGAGGTGAATCAGGACCCTTCAGCAGGTATTGCCATTGTGGGTACCAACGGCAGTGGAAAATCTACCTGGGCAAAAGCCATTGCGGGAGTGGTGAATGAGGGGCAAAAAGCGCCGGCAAATTGGATGTATATTCCCCAGAGCATGGAGCAATTTTTCTTTGCTGAAACCCTGGCAGAACAACTGCGCTACCTATTTCCCCATGGATATGACCGGAAAAAATTACTGGAGCTTTTTGGGCAATTTCAACTGGATGCCACCAAATTGGAGGAGTATCCATTACGCTGGCTCAGTGGTGGTGAACGGCGCCGGGCAGCACTGGCCTGCGCGTTGTATCTGGAGCCCGAATACCTGATCCTGGATGAGCCCACCATCGGACTGGGTCCCAATGAGGTGTTGGTCATTCTGGCATTGCTGGATAATTTACAGTCAAGTTTACGCGGACTTTTGGTCATAACGCACGCACTGGATGTGGTAAATGGTCGCAGATTTGTACTGGGATTTCACGGAGGAGAAATTGTGTATCAGGGACCGACCGAATCACTTGTTCAATCTGACAAGCTGATTCAGCAGTTCGGTATCCGGCGCATTCGTGGAACAGCGTAGCATGGCCAATCTGAAGCATTATATAACCATCCCCAATGCCATTTCGCTGGCCCGGGCATTCATGGCCATTCCCCTCGTGCTGAGTCTGAATAAATGGGATATGAGCACCACCCGATTTCCCACGGTAGCAACGATTTGGATTGCTCTGGCGATTTTGTCTGATTTTTTTGATGGCTGGTTCGCCCGCTCCTACAAAGAAGTGACACGTATCGGGAAAATGCTGGATCCCATTGCGGATAAAGTGGTGATTTTTGCCTCGTTCCTGTTCGCGACGCCCATCAATACTACCGTCCCCCTGTGGTTCATCCTTTTTATCATCGGCCGTGATGCCACCATTTCTCTCCTTGGATTGTGGGTGACCAAGGATTCCAAACGGGAGTTGCAGGCTAATCGTACCGGGAAATGGTCATTAGCATTCACCGCCTCCACCATCATCCTGTTCATTTTTCAGGTTTATCCCTGGGCATATTATATCCTGGGTGCCACCGTGCTCCTGAATTCCATCTCCTGGATCTTTTATTTACGACTGTATTACATCTATTTCGTCGTGGATGTGAAACACCACAAAACCCCCTGATCACCATTCAACGGCATTAAATCTCTCCTTGTGAAATCATCCTGTTGATATTAAAAGTATCGCCGGAATGAGTGTCGAAGCATGTTGAAATAGGATTTGAGTTATGGCTGTTGGTAATGTCTTTTCCAGACTGAAGGATCGTCTCTCCAAAACGCGCTCGCTGGTGCGGAATAATATCACCAAATTGTTTACCGGCAATATTCCTCTGGATGAGACTATTCTGGAGCAATTGGAGGAAATCCTGATCCAGGCTGATGTGGGCGTGGATGTAGCCCTGGAGCTCATCGAAGACCTCCGGAAGAAATTCCCTGCGTCCCAGGTCGTTACGGCCGAGAAGGTTTTGGATTACCTGAAAAATGACCTCACCCAGCGCCTCACCAACCGGGAGGCCGTTGATGATACCACCCATCGTCCCCATGTGATTCTGGTAGTGGGCGTGAATGGCACCGGCAAGACCACCTCCATCGGAAAATTAGCCCATTTATATCATCAGGAGGGACATTCAGTCATGATGGTGGCGGGAGATACCTTCCGCGCTGCGGCCGTGAATCAATTAAAAATTTGGTCAGAGCGGACCCGTGCCCAATTTATGCATAATGATGCTGCCAGGGACCCCAGCTCGGTGGTCTTCGACGCCCTGCAGGCGGCGAAATCACGCGGAACAGATGTGGTGCTTATTGATACGGCCGGCCGCATTCACACCCAGAAAAATCTCATGGAAGAGCTGAAAAAAATTCGCCGGGTGGTGCAAAAGGTCATTCCCGACGCACCCCATGAAACATTGCTGGTCATTGATGCCACCACCGGTCAGAATGCCCTGATCCAGGCGCAGCAATTCTCAGAGGCCACACCGGTGGATCACCTGTTTCTCTCCAAATTAGATGGCACCGCCAAGGGCGGCATTGCCATCGCCATTAACCAGCGGGTCTCCATTGCGGTGAAATACATCGGAATTGGTGAGCAGGTGGACGATATCCAGCGTTTTGACCCGGCAGTTTATGTTAACGCAATCTTCGAAGGATAAGAATTTCCACGAAGAACACGAATAGACTCAAATTGGGGTTACGCATCAATTTTGGTCATGCTGGCAAACTGGAGTGGAAGCGCATCATTTTATAATATTTTGTGCTTATTCGTGACCTTCGTGGAAGAAATAACGAGGATATAATGATCGAAAATATAGAAAAGAAGAAAGTCCATATCATCTCCCTGGGCTGCGTGAAAAATACGGTGGACAGTGAGATTATTGCCGGTGGTCTGGAGCGGGCAAAGCTCCAACTGGTGGACGATGCAGAATCTGCAGATACGGTGATTATCAATACGTGTGGATTTATTGGACCGGCACGCCAGGAATCGGTGGATGTGATCCTGGAAACCGCTGAACTGAAAAAAACCGGCCATCTGAACGATCTGTTGGTGGCAGGCTGTCTGTCCGCCCGCTATATGGATGAACTAAAAGCCGAACTGCCTGAAGTGGATGCATTTTTCAAGACAGAGGATTTTGAAAACATCTTTCGTCATGTAGCCCATCGGAAACATCTGGCCGCTGATCCGGAACACCTGCGGAAACTCATGACACCTGGCCATTACGCTTACCTGAAAATTTCCGAGGGCTGTGACAATGTCTGCTCCTTCTGTTCCATTCCCATCATGCGGGGGAAGCAGCGGAGTCGTACCATCGATTCCCTGGTGGAGGAGGCCACCACACTGGCCGGGCGTGGCGTGAAAGAACTCATGGTGATTGCCCAGGATACCACCACCTATGGCTGGGATTTACAGCCCAAACGCTATCTCCACGAACTATTGACCGCTCTGGACGATGTGGAGGGATTTGAGTGGATTCGACTCCATTATGCCCACCCGTCCCATTTTTCCCGCAACCTGATTCCCGTTTTTCAGAATGCCAAGCGCCTGTTGCCCTACATTGACATGCCGGTACAGCATGGTTCCACCAGAATGCTGACGGCCATGAAGCGGGGACTGGATAATGCCGGATTACGTCGGCTGATTCGGGACATCAAATCCGGAATTCCTGATGTACGTCTGCGCACCTCCATTGTGGTGGGATTTCCCGGCGAGACCGATGAAGATTTTGACACGCTCATGGATTTTCTGGAGGAAGTTCAGTTCGACCGGGTGGGAGTATTTACCTATTCGGAGGAAGAAGGCACCTCCGGCGCTGAACTGGAAGACGATGTGCCCGAAGAGGTGAAGTTGGAGCGTCAGGACGCGCTAATGAATCTCCAATACAGCATTGCCCAGGAGAAAAATGACGCCTTCATCGGCCAAACTCTTGAGGTGTTGATCGACCGGCCGGACATTGAGCAATCCGGCACCTTCGTGGGGCGTACCCGGTGGGATGCGCCTGAAATTGATAATATCGTTTATGTGGAAGGACCTGCCACTGTGGGCGCTTTTGAGCAGGTGAAAATCCACAGCGCCGGTCCCTATGAATTGTACGGGGATCTGGTAAAATTCTGATACGGCACGCCCGTTTCATGGACATGAACGGCTAAAGTTCGGTGCCCGGGAAATCCAGCGCTTCACTAATCGCTCTCCGGCGACTATCTTAGTCGCTCAAAAAACGGAACCCATCATGACAGATCTATTTGAGGCAGCCATGTCATCATCCAAATCCACCAAGTCGTCGCCCGATTCACCTGAAACGATCTATCTCATTGACGGATCGGCGCTGGCATACCGGGCTCACTTTGCTTTCATCCGCAACCCGCTTATCAATTCCAAAGGTCAATTGGTGAGTGCGGTGTACGGTTTCACCAACAGCATTATGCGTTTGCTCATTGACGAAAAGCCCCGGTATATCGCGGTAGTGATGGACACCAAGGAGAAGACGTTCCGCCATGAAAAATACCCTGACTACAAGGCTACCCGGGAAAAAATGCCGGAGGAAATGTCCACCCAATTACCGGTGATTGATGAGGTGCTGGAAGGTCTGGCAATCCCGGTTCTGCGGAAACCCGGTTTTGAGGCGGACGACATTATCGGTACGCTTTCAAAACAAGCTGCGATGGACGGCGTACAGGTGAAAATTCTCACCGGCGACAAAGATTTTGCCCAATTGGTGAATGAACGGGTTGTGATTGAGAATCCCAAGGACAACAAAATCTGGACGCCCGAATTTGTGCAGGAGAATTGGGGCGTTCCCCCTGAGCATATCGTGGATTTACTGGGCTTGATGGGCGATAGCAGTGATAATGTCCCGGGCGTTCCGGGCGTGGGTCCCAAGACCGCTGTCAAACTCCTCCAAACCCACCGGAGTATTGAAGAACTGTACACCAACATTGAGGAAGTCAAAAATCCCAAGCTGAAGGAAAAATTGCTGGAGCACAAAACGCAGGCTTTTCTCTCCAAGGACCTGGTTACCATCAAAACAGATATGGAACTGGATTTAGAATGGAAAGATATGCTCCGTCAGCCCATACAGGTGGACAGTCTGACGCACCGGTTTCAGGAATTGGAACTGTTCAGCTTTATCAAAATGCTCAACGACCTGCCGGGTGTGGGGAGTGAAAACAGCCCGACTGTGAAAAAGGATTACACAACTGTTCGCAATCATGCCGAATTGAAATCATTGGTACAGACATTAACGCAGCAAAAACTGGTGGCATTTGACTTGGAAACCACCAGTCTCAAACCCCACGATGCGCGGATTGTGGGGTTGTCATTCTCCTGGAAAGCGGATCAGGGGGTGTATGTGGCGGTGGAATTTCCCGAAGCCGGGAAAGACGATTTTTCTCCTTATGACATTTCTGAAATTCTGGAAGCGTTAAAACCATTTTGGGATAATCCGGACATTCACAAAACGGGTCAGAATCTGAAATATGATTTGTCGGTCCTGCGCGGACACGATATCGCCGTGCAAGGGGTTCACTTTGATTCCATGCTGGCGGCTTATCTGGTGAATCCCGGTGGCCGCGGCTATAACCTGGATAATTTGGCGCAGCAGTATCTGGGTTATAAAACCATGAAAATTGAAGATCTGGAGGTGAAACAGGAAGAACCGGACGTCTATCCCATGCATACGGTTCCAGTGGAAAAAATCACCTTTTACGCGGCTGAGGATGCCGATATTGCCCTCCAATTAACCCACGATCTCCGGGAAAAGATGGAAGACCGGAAGTTGATGCCCATTTTAGACAAGATTGAACTGCCGCTGATTGATGTGCTGAGTTTGATGGAGTGGAATGGCGCCTATGTGGACGTGGACATTCTGAAAGAGCAATCGGAGGATTTTGCCGGTCAGTTGGCTGAGCTTGAAAAGAGTATTTACGCGGAGGCCGGCGAAGAATTCAACATAAATAGTACCAAGCAGTTAGGGAATATTTTATTTGAGAAAATGGAGATTCCTCCCGTCCGCAAGACCAAAACGGGCTATTCCACCGATGTGAATGTGCTGGAAACCCTGGCCAAGAAGTACACCATTCCCAAATTCATTCTGGATTACCGTCAGGTGGCGAAACTGAAATCCACTTACACCGATGCTTTACCCCAATTGGTGCACCCAGTGACCAAACGCATTCACAGTTCCTTTAACCAGACCATCGCCGCTACAGGGCGTCTCAGCTCCACCAATCCCAATTTTCAGAACATTCCCATACGGACTGAAATGGGACGTGATATTCGCCGGGCTTTTCGGCCACAAAAAAAGGATTGGAAGCTGGTCTCCGCTGATTACAGCCAGGTGGAACTGCGCTTAATGGCGCATTATTCGGAAGATGAAACCCTCATCGCCGCCTTTAAAAACGATGAGGATGTGCATCGCACCACCGCCGCCAAAGTTTTCGGCGTCTCGGCCGAAGAGGTGACCAGTGAACAGCGTCGCCGCGCCAAGGTAGTGAATTTTGGCATCATGTACGGCGCCGGACCCTTTCGCATGTCCAATGAACTGGATATCAACCGCGATGAAGCCTTGGAATTGATTGACCAGTATTTCAATTCCTATCCGGGCATTCGGGGCTATATCGACGCTACTCTGGAATTCGCCCGGGAGCACAAATATGTCCAGACCCTGCTGGGGCGCCGGCGCCCGGTCCCGGACATCGACGCCGCCAATCGTATGACCCGGGAAGGCGCTGAGCGGGTAGCTATCAACATGCCCATCCAGGGGACTGCCGCCGATATCATCAAGCTGGCTATGATTGAGATTCATAAAGAATTGCAGGACCGCCGGTTGGAAACCATGATGATATTGCAGGTCCATGACGAATTGGTCTTTGAAGTATCTGAATCCGAACTGGATGAAGTGAAATCTCTGGTGACGGAAAAAATGGAAAATGCCTACGAATTGAAGGTCCCGTTGAAGCTTGATCTCGGTGTGGGCGACAACTGGCTGGAAGCGCACTGAATTTCCTTCAGTCGTACCGGGAAAAGCGCCGCAGAACCGGGATAACTCCTCTCCAAAATCGCTCTTGAAAAAAATCATTTGACCCATTATTATCTACAGCGTTCTGTAAACCTGTAGATAGTAAATGATACCTGGCCAAGCTCTACATACCACGCTGGTACAACGTCCGTTGTTCATTATTGCCGTCTGTTTCATGGGCGGTCTGCTCCTGCAGTCCCAACTGGATTTTTCGCTGATCTACCTGATTACCGCGGTGGGAATCTTTATCGTCATTTTGTTGCGCTGGTCGCTTTCCTCGGTAATTGCGCTGCTCATGATCACCGGCGGGATGCTGCGGTTGGCCATGATAGAAACGCCCCAGCACAATGATATCCGGTTTGCCGATTTCCAGGCCGATTCCACCTATCGCTTTGAAGGTGTTGTCACATCCATAGGAGAATCTTCCACCGGGAAACAGCGGCTGGTGGTTGATATGCTTGAATTACAGGATACTATGGTGGTTACCGGAACCGTCTGGTCTTATCTGAAGGATCCCGTGTCTGTTCACTCGGGCGACACGCTGATGGGCGCGGGTGTTTTCCGGACGCCGCTCCCCCGGGCCAATCCCATGGACTTTGATTTTCGTGCCTACCTGGAGAAGAAGCAGGTTTTCTGGCTCCTGTACCCACCGCGGGACCAGCCTTGGACAATCCTGCCAGACACAAAAGGATCATTTCAACAGAAAATCCAGGATTTCCGCACGAGAATCGCCACTTTTCTGCGGGAAACAGTCCCGGGTCAGCCCGGATACCTGCTGAGCGCGCTGATTTTGGGATTACGCAATGAAGTGGACGAGGAAATCATCCGGTGGTTCTCCAACACCGGGGTGATTCATGTGCTGGCGGTAAGTGGATTGCATGTGGGGTATGTGACACTCATTCTATTTGTGATTTTCGGCTTTTTCCGGCTGCCTTATCGTTGGCAGGTGGGGGGAACGATCCTGGGTCTTGCAGTGTACAGTCTTCTAACTGGTGGAGCACCGTCCGTCCTGCGAGCCAGCACCATGGCGGGACTGTACCTGTGGGGAACAACGCTGGAGCGAAAGGTGGATTTGTATAATCTCCTGGGCGCGGCTGCATTGACCATGCTCCTCATTGCTCCGAATCAGCTTTGGCGGGTGGGGTTTCAGCTCTCTTTTGCGGCGGTCTTTTCCATCGCCTATTTTTTCCCACGCCTGAAAGCCATGTTACCCAAAGCCTGGCAAGCTACGCTGGGTAAACACACCTGGATGGGTTATATGGCTGATCTGTTTCTGGTCTCTCTGGCAGCCCAAATTGGAACATTGCCATTTACCATTGCCTATTTCCACAAAATCCCTATCGTGGGATTATTCGCCAACCTGGTGGTAATCCCCCTTATCGGTGTCATTGTAGCGCTGGGATTCGCGCTGCTGCTTTTGGGCAGCTGGCTGCCGGTCGTGGGAAGCTGGTGGTCTGCTTTATTAACGCTATTATTGGAGCTTCTGGTCAAGTTTGTGGAATTTCTGCAAGGCTTGCCATTAGCCTATGTTGATTTACTACCCATTCATCCTGCATGGCTGCTGGTTTTTATTCTCTGCAGCCTGGTCCTTTTCTCAAACTGGCAACGGAAGGGCTTTGTGCTGGCTCTTACGGGGCTGATCCTGGTCAATTTCATTATTTGGCGACCGATTTTCCAGGGACCGTCACGGTTAACTCTGGCATTTTTAAATGTGGGACAGGGGGATGGCGTGGTGGTTCAAACCCCTACCGGCCAGACCCTTGTGGTTGACTGTGGCTTACGTTTTGGCGGGAAGGACATGGGCGCGGATGTGCTGGGTCCGTATCTGAATTATCTGGGTGAAGACACCATTGATCTGATGATCTTATCCCATCCGCACAATGACCATGTGGGCGGCGCGCCCTGGTTATTGCGCCATTACCCGGTGAAACACGTCTGGCAGGCGGCATATGATTACGACAGCTATACCCATCATGAGATCCAGCATCTCATCGATTCTCTTGAAATTCCGTTAGCCTATCCCTTTGCCGGAGACATTGACAGCAGTTTCGCGCCGATTTACCTGCGGGTCCTGGCACCGGATTCCACGGTGGTTACGAATCCACCCTCCATCACCAATGATGCCTCCATCGTTTTTCAACTCCTGTTCGGGGAATTGCGGGTACTCTTTACAGGTGACGCGGAACACGGATCCGAATATCGCCAGGTTCGGTATGGTGAATTGCTCCGGGCGGATATCATCAAAGTTCCGCACCACGGCAGCCGTACCAGCTCAACACCAAGATTCGTGGAGTGGGTTCAACCGGACTGGGCGGTGATTTCGGTGGGGAAGGGGAATAAGTTTCGCCATCCGGCCAAAACAACGGTGACACGATATGAAAATACCCATGTGTCCGTTTTGCGCACTGATGTGAATCAGGCGGTAATTTTTCAATCAGATGGGAAAAATATTTGGTTGGTAGAGAGGTGAGGGAGTTGGAATTATTTCTTCTTCGGAGATTCCT
Organism: Fidelibacterota bacterium; assembly: GCA_021734065.1. Taxonomy (GTDB): domain Bacteria; phylum Fidelibacterota; class UBA8477; order UBA8477; family UBA8477; genus UBA8477. Next base: position 4,750 of record JAIPJQ010000019.1, on the reverse strand, counting down.
GCAATTGGGTTTTCTCACGCATTTTCACGAAAAGCTCCAAAAAGGCTTCGCTGGATTCGGTGTACTTTTCAATTTCGCCTGGGTTGGTCTTGAAGTAGTATTTCACCAACTCCAGCGTGGCTCGATCACCGGGCTCGGTTATGGCAGTGAGAAATTCCCGGAAATGGTCGGTGAAATTATTCAGCCCGGTCATTAGGTATTCGTAATCCCACACACCGGAACTATGCAGAAAGAGCATTGCCTCCAGAGCAACGGCTCGGGCTTCCTGATGCTCGTCTAAAATTACTGCTTTAACTTTGCTCTTATCGTTGGCCAAAAAGTATCACGCTTTCGCGGGGTTTGTGTTTGTACCAGAGGAGAGACTCGAACTCTCAAGGTCGCAAGGACCGGCGGATTTTGAGTCCGCTGCGTCTACCAATTCCGCCACTCTGGCTCCATTCAAAAAAGCGGACAAATATATTTAGCCACTCACGTGCAGTCAACAAATAGCTTCTTTCTTGAATCGGGAATGATTAATATTGCCACTCAACAACGATGACAACTATGGGGAGGAAATGATGGACGCTACCACCATTGCTCAAATGTTTCTGGACATCACGACGAAGTTTTCTGACAAGGTTCTGTTCACAGCCAAAGAGGGCGAATCCTGGCGGGAGTACACGGGTCAGGAAGCCCGTGAAATTGTGGAAAATGCCACCTACGGACTGGCTTCCTTAGGTATTCATGCCAACGAGAAGGTAGGTATTCTGTCGGCAAACTGTCCCCACTGGGCATTCTCCGATTATGCCATTGCCTGCTCCAGCGCGGCTTCGGTTACGATTTATCCCACCTTAATTCCCTCGCAGATTCAGTACATCGCCGAACATTCCGAATCAAAAGCGATTTTTGCCCAGGATCGGGAGCAGGTGGAAAAACTCATCCAGATCAAAGATCAATGCCCGCAACTTAAAGTTGTGATTTGCTTCGATGATAAAGAGAAATTTGATCTGGATTATGTCATCTCCTTTACGGAACTCCGGGAAAAGGGCAAGGCCTTCGCCGGAAGCGACCAGGCTTTTGATTTTGAAGGACGGGTGAAGGGGGTAAAACCCGATGACCTGTTAACCCTGATCTATACCTCCGGGACAACCGGGCCGCCCAAAGGTGTGATGCTGACGCACGATAATTTGGTCAGCGATATCAATGCATCGCTCCAGATGCTGCACGTGGACCATAATGACACATTTCTTTCCTTTTTGCCGCTGAGCCACAGCTTTGAACGCATGGCGGGTCATCTGTTGGCCACATCGGTTGGTGCGACAATCGGCTATGCCCAATCCACGGAGACTGTGCTGGCTGACATGAAGGATGTGAATCCCTCGGTCATGGCGTCTGTACCCCGGCTGTACGAAAAAATGTATGCCGGCGTGCAAGCTAAATTCGCAGCCGGTTCACCATTAAAACAGAAAATTGCCCATTGGGCCATTGAGACCGGCAAACGCCACGCTACCAAACGCAAAAAAGGTTCGGTGGGCGGCTTGCTCAATATGAAGAACGGTCTGGCCGATAAGTTGGTCTTCAGCAAAGTGAAGGAACTTCTGGGCACCCGGTTTCGCTTTTTTGTTTCCGGTGGTGCACCTCTGTCGGCTGATATTGGTGCTTTTTTCGACGCGGTCGGCATTAAAATTCTGGAAGGCTACGGCTTAACAGAAACTTCTCCGGTGATTACGGTGAATCCATTGGAAGACTATCGTTTTGGTACGGTAGGACCTCCTATTCCGGGTGTGGAAGTGAAAATCGCTGAAGATGGCGAAATTCTCACCCGCGGACCCAATGTGATGAAGGGGTACTACCGCGATGAAGCAGCCACCCGGGAAGCTATTAACGAGGAGAATTGGTTTTACACCGGGGATATTGGTATTCTTGAAGATGGTTACCTGAAAATCACTGACCGGAAGAAAAATCTCATCGTCACCGCCGGAGGCAAGAATATTGCCCCGGCCGGCCTGGAGAACGCGCTGGTGCTCAGTCCCTTCATTGAGCAAGTGGTGGTGATTGGTGATAAACGCCGGTTCGTCTCCGCGCTCATCGTTCCGGCCTTTCAGGCGTTGAATGAATGGGCGACCAATCACGGTATTCCCAGCTCGGACCGCAGTATTCTGCTGGCCGACCCCAAGGTGCAGGAATTATTTCAGGTGGAAGCGGATAAGGCCATGCACAATTTTGCGCGATTTGAAGTGGTGAAGAAATTCACCCTGCTTTCCAAAGAGTTTACCATCGAAGACGGCTCCCTTACACCCAGCCTGAAAATCAAGCGGAAGGTGGTAGAGGAGCGCTATAAAGACCTCATTGACAAATTGTATGAGGAATAACCACGTACTGTAATTTAGTACCAGCTTCCAGAACTTCCAACACGCGGGCACCGGGATTATCTTCCGGTGCCTGTTGTATCCGGGCGAGCAAGAGACTATTGATAAAATGATAGGTGTGTGATGAAAGTAGCAGTATTGGGATCGGGAAGCTGGGGAATGACCCTGGCGATGCTGTTGGAACAGAATGGTCATTCGGTCTGGGTTTGGTTCTGGGACGCCACATTGTATCAACAGGCGGAGGAAACTCAGGAACTGCCCGATTTCCTGCCCGGTGTTACCATTCCAAAGTCCCTGCATCTTACGCCAGAATTATCTGAAGCTGTCAGGGAGGCTGACCTGATTGTGGTAGCCACACCATCCCATGCCGTGCGGGCTACGACCGCTGCCATTCAGGAAATGGTATCACCCAATGCCTTGATCGTGAATGTTGCCAAGGGTATTGAGAATGACTCCCTGCTCACCATGAGCCAGGTGATCTGCGATGCTACGCCGGGGATTGTACCGGAACGGGTGGCGTCATTGTACGGTCCTACCCATGCTGAGGAGGTGAGCAAAGGGATGGCCTCCACCATCGTAGCCGCTTGTCCCAACGAAGACAATGCCCGGAAGGTGCAGGAATACTTCATGTGTAAAACCCTGCGGGTTTATACCAACACCGATATTCTGGGTGTGGAGTATGGCGGTTCATTGAAAAATGTCATCGCCATAGCGGCGGGAATCCTGGCCGGAATGGGTGCCGGAGATAATACACTGGCAGCACTGATTACCCGGGGATCCTTCGAGATTACCCGCCTGGGCATGAAACTGGGAGCCAGGGAAGCTACCTTTGCCGGTCTCAGTGGTATCGGCGATCTCATTGTCACCTGTCTCAGTCAGCATAGCCGTAATCGCCATGTGGGCTATGAGTTGGGTCGCGGCAGAAAATTAAATGACATTCTCAATGAGATGAAAATGGTGGCTGAGGGCGTTCGAACGGCCAAATCTGTCCATCAACTCATGCTGAAAACGGGTGTGGAAATGCCCATCAGTCAGCAGATATACAAGGTGCTGTTTGAGGACAAAGACCCGCGTCAGTCCGTCATGGAGCTCATGGAGCGGGATCCGGTGGAAGAACGACATTCTCTCTGAACGACCGGTGCGGATTATTTTCGCGGAAATGGTTCTGAATCAATAAAATATTTGTGACCTATCACAAGATTGTCCATATTACGACAACTTCGAAACAGGTATGAGGAGGCCATGATGGCAGTGAGCGATTTCAATTTAACACAACGGTTTACGCTGTTCACCCCCAAGGAACAGAAGGTATATCCGATCCCTGAACGGGACTTGAAAAAAATTGGCGGGATGCTCCAACATATCTCTCTGAAAAATTATGGTTTTCAAGTTATGGCATCTTTGGTCTTCGGGATGATCGTGGGGTTGGTTTTGTTTATTCTGGGATATCAGGCGATCGTGAACACAGGTTTTGGCATTTCTCCGGCATTGCTAACGATTGTTATCGTCTCTTTTGCGGTGGGAATTGGCATTGCTCTGATTATTCTGGCGCGCCAACAGGCGAACCTGGTGGCCAATGCCAGGGAGATGATTCTCAATGAACTGGATTTGATTGAAGATGGTTTCGCCAAGCCGGTTCTGGAAAAATCCTACGAATCCCAAAAGAGTGATTCCATCAGCTGATCACCGTTGACAACGATTTTTACTAAACGGTCCGATGACATTTCGGGCCGTTTTTAATTTCAATCAATTTCATTCAGCTCGGCAAAGGACAATATCTATGGCTACTGACGATTTTTCCATTCGTTTCGCAACAGAAGATGATGCTCCGATCATCCTTGAACTCATCAAGGCGCTGGCAGAGTATGAGCGCATGTCAGATCAGGTGATTGCCACCGGCGAACGCTTGCAGAAAACGCTTTTCGGTGAGCAGCGGTTTGCAGAGGTTATTCTGGGATTGGAAAACAACCAACCGGTGGGATTTGCCCTGTTCTTCAATAATTATTCCACCTTTTTGGCGCAACCGGGGATTTATCTAGAAGATTTGTTTGTCTTCCCGGAAAAGCGGGGAAAAGGATATGGGAAAGCGCTGCTCACTTACCTGGCGAGACTGGCAGTGGAGCGCAATTGCGGCCGACTGGAGTGGTCGGTGTTGAAATGGAATCAACCGGCGATTGGTTTTTATGAAAGATTAGGCGCTAAAGCACAGGATGAATGGACAGTGTATCGTTTAACAGGGGATTCGTTGGAGCGGGTAGCAGATCCTGTTGCCTCATAATAAAAGGTAACCACAGCTAGTTCAAAATCTTACCGGATAATGTTAGGCTCAAGGGCGTTGTTTGTTTGAGGAAGCGTTTGATTTTGTTCTCCATTATATTCTGTAACCTGAAGGGGTTGAGCGT
>JAIPJQ010000155.1 GCA_021734065.1 Fidelibacterota bacterium | reverse complement strand
GGGTGAAACCAGCACCAAAACCTCAACAGAAAGAGGAAATAAAATCTCTGGATAGTTTGGACTAATGATTTATTGTGTACATGACTCTGAGCAGAGTATGATTAGTCGATAGAATTATTTCATGCTCCTTGGCGTCTATCTGGGCAATGGGAAATGATATTCCCACTCGTTTCCTTCCCTGTTCACCATTGTGATTGCATAAATTGAACCCCATATTTTCCCTATCCTCAATCTACCGTGACAGAATCTTCCAACCTGAATTTTGGATGGAAATTCGTCCGGAAAATTAGTCGGTCCTTGCGACCGGAAACCAACAGGGGGAGAAATATGTCTGAATCCCAATCACCCTTTCCCGATTCACCGTTGTCACTTTGGCTGGACACATTCGGGGATTATCAACCCTGCAAAGAATTGAGTGAGCATAGCACGGTGGATGTGGCGGTCATTGGCGGAGGCTTTACCGGCGTGGCCACAGCGCATGAATTAAAAAAGGCAGACCCCGGTCTCAATGTGGTTCTTCTGGAAGCCCGGACCATTGGTTATGGTGCCAGCGGACGAAATGGTTCCTTTGCCATGACGGTGGTGGGGTTGGGGTTTGGTGTTACCGCCATGCTCAGGGGGAAAGAGTATCTCCGGCGCGCCCACCAGTATATGATGGCTGCCGTGGATGGCCTGGAAGCGCTCATTACCGAGGAAAAACTGGACTGCGAAATGACCCGGCCGGGATTTCTCCGGGCAGCCACCACCTCAAAATATATCAAGCGAATCCAACACGATGTAAAACTCATGAATGAATTGGGGTTTGATGATATTGGCTGGATCAGTAGGACGGAGGTACAAAACCGGGTTCATTCTGAAACTTATTTAGGCGCCATGCTGGAGCCCAGATTGCTTCTGGTCAATCCGGCGAAACTGGTGCGGGCAGAGAGGGATCTGGCATTGCGGCGGGGTGTGAAAATTTATGAAAACACACCGGTGGTCTCACTCACCGCCTTCCCAAAATTCCATCTCACCACACCCCAGGGCAGCGTCATGGCAGAAAAGGTTGTCTTCGCCACCAACGCCTATTCCCACCTGTTTCCCGAATTGAAACGCAAACAAATACCTGCCTTCACCTATATGATCGCCACCGAACCCCTAACTGCAAGCCAACTGGCCACTATTGGCTGGGAAGATGGCGAGGGTGTCGAGGATGGACGCAATCTGATTCACTACTATCGTCTCACACCGGACAATCGCATAGTTCTGGGGGGCGGACCCGTGGGGTTAACCTGGGCCAATAGTCTATATCACGATTCCAATGAAACGGCCTGGCATCATCTGGAGGAACATCTGGTGTGGCTGTTTCCCGCCTTGAAGGATGTGAAAATTACCCACCGCTGGGGCGGACCGTTTTCGGTAACAGCCAATCTGTCACCGGCATTGGGCTATGTGGGGGATGAGCGTGCGGTTTACAGCATTGGCTGCATCGGTCATGGCGTTTCCATGAGTCATCGTAATGCCAAGGCGCTCACTGATTTGATTCTGGAACGGGAGAGTGAGCTATTGACGTGTCCCTTTGTGAATCCGCGTGTAATTCCCTGGCCACCGGAACCGTTGCGTTTAATGACGGCCGGTGCCCTGCGGGGGTACCTGCAGTTGGAAGACTGGTGGTATGAGCGTGAAATACAGAAGAATGGGGCGTAGAAAAGGCATTGCGACCGGTAATTTTTAAGCACGTTTTAATTTGTATGGAGTCCCATGGGTAAACTCTCGACTTGGGACGAACTCTGAAAAATGTCCAAGCCGGGAGCATTGCGCCCCCGACCTGGGTTGACCATGGGAATTTATCTGATCAGGAAAGAGAAAAAGTTTTGAGGCTTTACAGGGCCACGTGTTCTGTCACATCCCGCAACGCCCGTGCCCGGGTATAGAATTCTTCCAGCTCCATCTCCTTCAGAAACAACACGCCGTGAGTTGCCCGCAGGCGGGGATGGTCGTTGTTGTACCAGAAATCGCTGCCCAGGTTGATTTTTAACCGCTGGTGCTGATCCACATGGATAGCCTGAGCCAGATCCGAAAAGGGACCGTCATGTTCGTAGCTGGGAAATGGCGCATCGGTCTGGCTGGCGAAACAATTGTGAAAGGTATTGTGGAGAATGGACATGGAATTCAACGAAACCGGAACAAAGATATTGGCATCACTGGGATGGAAGCGATACCAGACATTGCGGTAGCCCCACACCTTGATTTTGGCTTTGGGATGTTTTTTGGTGTAAAGTCGCAACGCTTCTGCGATCGCCTGGAGTACTTTGTAATGTGTGTCCGGTCCGCTGGCTTCTGGATCCAATGCCAACGTCACCACGGTGGGTTTCACCGCTTCCATGAGCCGCAGAATGGGCATGACATCCCGGTTAACCGTGGGCTCTTCGGTAAAAATATCGCCTTTGTAAAATCCCAGTCGCATGTGGTGTACCGCATCGGTGTCAAATCCATAATGGCCCCACACCAGATCCGCTTCCCACTCCCGGATCCGACCTTTGAGCCGTTGGACGTGAGGCAGATCCTTCTGTCCCGGATACTGATTTTCAAAATATTGCTGCAATTCCTCAATTCGCCGTGGCAGCGTTTCCAGGGTCTCGTATTCGTACAGGGTGAGTAAAATCCGAATTAAACGCCGTGCGGCGGCTTCGTCGTGAATACTCTGACTGCGTGCGGCCACACCATCCAGATAATGATACACATCCCGTGTCCATCCCAGTTTGAAATCAGGGTCGAAGTAATTCTCTTCCCGTAGCCGTAACAATTCGTCGCTGCCCAGAAAATTCAACACATTCTGCAGGTGGTTCAGGACGAATTCATTGGTCACTGCGTTAAATCCGCTGGTCATGTAGGCAAAATGGTGTTTGTTTTTCGGCGTGCGAACAATGTGGACCACATGAGCCAGATAGCCCAGCATAATGTCATCGTGATGGGGCGCGGTGTGGAGAAACGTTTCCCCTTCAATATCCGTGAGTCCGGCTTGCAGTTTCTTCAGAATGGAACTGCTTGTCGCTTCCGCCAGCTCCTTCACCGGTTTTTTAGACGTTTGCAGAACAATTTTTGTCAGCGGATCCGCCTTGGCCTGCTTCTCCGTAAGTTGGGTGAGCCGGGTCCCGGTTTTTAACGAAAGGTCAATGACTTCACGCTCAATCTCTTCTGCGGTGAGCATTTTTTTGCGGGATAATGTCGCCTCTTTGCGGGCATCCAGATTCAGGGCGGCGCCTGTGGTGATATAAAACCGCCCGTTTTTCAGGCGCTGCAGCAGCGCGCCGGGCCGGGTATTGGCGGCCGGTGCCTGAACAGCATCGGCCACGATTTTGGCTTTGGCTTCTCCGGCAGCGAAGATAATGGCGGCCACGTCCGGATTTTTGGCGATGGTGTCCAGTCCGATGGTGATGACCAGCCGGTTCTTGGCCACGATAATGCCACCCAGATCGGTGGCTGCGGCAGCCTGGGTCTCGAAATTGGTGGGCATAAGCCGGGTGGTGGAGAAATAATCTGAGCCCCTGACATTAAAAGCGATGTGTCCATCGGGACCAATGCCACCCAGGAAAAAGCCAATCCCGCCCTTGGTGCGAATTTGTTCTTCATAATCGGTGCAGAATTGATCCACCACCTCAATGGATTCTTTCTGGAGCCGTTCCTGCCGGGTTTTGGGATGACGCACCCGTAGGGAGAGATCTACATTCAGATCGGGCCAGATTTCCTGGAAAGAATGGCCACCGGGATATGCCATTTTCGTGGCATCAATCAACTGTGCCCGGTCTTCCGGGATGCCAAAATTGTGCAAATAATATTTTTGGACATAATCGTAAAAGCTGTTGTGCTGGGAGGGCATGATGGGAAAGAATTCATCAATCTGGACAAACTGGAGTCCGTCCATTTTGGGCTTATTGCCCGGATCGATGTTTACCCGTTCCAGCAGGTTACGCGTTTTGGGTAAATGCCAGTTTTTCAAGTAGTATTCAACGAACCTTATGAAATATTCAGGCGTCTTTCCCGTGGGCAATGAAATGACACCCTCCGGGTTCTGCTGGACCCATTCTAAAAAGCGCAAAGCTGTAACCTGACCCATGGCGGGGAAATTGGAAACCTCCACAATGGGGACCTTTTCCAGTGGCGCATACCTGAATTTGTGACCACTTTGTTTCAGGAAGTAGGATTCAACGGGAGTCGGGTTTGAAAATTGCATGCCTTGCTCCATTGTCAGTCCATAATGTTCGCGAAAATTTCTGCCAATTACCACCAATAAATGAATTACGCAGCTTGTATAACCCATTGATAATACTGAGATGAAAAGGTGAGTTAATTTTATTTTTTTATTAACTTACTCCTGGTGGTGAATGGTCACCAACAGGCGCTGGTTCGTGGAAAAGGTTATTTGTTCACCGGGGATTTGGGATATTTTTCACCATGTCTGATTTTTCCACTATCAGGTTGGCCGCCCAGCCCCATGAAAATAAAAACCCCGGGATTAACCCTTGATTTTGCACAGCGACAGTAACCAGTCCAATTGGGTTGTGATTGTGGCAGCCGGGCAGGGTAGCCGGATGGGCGGCGATTTGCCCAAACAATTCATGCAGCTTGGTGGGCAGGAAATTCTCCGTTATTCCGTGAATGCGTTTCAGCAACACGTGGCCATACACGGAATCATCATTGTGACATCGGACCAATTTCTGAACCATGTGAAAAACGCCTATCCCGCCTGCGAAGTAGTACCGGGCGGCGTAACCCGCCAGGACTCGTCCGCCAAGGGTGTGGCCGCCTGTCCGGATGATGCCACTAAAATTTTGGTACATGATGCGGCGCGCCCTTTTTTGAGTCAGCAGATCATTAACGAATGTCTGGCCGCGTTGGATGAGTATGAAGCCGCCGCACCTGTCTTACCGCTGCGTGACACCATTGTTATGTCAGTGGATACGGCGTGGCAACAACTGGATCGGCAGACGCTGCGGGCTATGCAAACACCAGAGGGTTTTCAAGCGGAGACCCTGCGCGCGGCACACCGGTCGGGCGTTGTGGGAACCGACGAGATTGGCCTGGTCCTGACCTCCAATCCGGAAGCGCAGGTGCACTTGTTCGAAGGAAGTCCGGATAATTTCAAGATCACCACATCGCTGGATTTGGAACTGGCGGCTATTGTGGCGGCGCGCTACCGGTCGTAAGGAATGCAATTGGATTTATCAATTATTATCGCCCACTACACGCCCACGCTGGATCATCCCTGCCTGCAGACGGTGACCCGGTCATTCAGTGAGCTGGCGCGACAATGTGCCGGGCTTTCAGCAGAAGTGCTGGTCTGCGATGATGG
>JAIPJQ010000154.1 GCA_021734065.1 Fidelibacterota bacterium | reverse complement strand
TTCAGATTGTGGAATTGGGAAATGCCGGTCCCGGTGGCGCCGCACTGGTCATTGGTGAGGTAATCCGGTTTCATGTGGCTGATAATTTACTGGAGAATGGCCGGATTGATGTGGGGCTGCTGCATCCGGTGGCCCGTTTGGCCGGGACAGAGTACACCACCCTGGGACGCCGCTTCAGCCTGGAACGCAAACCCTGGCCATCAGACAAGCATACCCAATAAGCTGTTTCACACGCGATGAACCGACAGTCTCCCGGATTCCGGCGCTATGCTCGGTTTCAAATACACCAAAGCTGAATTTTTCTAAACCCCGTTAATCGTTATGAAGCATCCCGCCCAAATTTTATACACGCCCTCTCCGGAAAAAATCACCCGCTCTCAGATGACGGCATTCTGTGAATTCGTGAACCAACGCTACCAGTTGGATTTGCCTGATTATGCCGCCCTCTATGAATGGTCCGTGACCCAGATTCCCCAATTCTGGGCGGCTGTCTGGGATTTCATGGAGATGCGTCATTCGACCGAGCCGGAAGAGGTGGTGGATGACCTGAGTAAAATGCCCGGTGCCCAATGGTTCAGCGGTGCACGACTGAATTTTGCTGAAAATCTGCTGCGCTATCGGGACGACCGCATTGCCATTCGTTTCCAGGGCGAGGACCAGATCACCACCACTCTCACCTATGCGGAACTGTATGAAAAAGTGGCGCAAACTGCCGCTGCCCTGAAAGCCGCCGGCGTGGGTCCCCATGACCGGGTGGTGGGATTCATGCCCAATCTGCCGGAAACGGTGATCGCCATGCTGGCGACGGTGAGTCTGGGTGCCATCTGGTCATCGTCCTCCCCCGATTTTGGCATTAAGGGTGTGCTGGATCGTTTTTCACAGATCGAACCCAAAATCATTTTTGCCGCCGATGGCTATTTTTACGGGGGAAAACGCTTCGACGCGCTGGAAAAACTCGCTGGCATTCTGGACAAACTACCCACCGTGGAAACCGTGGTGATTGTGCCCTACACGAGCCAACCACCCCTGGACAATTTTCACAATGCCGTTCTTTGGAATGACTTTCTGGTGAATGACCCGCCGGAATTTGATTTCGTCCAGCTCCCCTTCAATCACCCGCTGTACATCATGTACTCCAGCGGCACTACGGGTTTGCCAAAGTCCATTGTTCACAGCGCCGGCGGCACACTGATCCAGCATTTGAAGGAATTACGCCTTCACACCGATCTCACCCGTGAGGATACCATTTTCTATTTCACAACCTGCGGCTGGATGATGTGGAACTGGCTGGTCTCGTCCCTGGCGGTTGGGGCAACAGTGGTGTTGTACGACGGAAATCCGTTTTACCCCGACGCTTCAGCTTTGTGGAAAATGGCGGAAGAAATGGGCATTACCGTTTTCGGAACCAGCGCCAAATACCTCTCGGCATTGGAAGCCGCCGGCGCCAAACCTGGCCGGGATTTTAATCTCAATTCCCTACGTGCCATCCTTTCAACCGGCTCGCCCCTGTTGGAGGAGAGTTTTGATTATGTCTATGGCGAGATCAAGCCGGATATGCTGCTGGGCTCCATCTCCGGTGGCACCGATCTGATCTCCTGTTTCGCCCTGGCCAATCCGGTTTTACCCGTTCGGCGGGATGAACTCCAATGCCGGGGGCTTGGCATGAAGGTGGAGGCTTTTGATGAAACCGGTGCGGCAGTTTTGAACACGAAGGGTGAACTGGTCTGCACTGCACCCTTCCCCTCCATGCCGGTCTATTTCTGGAATGACCCGGACGGTGAAAAATATCGTAACGCCTATTTTGATCAGTTCCCCAATGTGTGGCGCCACGGGGATTTTATCGAAATCAATGAACACGGTGGCGTGAAGATTTTTGGCCGCTCGGACGCCACGCTGAATCCCGGCGGTGTGCGCATCGGAACGGCAGAAATTTACCGCGTGGTGGAGAGCTTTCCGGAGATTGCGGACGCGCTGGTTGTGGGGCAAAATTGGAACGGCGATGAGCGGGTGGTACTATTCGTTAAAATGGCTGGCGGACAACCCCTGGATTCCGGTCTTGCGAGTGCCATGCGGATGAAAATTCGTCAAAATTGCAGCCCGCGTCATGTTCCGGCAAAAGTTTTGGCTGCACCAGACATTCCCTACACCATCAATGGAAAAAAGGTGGAGGTTGCGGTGAAGCAACTGCTCCACGGTGGGGAAGTAAAAAATCGCGACGCACTGAAAAACCCCGAAAGTCTGGATTTTTTCCGAAATATCCCTGAATTGAATTGTGATTGATTGGTCGGCGCTGAGAAGCTGTTTCCCTGAAACATCGAATAATGTCGTCAATATCTGATACGCAGCCCTGATTCACGCCTGTAACCAACCATTTCACCAAGACCGGTCCCTGATAAATCAATCCGGCATAATAAATCTGAGTCAAGACCTCATAGAGGCAAGGTGGCGATGTGGTGAGACCTCAATTCCTTTAAAATTTCTATGAAGATCCGGGCACAGCAGCGGTTGATTGCAGGTCCCGACTTATCTTCTGACATTACTCGGGTTGTCGTGGAATTGATGCCTCCCTTCCGCGCCGATTTTCCCTTTGAGTGGACAGGAAATCTTTCAGTTCCATCATTTGTTCTAATTCCAGCCATCGGCGAAGTTGTACTAAATTTTCCAGTACCTTATCCACGGCCTTCAAGACATTGGTCTTATTGGTGGACAATATATCCAGCATCATGGATACATCACTTCCGGCGATCCGGGTAGTGTCCAAAAAACCGGAGGAAATAAACGGGACAGGAGAAGCTGTGGGTGAGCCGCTTTTTTCTGTGACTGCTGAATTGAGAGCCACTGAAAGAAGATAGGGTGCGTGACTGGTGAGAGCAGTCATGGCATCGTGAGTTTGGGGATCGGTTATGACCGGTGTTGCTCCGATACGGGAGATCAGAAATTGCATTACGGCAAGAATTTTTGGTGTGGTGCGTTCCGTGGGTGTCAGGAAATACCGCTTCCCTTGGAATAAATCAGCCCGGGCCGCCGCGATTCCATTGATTTCCCGGCCACACATGGGATGTCCGCCAATTGCCGAAATATGCCGGGGCAGCCGGTTCATTCGCCGCACAATCTCAATCTTGGTGCTTCCCATATCCGTGACTATGGTGCCCGGAGGCATATTTTTTCCCATCGTTTCCAGGATATGGCAAATCGCCCCGACCGGGACCGCCAAGATCACCAGATCGGACCGGGGGAGCAATTCATCCGGTTTGGTCGTGCCTGCGTCAATCACCTGTTGAGCCAAACCCTTCTCAATGGCGCGGGGGTCTTCATCAATCGCCTGGATTAGATTACCCATACCAGCGTTTCGGAGAGCCATGGCAAGCGAAGCCCCCATTAATCCCAGACCATAAATGGTAATCGTCGCAGTACGGAACCATGCCGCATCGTCACGGGTGAGGGGTCTCAAGGTAAAACCTCGGGAGGTACAAATTCGGATATCGTTTGGGACTCCACCACTCCCACTGAGCGTCCCATCACTCCCGCAATGTGGCGAACATCCGTCATCAGGGATTTAAACCGTTTGGGTAACAATGACTGGCGCCCGTCAGAAAGCGCGATTTCCGGTTGGGGATGAACTTCAACAAGAAGACCGTCAGCACCGGCTGCAATGGCTGCCCGGGAGACCGCCGTAATCCATTCCCATTTCCCTACCGCGTGACTGGGGTCCACGATGACAGGCAGGTGAGTCAGTGATTTCAACACAGGAACCGCACTCACGTCCAGGATATTGCGGGTATATTTGCGATCAAAGGAGCGTAATCCCCGTTCACACAATATCACCTGTTCATTGCCCTGTGCCAGAATGTACTCTGCCGCTAATAACCATTCGTCCAGTGTCGCTGCCGGTCCCCGTTTCAGGAGAATGGGGCGCGACGTGTCACCCACCGCTTCCAGCAGGTTGAAATTCTGCATATTGCGGGCACCAATTTGGAGAATATCGGCTTTGTCAGCCACGATATTGACCTGCTCCGGCGCCATGACCTCGGTAATAATCGGCATCTGGTGGGATTTTCCCACCGCATGCAACCAATCCAGGGCTTGCTCACCCAGCCCCTTGAAGCTGTATGGCGATGTGCGGGGTTTGAATACACCGCCCCTCAAAACGGCAGCGCCGGCCTGATGTACCGCACGCGCCGTGGATTCTAAAAGTTCATGACTCTCCACGGCACACGGTCCCGCCATAATGGTCAATTGTTCACCACCAATCAGAATATTGCCCACGCGGATTAGCGTGGGTTCAGGCCGAAACTCGCGGCTGGCTAACTTGAAAGGCGTGAGCACCGGAACAATGGCCTCCACATCCGGCAGGCATTCCAGTGTCTGGGTATGGATATGGCGGTCATCCCCCATAATTCCAATGATGGTCCGCTGGGTACCCCGGGATACATGTGGCTGTAATTGATTCTGCTCAATGGTCGCAATCACCCGGTCCAGTGAAGACTGGGGTGCCGCGGGGCTCATAATCACAATCATGGTAATCCTCCATCATTTGAATTGGCAGAAACGTGTATTGCATCCAGACTATGTTCCGGCCTGAGGACTTCAGCGCCCCGGATATAGACATGGTGTAATGCAGATGCCGGTTTTGTCGTATTCCAATGAATGAGCACCCGGATGCAGTGGTCCAGACCCTCCGGCACCTGCATCTCATGGGCGCACAACAAAGCGGAATCCACCCATCCCAACTGACGGGCAGCCAGAGCCGGATATTCAGCGGTCAGATCGGTTGTTGTGGTAAAAAAAAGGCTGCAAATGTCCTCTTTCAAAAGGTCATTCGCTTCTGCAATGGCGAGTAACAGCTCCCGGGTCCGGTCCAGAATTATGGTGCGGTCATTCACCGGGACCGTAGTCGCACCCCGGATTCCCCGGCACTGTTTTAATTCTAAACTCATTCGATTAACTCCTTTTTTTTGGCATAAAAAAAGCGTGGGAGTCGTTTGACATCCCACGCTTTTAAGGTTTGGTATGTAAGTCAGGTTAGTTGCTCAAACGCCGCTCCAAAGCATGGGATAGTCCGCAGTAAGAATAATAGTAGTAATAATAGGTCGCGCTGATTTTAGAGTAGGTCAGACCAACCAGAGGACTGTTTATTTTTAAATTGGTTATTCGTGATATTTCCATGCTGGTGTGATTGCCTTCCGTTGACGGGGATTCTACACCGGATAATTGCCGGTGTCAAGAGAATGTAAGGTTCACGCCTGATTATTTGCGTTCTTGAGTGATCATGCGCTGATCCACCTCCTGAAATAAGGGGGAGAATCTCAACCTAGACCTTTAATCAAACCTTTCACAAGTCCCGGTCCCTGATAGATCAAGCCGGT
>JAIPJQ010000153.1 GCA_021734065.1 Fidelibacterota bacterium | reverse complement strand
CCACGATCACACCACCAACCTGACAACTTCCCAAACCGGCCAAACCTTTCACCAAATGATTGGCGGCGGTGGTGTTGGGCATGACCAGAATGTCCACATGTCCCGCAATACGGGAAGGGATCTTCTTGTGTCGGGCAGCCTCAGCGGAAATAGCCACATCCAGGGCGATGGGGCCCTCAATGAGACATTCGCCCTGCAGACGTTTGGCGACTTTGTCAGCCATGACCGTTTCAGGAATTTTAGGATTCACCTGCTCCACCAATGCCAGCATGCCCACCTGCGGTTTTTCCAAACCCAGTCGCTTCACATAATCCAGGGCGTTTCGGATCACACTCACGAAGGTGTCCTCATCATAGGCGATGTTGATGCCCCCATCGGTGATAAACAGTAATTTGTGATAGGCGGGTGATTCCACCACAGCCACATGACTGAGCAGTTCCCCCTTGCGTAAGCCCTTTTCCCGGTCCAAAACCGCTTTCAACAAAGCACTGGAAGAGATGGCGCCCTTCATGAGCAAATCCGCCTCCCCTTCGCGGACCAGTTTTACCGCTGCTTCAGCCGGATGGTCGGAATGCACCATCTGGAAATCACCCTCAATATCAAACTGGCGCTTCAGTTCGCTGATTTTATCGGTATTTCCCACAAGGATAAACGAAGCCAAATTCTGAAATTGAGCCTGTTGAGCCGCCTGCAGCAGAACGTCATCATCAGCAGCTGCCAGAGCGACCCGTTTTTTGGGCTGGTCACCCAGTTCATTAAACAATTGATCAAACGAAGTAATCACACGCACCCCCTTGATTGAATATCCTCTGCGTAGCGTACCATCTTCGTATTCAAATTATGTAAGTATAACAGCAAATTAAACACCAGTTATCGATCCCCATGGCGATCTTCCGGACGCCGGGTTCCTTCAATGATCAGGGGAAAGGGGATATAATCCGGTTCGCGGTTCAGTCGCCATCCCGCAATTCCCAGAAGGAATAATCCCAGGATAAACCAACCCCAGGATTGGGGGCTTTCCGGTGTAATGACTCCCGGTGAATCGTGAGCAGTACCCAGCCAGATGAGCGACGCCAGATTATTCAGCGCGTGGAGTAGGATGGGTGCCAGTAAACTCCCGGTTTTACCCATCACCCACCCGAAAGCCAGCGCCAGCAGGAGCAGCTCAATGGCGGCCGGCAGGTACATGAGATATTGGACATGAAAAATGGTGAAGAGCACTGCCGGTGCCACAATAGCCGGTAAAAGATGCTGGTAATATCCGGCCATAGCCTGCTGCAGAAAACCGCGGAAAATCAACTCCTCAATGGCCGGAGCCACAATCACCCCGGCGGCAATGAGCAGAATCAATTCCGGTGTGCTCTGCCACAACAATCCCGCCTCCATTTCCTCCAGCCATTCGGGGAAGGTGAAAAATTGGTCCAGAATTGCACCCAACCCATCCAGGGTCAGGAGCATTCCGAATGCAAACACCACGACAGTAGTGACAATCACAGGTGAGAGTTTTTTCCGGGGGATGAATGTGCGCAGACGCTGCTGACGCAGATTCAGCACATACAAAATAGGCAGGATCATGGCCGCCTCACCCAGGATCAGCGCTACATTTTCCCAGGTGGGTGAATCGGTGACCTGGGTGATGGTAAGATGCAGGAGACCGGAGGCAAAAAATCCCGTGAACAGGCAGGAGATGGCTACCAGAAGGGCTTCATTTTTAGAAAGAATGTCTAATTTCATTGGGATGAAAATAGAGTGTTCACTGGCCAGATGGAAATGGGAAATGAATGATTTGTTCTGGAAATGTTACGGGTCTTCTTCGGAATGGACCGGCGCTCGATCCAGGGAGTCCGACTGGTTCCAGCGACTGTGGTCAAATCGACCATTTTCCAGAAAATACGCCGCCTCTTCAGCGATTTTTGGGATGCTCACCATAAGTGTGTGGGGATAGGGGACCACCAGAAAGTCGGTCATACCGGCCACCTGAGTATGAGAAACGCTCACCGCGCCGTCATCAGGTCCGGGCAGAATGGCAGAGAAATGGGGCGCGATGGAGACATTGCCAGCGATAATGCCCACCGGATAATCCACCGGAGGCAATTGCTTGGGCACACTGAGTGAACTGGTACCCAATTCCTCACCGGCCGGACCCATGAGAACTTCAAAAAGCCACCAGTCGCCCACTTCATCTACAATCTGGCTCCCTTCGTTGGGCGGCGCCAGCATCACCACACGACCCAGATTGGGAATATCATGCTCCGCCAGATAATACCGCAGTACGATTCCGCCCATGGAGTGGGTGATGAAATGCATTTTCCGCGTGGTATCGGGACAGAGAATCCGGAGTGAGTCTTCCAACCCGGCGGCAATTTCATCAATGGAAATACTGCGTCCGGGATAATCAATGTTCAGGATTTCATAGTCATCTTTGCGCAGATTGTATTCCAGCAGGAGCATGCTGGTCTCGGACCGGCCCAATCCGTGCAGCAAAATCAGGTAGTCTGGTTTGGATGTGGCCAGAACGAAATTGGTCGATATCAATACCGTGAGTAGAAAAATTTGGATAAGGGATCTAAACGACATTATTGATAGACTTTCTCTTGTATCCCAATCGTATTCCGGATTAATCCTATTGGCTCCCATCGGACAAATTCAACGATGCTTTGATCCTTAGGTTCAGTTCTGGTTGTCTAATTAAGTGGTTGTTAAACCAACTTTTGAATTCTGTTTCTGCCAGTAATTACGGTAAACAATTCCCGGCTTATTAGAAAAGGTTGTTTGCTGTACCTGCTTTGTCCATTCATCAAGTAACGAAGCGGCTTCTCTGAATGCGTTTTGACTAAAATTCCAACGAGCATCACCCGTTAAATGACTCACCTGCTCAAGCCAGGATTGCTCTACAGCGTCGCGCTCATCACGATAACTCCGTATCCGGTTGGGGTAGTCTTTAAGTACTGAACGGTGGAGGTTTTCATGCTGCCACCACAATGCCGAAAGATCAAAATCTCTATCCGGGGAAGGTCCGATGTCCGGCACGACATTACCGGAAAACCAGACAGGCTTGAAAATACCGGTGCAGGGCGCACTGGTTCCGGTTGCCCAGAAGGTCTGTAATTCCCATTTCAGATGTGCGACCAGAGAAGCCGTGGATTGCGCCGCGTGGCGTGATAATCCATTTCCGGAATGGGCGCAAATATGGCGCATAAGAAAATGTTTATCAGGATGATAGGGAATGGTATCGCCGTGATCGCGCAGAATGGCAAAGGCATCAGCCACCGTCGCCTTGTGCGGGTGCTGCCCAGCCAGGGTTGATGATCTGCTTTGGCGGGTGTGGCAAGCGGAAAACGTGGTATAGAACCAGTCCGAATAGGCTTTGGCGAAATTGAAAACCGCGCCTTTTTTCAACCAACCTTTCTCCCTGGCAGTGGAAATGATAGCCGGATGGGCTGCGTTGTAATCTTCACCAATTGTCAGACCGTTGCTGATGGAATAATAGTCTCTGACCCGCTTGGCTGCCCAGATGGGACCGGCGGTTTCCAGTACCCAGGCCTCGCTGGGATCAGCAATGATGTAGCTGTTGTGGTAAGCCAGTTTTTTATCTTCATAGCCGCAGATCCCGCCCTGGCCCACATCGGCCAATAATCCGATGATCGTGTCCAACGCATTCTGGGCCGTGTCACCCCGTTCCAGCGCCAACCGGAGCAAATCCATGCCGGTGAGCTTTTCCTCACCACGGTCCAGGGGCATTTTGGTGAAGACAGCTTCATTACCAATAGTAACACCCTTTTCATTGGCACCAATCTCAGCACCCCACATCCAGAATGGCCGACTCAACAGGGTTGCGAAGGTCTTTTTCACCTGGGGAATTTCCAGGTAGGTACACCGGAGCTTTTCACCGACCGGATATGATGCCGCCGGATAATATTCCAGCGCCTGTGCTTCATTGGGCTCACGGTCACTGTTTTTGCCAAAAATGATTGACCCGTCGGCCGTTAATTCCGGCAAGATGACAAAGGTATCACACATACTTTCCTGCCCCTGTCAACGTTTGATCTTGCCCGGTAGGACAAATTCGTAGCGCTGACGCAATATTTTGGTCTTCAACCACCGGTCAAACCGCCGCAGCGCCAGAAATAGCGTCCAGATCAACTTGTCTTCCCGGTAATATTTTTCGATGTCTTTGACCGTGAATGGTTCCGTGTCAGTCGGGTTGTAGTGATTGATCAGCTCAACCACACGTGGTACCAGATCGGGTCGCTGCTCTTTGAATAGATTGGCGGCGACATCAATGGCCACCTGGCGGGGATCATAATAACGATTCATCACATCAGCCAGGAAGAGCCAGCGGATCAACCAGCGTAAAAAAGAGGGCGCGCTTTGTAAAAACAATTCCGGATCAAGTTGTTCCTGTCCATTGATGCGATAGAGTGGCGTACTGGTATCAACATAGTACAGATCCCCTGATTCCAGAAAAACCCAGTTTGAAAGCTGCCCGTCGATGGCCAATTGCAGATTGGGTGAATGGTCACGATTGAACTGCCAGATTTGATTGATTTGTTCCAGGACACCGGAAATCAGGATATCGATCTCAGTGTCGGGCAGGTCATGGATCAGTTTGTGGACAAATCGCGCCGGGTTGAGTTGTTGTTGGATGATGTACAGGACCACCGGTTTTCCCGATTGTTCAATAATCGCGGTGCGGTCGTCCGGAAGCTTTAAGCCGGCTGCGATTAAGTGGTCACAATATTCCCGGTACTGACGCGCATAAGTATCGGCGGCCAGGCGGGTTTTAAAGAGTGGCATACGTTTACAGGCAACGTCCGGCAGTCCCGTGATTTCAAGAACAGTGGAGATCTCTCCATATCCCAGAACAGAGCCCCCGCGCAATTGTCGGGGATCGATTTTCATTTCGAAGGTTTCCAGAATGGAACGATCAATTTCTAACATTTTTTTACTCACCACGAAGGTTCAAAGGGCACCAGTAAAAACTATTAATTACAGAGATCATCGAGCAGGCTCAGGGAACTTTATCAACGTCATCCCGAACGAAGTACTGAGCTTGGCGAAGTATGCAGCTGAGGGATCTCGTTTGTGAACCACAAGAACGCTTAATCTGATCCACGACTTAACCAGCGTTTCAATCTCATCAATTTGTGTAGCCGCGCAGCGCTGGTCAGGGCTTTGTCCAATTGTGTCATGACTTCTGTTACCTGTCCGGCATGCATGGTCAATGGGGGCAGGAGTTGACAAATTCGGGTATCGTTATTGGCGTAAATCATGAGCAGGTCGTGGTCATAGGCCGCTTTGGTTAACGCGAACCCAGCCAGTTCATCCACCAGTTCCAATCCCATCATCAGACCCAGTTGGCGCAGCCCCTTTAAGAATTTCCCGTGTTTCTGCTGTAATTCTGCCACGCC
>JAIPJQ010000152.1 GCA_021734065.1 Fidelibacterota bacterium | reverse complement strand
CGATCAATGAAATTATCAATGGCATGCCCGACTTGGATATGCCGCTGGGCATTATTCCCATCGGGACAGGAAACGACTTCGCCCGCAGCTGTAACATGCCGGTGGATTCGGTGCCACAGGCGGTGGACATTCTCCTGAATCATGACATCAAAATCCTGGATGTGGGCGAAGTAAATGGCCGCCGATTTATCAATGTCATGGGCATCGGTTTTGAAGGCCGTGCTAATGACATTGGTCAAAAATTGTCGTTCATGCGGGGCGCCCCCAAATACATCCTGGCCATTGGATTCACATTTTTCACCTTTCGCCGGATTCCCATGCAGGTGGCATTCAATGACATGGCTCTGGACCAGGAGATATTTCTCATCAGCATCGGGAATGGCTGGAATGTGGGCGGTGGATTGCAATTGACGCCGCGAGCGCTCATGGACGATGGCAAGTTTGATATCTGTCTGGTGCGAGAAATTGCACGACGCAGGATTGTTACCAATTTTCTGAAGCTTTATAACGGAACGATTGGTGATCTCCCGGAGATTGAACATTTCCGCACCGATAAACTGGTCATTGAAAGCGAAAAAGCCATTCCGGTGCACACGGATGGTGAACGCATCCTGCCGGTACCGCATCGCTTTGAAGTCTCCATCCATCCGGCGGCGCAAGCAATGATTGGGAACTGGAGCGCTGAAAAACGGTTCCCGGGTGAATCATTATGACCCATTCCAGCATGATTCGGCGTGATTGAACACATGCTGTGCTCATTCGCAAAAGTTCATTAAAAAGAGTTGAGCAGTTTGGCGCTTGTCGATTTGGTACCTTGCCTGGTTTATTCCGAGGAACCGGAGTTTTTTCGCCCAAATGTTGGCAAATTTTAAACGATGAAATCTTATACGCTTTACAAAATCGCGCCCTGGCTACTTTTAGGGGTTTGGATATTATCCGGTTGTAATCATATCGCGTCAGATCCGCGGGACTGCTGGCGCCTCGCACCGGAAAATTACCAAAAATATGCCCGCACTCAACCGGAAGGCGAGTTCATAGGACAGGACTATATTGTCTGCCTGTTCCGTTCAGTCGTTACGCATTATTCTGAGAAAAACCCCCGGGGCATTTTCGTTTCGCCAAAGGATTCAACGCCCGGATTTGCTCTAGACACCACCACACTTGACGAAAATGCAATTAAGCAGATTTTGAAGCCTGCAAATTGGAAGCTTATTCGCGTTCAAGTGATGAACGCTGCCAACGGTGATCGTGCCTGGTCCTTCCGATTTACAGGCCGCTGGCAGCGTCAGGATATTTTTTCAACCCAAACCGTATATGCAATTTCATTTAACCTGTTGCAGAATCCGGAAGGACAATGGTCGCCCCATTCAGACGCAAGTCATCCCGTTGAATTGGCGCTAAATGCGTATTCAGATTCAATGAGTGACACAGAAATAATTGAAGGAACATTTGGAATATATCCAAGAAGTGAAAATCTCACCTCAAAGCCACCCTTTCATTATTTAACCACGGTGCAGGATTCAAATGTGAGAATTCTGGACCGATATGGTTCACATTTTTGGGTTACGACTGAAGGAGGTGCTGCTGACAGCTTATATCACCATATTCTGAAGGAATTCGAATTTATGCCGTTTCTGGTCGGTGAACGCGAGAGTTTCGACAGAGGTATAAAATTGTTTTTCACGGCTATTGATCTGCCACTTCCGAAAGAATTCGAAACGATGAATTGGGAGGCGTTTACCCAACGAATAAAAACGACTATGCACAATCATTGGAATGTGGCGACTTGTTCCGTTGAATTTTTTGCAAATATTCCTTTTTCTGTTCGGATTAAACTGACGCCGAAATCATCCGATCATGATACAGAACTTTACCTCTTTTGCGAGATTCGAAATCAACAATGGTTCCTGATTCATGGTGCTTTAAGTAGTCAGATTGAAATAAAATTTCCACCTCTGGAAAAACAGCTATTTGGTATTAGCGATTAGATCCCCCGGGGCTACCCGGAGATTGCCGGACAAAAGGTTGTTTTTAACGACGCAAAGTATTTCTGGTGATTTTCGGTAATTCCTTATAGAATTGGCTGACCAATAGAAAGTCATTCAGAAAGGACTACAGCTTTGCCCAGCGTTGACACCCTGTTTATTAACGGTCACATTCTCACCCAAAATTTCCGCAATCCCACCGCCAGCCAATTAGGACTTAAAGCCAACAAAATCGTTGCCGTGGGGGTTGATCTGTCCATGTACCGTGCCCAGGCCACCCGGATCATTGATCTAAAGGGCGCGGTGATGACGCCGGGATTTCTGGATGTACACACCCATTTTCTGGAGGGTGGTCAAAACCTGCTTTCGGTGCAACTTCGTCCGGCCTTTTCCAAAACCGAATTCATTGAAATTTTGCGTGACTTTGCCGCCAAAACACCCCAAGACACCTGGATCACCGGCGGCTGGTGGGACCAACAGCAATTCCCCGATAAAGCCTGGCCTACGAAGGAATGGATAGATGCCGCCGCGCCGGATCATTTTGTATTCGTGAGTCGCCACGATGGACATTGTGCCGTGGCAAATTCCAAAACCCTGGCACTGGCAGGCATTACCAAAACGACTGAAAGTCCCACCGGAGGCATGGTCGTTCGGGATTCAACCGGAGAGCCCACCGGTTTGCTGAAAGACGCGGCCATGGGGTTGGTGTTTCGTCATCAGTCGACATCAACGCCTGAGGAGGATTGGCGCTACCTGGAGGCCGCCATGGATGAGGCCTTGCGAAACGGCATTACCTCCATCAATGATATGTGTTACAATTTCGACCGGCTGCGCTGGTATGAAGAGCTGGCCAAGGCGGGTAAGTTGAAGGTGCGGATCCGGGCTTATGCGCCATTATTACGCTGGGATGATTTGAAGCGCGAACTGGATGTGGGGTTCTATCAGGACAAATGGTTCCAGATTGGGGGGTTGAAGGGCTTTTCCGACGGCAGTCTGGGCTCGGCCACGGCACTCATGTTTGAGGACTATGACAATGAGCCTGGTAATCATGGCCTGCTGGACAAGGATTTTGAGAATCTGGCCAAAGTGCGTGAGATCTTGTGGGACGCGGACGCGCATAACATTCAGGTGGTGATTCACGCCATTGGTGACAAGGCCAACCGGCTGGTGCTGGATCTGTTCGCCGAATTGTATGAAGCCCGGGGCAAACGGGATCGCCGGTTTCGCATTGAGCATGCCCAGCACATTCACCCGGATGATCAACACCGGTTCGGTGACCAGCGGGTTATTGCCAGCATTCAGCCGTTTCATTGTGTGGATGATTCCCGCTGGGCTGATGAATTGTTAGGTAATCGGTCGGGGTATGCGTTTCCCTACCGCAGTATTCACCAGCACGGGGGTCGGCTGGCCATGGGTTCTGACTGGCCGGTGGCACCGCTGAACGCTTTGCTGGGTATGCAGTCCGCCATTTTGCGGAATGGCTGGACCTTGGCGGAGCGGCTGGATTTGGGCACAGTTCTTCACGCCCACACGGAGGGGGCTGCATTCGCAGAATTTTCCGATCATTACAAAGGGCATTTATCACCGGGAATGCTGGCGGATTTTGTGGTGCTGAAGCGTGAATTTCTTAATCTGGCGGAGATGGATCTGAAAGAGGCAGATTTGATTCAGGCGGTATTCAGCGACGGCAAATTGGTTTACGGCGAGATTTAGCGGCGGGACAATGGGGATGCGGAAACCGGTGATCGCCGTGAATGTGAGTTTTTATCCCATTGAAACCATGAATCGAAGCGTGGTGGGCTCAAGCTACACGGACATCATTCAGCGTGCCGGGGGGATTCCCTTTCTGATTCCACCGCAGGTAGAAATGACTCATCTGGACCGGCTGCTGCATTTCACCGATGGATTCGTCATGGTGGGCGGGTATGATTTGGATCCACAGCGATATGGAGAGGAACCCATTCCGGCGATGGAAAATATTACCATTCAGGATCCACGCCGGGCGGCTAATGATTTTGGATTATTGGAACGGGTGATTGGGAATCGTATTCCCACGCTGGCTATTTGTCTGGGAATGCAGCAGTTGAATGTCTTTCTGGGCGGCTCTCTGTATCAGGACATTCCCAGCCAGATTGAAAAACCGTTGGTGCACAAGATTGAGGAGTGGTACGACGCCCGGCACGAGGTGGAATTTGAAAAAGGGTCACTGCTTCAAAAGCTCACGGGCACCTGCTGCACCGAGACCAACAGCGCGCATCATCAGAGTGTCAAGCAACTGTGTGATGGTTTTCATGTAACGGCCTGGACGGCGGATAATGTTATCGAGGCCATGGAGCCGGACGATCCTGCGTTACCGATCCTGGCGATTCAGTGGCATCCTGAATTCGAGACCAATGATCTGGCGGGTGTGCGGTTGTTTGAATGGTTGATGGACCGGATCCGGCGGTAGTTTTTTTGCCGCGGATGACGCCGCCTGCGCGGATTTTTAGGATCCACCACGAAGGGCACGAAGGTTTTTAGCCAGAAATGAACGCAGACAAAAACAGTCAATGGGGAATGGTTGTTTACGAGCCGCGGATCTGCGCAGAAAGCGCGGATTGATTGGAACCGCAGAGAGAGCGCGGAAGAGTCACAGAGCAGCCAGAGTGGAAAAAATGCCCGACTGTCTGCTGGAGGTCGAGCGTAGCGAAGGATCGAAGGTCTGCCAGGGTTACAATTAATTCAATACCTGAAAGCTGAAGCTGATCTTCCCTCTAAATGATCACCGATATTCAGAAACCCAAGGGGGCGAAAAATTAAAATCCCGTTTGTGAGGGGTAATAATGACAGACCGTCCGGAAAAAAGCGATAAGGATGGTTACAGACCTACAGAGAGGGAGACTGCTTCAAATACCGCAGGTTTCAAAATTGAACAAGTCGTCAATTGCCGTGAAATCAGGTATGCACGAACAAGCCGCATGTAAATATCAATATATTGGGAAGCTTCTCAGTGAAGACAAAATGTGACATCGCGTTTCTTTCTGAAGATTCTTTAATTGAACTTTTCCCGCACGATCCGATTTATGCGTTCCGCGAACTCATTTGGCTGACTCTTTCTTTGAGTGATTCGCATCGTTTCTCCCTGCTAAATTAGGTTGCGTCATTCATTTCACGAGGATTCCACGCCGATTTTGATTTAATTTCCACCCCATGTGGAATCGGAATCGCTGGACACGAAAGTTACTCTCTCCGCCGGTCATCAGCGTCACCACGCTGCATTTTGCCGCCACCATGCTCCTCATTACCATCTGGCGCCTGCTATGGCTTTGGCTGTTGCGTGAGTCGATAACTGATGGAACCGGCGCGCTTATTTTTAGAGCCTTTGGCGTGGGGCTGCGCCTGGATTTGGTGGTGGCGGCAGGGCTGACGCTGCCGGTTTTCCTGCTCAGTCT
>JAIPJQ010000151.1 GCA_021734065.1 Fidelibacterota bacterium | reverse complement strand
GAGCCCCGTCGAAGGGCGAGCAGCACACCTTGTGGTTGCTTTCAATCCGGGTTAACTCCTATTTCATTTTAATCGTAATTGAAACTAATTCTGGCCCCCCCCTCGCTGTGCTTCGACAAAGCTCAGCAAGACAGCGAGGGACTCGTGCGCGATGACCTTGTTTTTTCTCCAACTTCATTCTCCTACGCTTTCTCTCCCCACAGTGTTTGCTGCTTGCAGAGTGGGCGCGCTGCGATAAATTACGCCCGCTTATGCAGACATTAGGTTTTATCAAGACCATACCACGACAAAAATTCAAAACCACATTTCATAATATTGACCACAGAGGGATTTCCCATGCAGAAGGCTAATGCCGTATATGCCCAGTCCGGTGGCGTCACCAGTGTGATTAACGGATCCGCATACGGGGTCATCAAAGCCGCCCAGGAAGCGGATTTTATCGACAATATCTATGGAGGACTTTTCGGCATTAATGGAGTGCTGGAAGAGAACCTCGTTGACATCAGCCGGGAAAGCGCTGAGGATATCGAGAATCTGCCCTTCACACCGGCCGGTGCATTCGGATCCTGCCGAAAAAAGTTGCCCTCACTGGAAAAGAATCGCGCCGATTTCGAGCGTATTATCCAGGTATTCAAAGCCCATGATGTACGGTATTTCTTCTACAATGGTGGGAATGATTCCATGGATACCGCTTACAAAATATCCAAACTGAGCCATGAAATGGGCTATGATGTCACCTGCATCGGAGTCCCTAAAACTGTGGACAATGACCTTCCGGTGACGGACAACTGTCCCGGATTTGGCTCGGTAGCCAAATACAATGCGGTGAGTGTGAAGGAAGCTTCCTACGATGTAGCCTCCATGCACCGCGACTCCACCAAAGTCTTTGTAGCAGAAACCATGGGGCGTCACGCGGGTTGGATTGCGGCCTCCGCCGGACTGGCGGCGACTACGGAAAAAGACGGACCGCATATTATTTTGCTGCCGGAAATTGTATTTCAGCCTGAAAAATTCCTGGTACAGGTGGAGCGGGTCATTTCCAAAGTGGGATATTGTGTCATCGTGGTTTCGGAAGGAACGCAAAACACTGAAGGCAAATTTATCGCTGATTCCGGGACATCAGACAGCTTTGGGCATACCCAATTGGGTGGTGCGGGAAGTTTCATTTCCGACCTGGTAAAAGAGCAGCTTAAGCTGAAAGTTCACAATGCCCTCCCGGATTACTTCCAGCGCTCCGGGCGCCATATTGCTTCCAAAGTGGATCTGGAGCAAGCCATTGCAGTAGGTCGGGAAGCCGTGCGGCTGGCGGGAATGGGTCTGAATGGTGAAATGGTCACCCTGGTGCGGGAATCCGATACGCCCTATCAATGGACGGTGGGACATACGGATATTGGGAATATTGCCAATCAGGAAAAAGTCCTGCCTGCCGAATACATCCGGGAGGACGGTTTCCATATCACGGACGCATTCCGTACCTATTGTGAACCGCTCATTACCGGCGAAGTGTTTCCTCGTTTTGAAAATGGTTTACCGATCTATACCCAGCTGCAACGCAACCTGATCCCCAAAAAATTAACCTGATTCCCACGGACTTACTTTGACACAATCTGTTTCACACCTCATTATTTACCGCTCAATGTCCCCGGAGTGCCCAGTATGAAAAAAAAATCACCTGTCCGGGGCTGGTCCTACTTCGGTGTACGGAATCCTGAACATGTGGCGCGTGACCTGGACAGAATGGTAGCAGATGGCGCCAATACAGTGCTATTCACCACTTCTGAAGCGGATTTGGTATTTTACGCCGAGACGATGGTGGAATTGACCGGACTGGCGCGGGAGCGGGAAATGACGGTGTACATGAATCCGTGGGGGTTTGGTCGCGTCTTCGGTGGCGAGGCATTTTCCGGGCTCCTGCAACATCATCCGGACACGGCTCAGATGACCAATACGGGTCGGTTTGTGCCGGCCGTCTGCCCCAATCATCCGGAATTTACCGCGCTACTAAAGCGCTGGATTGATCTGGCGGCCGAAGCCAAGGCAGATGTGGCCATGTGGGACGAACCCCACTTCTTTTTGGGATCGTTGGACCGAAAACAACAGCTATCGGAAGACGAATGGGTTTGTCGTTGTCCCACGTGCCAGGCCAAATATGAAAAACTCACCGGTGAACCCATGCCCATGAAGATGAATTTTGATGTGCGTGCGTTTCGCGAAGCATCTCTGGTGGGATTTTTGAAAAAACTCACCAATTATGCCCACGAAAAAGGATTATTGAATTCGATCTGTGTGCTCCCACCCACCTGGGGAATGGATGATGGTTTCAGTGATCTGGAATTGGTATACAAGCTCCCCCATGCTGACATCGTGGCTACTGATCCCTACTGGCAATGGCATCACCCGGAACATGACGAAGCGTGGGTGCGACGTAATTATGAAGAGAATACGGACATTCTCCTGAATCTGTCGCGTCAATACAATCGCGAAACCGAAATGTGGGTGAAAAATTACCAGACCCGCGCCGGTGAAGAATTTTTTGTGGATGTGGCCAATGAAGTCTTGCTGGAAAAAGGCATTCAGCGCGTGCTGGCCTGGAGCTTTCTGGGATCGTCCTACATGAGTTCACTCAAATCCGCCAATCCCCTGCTGCTGCATGAGAAGCAGTCGGCGTGGTTTAAGAAAATGGCAGCTAAAAAATAGCAGAACAGATTTTTTCGTATACATATCCGGCTGTCTCCCTGAGCTTTGTCGAAGGGCAGTCGGATTTTTAATTCCCTCAGTATTTGATAATGTCGCCCTGAACTTGCCTGCTCAGCCGAAGTTCCGAAGACTTTGGGACGGAGACTTCATTCAGGATCTCCTGGGTATAGAATAACTGAGATGCTGAAACGAGTTCAGCATGACTAGTAATGAATATTTTTCCGTAGAAATAGAGCTTAGTGAGTAACCGGCAGCTCTTGGAGATCCCGGTCAGTTTTGAACGATAGCTTGGGATTGGCTTCCACCTGCTCATCAGCGTGGTAGGACGACCGCACCAGCGGGCCCGATTCAACATAATCGAAACCAATTTCAAGACCGTAACCCTTGTAGGCTTGAAATTCATCGGGATGAACATACCGGTCCACCGGGAGATGATCTTTGGTGGGCTGCAAATACTGTCCTGCGGAAAAAATCTGTGTCCCTGTTGCCCGCACATCATCCATGAGCGCGTAGACTTCCGCTTCCAGTTCCCCGATTCCCACCATAATGGAGGTCTTGGTCATCAAACCGGCTGCCACGGACTGGCGTAATACCGCCAGGGAACGCTCATACTTGGCCTGGGGACGGACCATTCGGTGCAACCGTTCGACCGTTTCCAGATTGTGACTCATGATTTCCGGCCGGGCGTCTAAAACCGTTTGGATGTCCCGTTCGCTGCCTTTGAAATCGGGTGTGAGGACTTCCACCGAACAGCCCGGGACATTCTCATGGATCGCCCGGATCGTTTCCGCCCAGATTTGAGCACCACCGTCCGGCAGATCGTCCCGGTCCACCGATGTAATGACCACGTGCCGCAAGCCCATTTTTTTCACCGCTTCAGCCGTTCTAAGCGGCTCGTCCAAATCCGTGATGGGCGGTTTACCGGTTTTCACAGCACAAAAACCGCAGGAGCGGGTACACACATCGCCTAAAATCATGATGGTTGCGGCCCGGCGCTCCCAGCATTCACTGATATTGGGACACAACGCTTCCTGACACACGGTGTGCAGTTTATGAGAATTTACAATGCTTTTCAGATCCTGATAATTGGGACCCGTTCTGAGTTTTGTTCTGAGCCAATCGGGTTTGGTTTGCGTCTTCATAGGGTGGGTAATATAATTTTCAGGTGAGAGAAACCACTCATTACACAAATTCCACAAATTGTTCTTCTCTGTGTTCTCTGTGCCATCTTGGTGATATCTGTGGTTTTCTTCATTTAAATTATTCTGCGACCTTTGCGTTTTACTTTGCGTCTTGGCGGTTAATGCCTTTTCCTTCAAACAATCCCATCCAGTTCGAAATTTTCCAGATTTTCCACCACCGTTTCCAGAAACGAACTACCCATGGCGCCATCGATCAGGCGATGGTCAAAACCCAAAGTGAGATGACAAATCTGACGAATGGCAATGGCATCGGTGCCATCGATTTCCACCACCACCGGTCGTTTTTTAATCGCACCCACACCCAGAATGGCCACATTGGGCTGGTTGATGATGGGATAACCGGCCAGACTTCCGAACACCCCAAAATTGGTGATGGAAAATGTGGCGCCCTGCAGGTCATCGGGCATGAGCTGTTTGTTGCGGGATTTACGCACGATCTCGCTCACCGCTTTGGAAATACCAATCAGATTGAGATCCTCGGCGTTGCGAACCGGTGGCACCACCAAGCCATCTTTCACGGCTACTGCAATCCCGATATTCACATTGCGGTGTTTGATAATTTGCGTGCCGTCCAGAGA
Source organism: Fidelibacterota bacterium (assembly GCA_021734065.1). GTDB lineage: Bacteria > Fidelibacterota > UBA8477 > UBA8477 > UBA8477 > UBA8477. The sequence goes on along the minus strand of JAIPJQ010000151.1, from coordinate 979 downwards.
GGCATTAACCAGCGGGAATTTCACCAGGGCATCCCGTACCGCATAGGTGATAAAATGGGTGACAGTCAACGAATGACCATGTTTGGATTTGAATGATTCGCCGTTGCGGGCGATGAAATTCTTAATCCGTGACATGTCGCATTCGCTCACCGTGTAAACATGGGCGGCCGTGTCAAGGCTGTGCCGCATGTGTTGGGCGATCCGGCGCCGCATATTGTCCATTTCCACAATGTCGGCGGATGCCGCAGACTGATCAGCAAGACCCGTTGATGGCAAGGCTTCTCGTTCAATACTGGTTGCCGCTGGGGCAGCTTGTTGATGAGTATCACGGGTTTTAATGTAATGCTCAATGTCTTTTTTGGTGACGCGTCCTTTCTTGCCGGTGCCGGGAATTTGGGCTAATTCAGCAGCGGAAATATTCTCAGCATGGGCGATTTTGCGGACAACGGGTGAATAGAACCGATTATCCGAAACCGGCTGAGAAGCGGGTGCTGGACCCGGGGCAGGTGTGGGTGCAGGGTGCGTCTCTGGTTTTGGTGGTTCCTGTTTTGTTGGTTCGATCTCGGCAGAGTCCACCTTTGTCTCTGCTGAAGTCGCCGCATCAGCATCAGTCTCTATCCTGGCAATTACCGTCCCCACTTCGTAGGTCTGATTCACTTCGCCCAGGATTTCCACCACTTTACCGGTGACCGGGGAAGGAATCTCCGAATCCACTTTATCGGTGGCGATTTCCAGAAGAACATCGTCCTTTTCAATGGTGTCACCCACCTTGACTTTCCATTCCAGAACGGTTCCTTCGGTAAGGGATTCCCCCATCTTGGGCATCTCGATATTGATCAGCATCCTCGCTCCTATTTTTTCTTTCGCCACAGATGAACACAGACAATCACAGATAAAACCATTTAAAAATATTAGGTGAAAACATAGCGTTTGAACTCAGGTTTTGGACCAAAATTCAATAAATATCCAACATTGTATT
>JAIPJQ010000150.1 GCA_021734065.1 Fidelibacterota bacterium | reverse complement strand
GCTGCCCGACACAAGAAGATCCCTTCCCGTATTGCGGGACATGTGGACATTCTGGTCATGCCCAACACCACCGCCGCCAATCATTTGGTGAAAGGTTTGGCCGGTTTGGGAAGTTGTCAGGTTGGTGGTGTGATCGTGGGTGCAAAAGTTCCGATCATTCTGCTTTCACGCTCAGACGATGCGGTGACGAAGCTGCGTTCGATTGCTTTGGGACTTTTAGCGGGTGTGTAGGTGAAGGGTAAGCGGGTGAGCGGGTGTGAAAATCTCAAACAAATTTAAAATTCAATTATCATTGACCAAAACGTTAAGAGTTTATTTGAAATATGGCGCTTGTGATTTGGGATTTCGCGGATGCGTTTGGCAGGTAAGGGGCTAAAGCGCAAATTTTTGTCAATAATCATTCTCTCCGGGCTGAAGCCCGGAGCTACGGAAGCGACCATTTAGTCATTGTTAGAATGTTTTGAATTTGAAACTTAATTTGAACTTTGGTGCTTGTTTTTTGGAATTTAACGGCTGCGGAGACCCGCGGACGCGCTTACCCGATTTTGGCAAATCCCAGCAAGTCATTGAATTCCGTCAAAACCACGTGCCGCAAGCCGGCGTGGTGGGATTTTCGTAATTGTGGATCGTCATCCACCACTTCAAATGCCGCCTTGCGCGCCTCTCGCAGAATCTCCGCGTCCGTCACTAAATCAGCCAACTTCAGGTTGGGCAGGCCGTGCTGGCGGGTACCAAACAAATCCCCTGTACCACGAATTTTTAAATCCTCCTCGGCAATCTTAAACCCATCACTGGTCTTCACCATGATCTCCAAACGATGGGTGGATTCGGGATTGGGTTTGCGCTGTACCAGCACACACACGCTACGGTGCGTCCCACGACCAATCCGGCCACGCAACTGATGTAACTGCGTCAGACCAAATCGCTCGGCATTCTCAATGAGCATCACCGTGGCATTGGGAATGTCAATTCCCACCTCAATCACCGTGGTGCTCACCAGGATTTGGATTTCATTTTTGGCGAATGCGGACATAACCGCCTCTTTTTCAGTCCCGCTCATCCGACCGTGCAATAAAGCCAGCTTGAACTCCGGAAAAACCTGCGTACTCAAATGATCATATCCCTTGGTAGCCGCCTCCAGATCAATCTTTTCCGACTCCTCAATGAGTGGATAAACCACGAACGCCTGATGACCAGCCTGGATTTCCTGTCGAACGAAATCGTACACCCTGCCCAGCTTGGCCACATCCACCCGTCGGGTGATGATGGGCTGACGGTTCTTGGGCATTTCATCCAGAATAGAGACCGCCAAATCCCCGTAAATCGTCATGGACAATGTGCGGGGAATGGGCGTGGCCGTCATGACCAACACATCCGCATCCGCCGCCTTTTCGATCAAATCTCCCCGCTGAACCACACCAAAACGATGCTGTTCATCAATGATGACCAATTGGAGGTTTTTGAATTCCACCTTCCCCTGAATCAGGGCGTGGGTTCCCACTGCCAGGTGATAATACCCGGATTTCAGCGCCTTGTAGATTTCCTTCTTTTGGGCGGGTGTGTGGGAGCCGGTGAGCAAAACCGACCGAATCGGGGAGCCCTCGAAAAATTTCACAGCGTTTTGGTAATGCTGCTCCGCCAGAATCTCTGTGGGTGCCATCAACGCGGTCTGATACCCGTTACCAGCCGCTATGGCGGCAGAAAGCAGGCTCACAACGGTCTTTCCTGAACCCACGTCGCCTTGGAGCAAACGGTTCATGGGGTGGGGCGAGTTCAAATCATTCCAGATTTCCCGCACCACGCGTTTTTGGGCATCGGTCAGGTCATAGGGCAGAAGTTTGTACTGGGAGTCCAGAATATCACCGGGCTGTTCATACTGGTTGCGTTTGGTTTTACGCACTACGGCGCTGGAACGGATTGCCAGCAGGAGTTGCATGAAAAATAGTTCGTCAAATTTCAGCCGGTCCCGCCCGGCGTTCAGATGGGACAATGAATCGGGAAAATGCGCCTGCTCCAGCGCGTCCGCCAGGGGCAGGAGGTGATAATTGCGTTGCACCGGCTCCGGCAGCGGATCCGGCACCATGTGTTTTAACGCCGGCATTAAGGGCTTCAGCACCCGCCGGAATCCACGACTGTCCAGCCCCACCTTTTGCAGCGCCTGGGTTGAGGGATACAACGGCATGATCATTCCGGTGTTGATGGGATTGGATTTATCGTCCGAGAGAATGTCAAAATCGGGGTGGGATATCTGGAGTCCGCCGAAGAAATCGATCTTCCCGCTCACCGCGACAACATCGTCTTTGTTAAATCGGTCCGCCAGCCATTGAGCACCATTGAACCAGCGGCAGGTGAGAAATCCCGTGTCGTCGGTGATGACGAGTTGGAAATAGGGTCGCCGTTTGCCACGCACCATTTTGACGCCGGTGACGCGCCCCACCACCGTGGCTTCGGCACCCACGGTGAGCTGATTAATCGGGCTGATGGTGGAACGATCCAGATAGCGCCGCGGCACATGGTAAATCAGTTCACCCGGCGTGGTAATGCCCATCTGCTCCAGCGCCCTGGCGCGGCGCTCACCCACGCCTTTAACGAATTTTACCGGACTGTTCCACTCCATGGTTTTTCGCCCTGCCAGCTAGCGCAGGTCACGCTCCAGTGTGTAGGTAATGGTTTTTTCCGACTTGGGTGCCACCGTCACATTGAATTCGATGCTGTTGGCGTTGCGCTTGTGAAAGGGATCGGAATTATCCTTGATTTCCCATTCTCCATACGCCCAGAAATTCTCGATCACCGTAATAGGCGTCGATTCCTTCTCCTTCCGGTTTTTCAGGGTAATTTCCACCGTCTCCCGATGATATTTTTCCCGTTTGGATTCCCGGTCCGTGACCACTCGAGTGCCCTTCACATCAAAGGCTTCTCCCATGGTTAATGTCACATCATCATCCACCGAGGTGTGGTCCAGATTGTCCTCACCAATCAATTCCAGCGCGCCATCCGTATCCCGCTTGAAGACCCGCACCACGCCGGCCGGCAGGGGTTCACCCACACCGGATTTTTTGTCGTTTTTGAATTTCACCCGCACATCCAGATTGGATTCTTCCTGATTGCCATGCTCATAATAATACCGCTTTACCACATCCACATCTTTGGGCTGGAGCCATTGAATCTGCTTCTCCTCCTTGTTGGCCAGGGTCACGGGGAAATTCACCTCATAAATGTGATAGTCGAAAAACTTGCGTTCCTCCACGGCCTTTTTCGGCATGGCCCGGGTCGCCATCATGACCCTCTCCGCACCGTATTGGTCCCGATCCTGCGCCCGGTGAATCGTGCCCGCCACCAGCTTCAATTTAGCATTGTCAAATCGCGCGCCGGAACGGTTGTCCAAGTTGATCCACGAACTGATATTCAGCCGGTTTTCCGTGTCATTCAATTCCGCCACATATTCCGCCTGCCAGGACATGCCGCGGGTGAGATAGCTGAGGTCGAGGGGAAATTTCCCCGGAGTCGCCGCCTCCACCAGCCATTGCAGCGTGGGTTTTGAATAGAGCCGCTCACGGGGTTCGGGACATTTTATATTGGCCACGAAATTCCGCTGAATCACTTCGGTGCGATTCCGGGTTTGCAGAATAATGACGCTACCGGTGAAACTCAACAGATTACCACTGACCTTCTCGTCATTTTGCAGAATGACTTCCACCTCGGCGCCCAGATATTTATTCAGAAGCTGGTCTTCGTTCACCAGATCGTAGCGGTAATTCTGTTCGATAATGCGCAGCCCGGTCTGGTTATTGGCGGGAGCGAGCTTAACCGTGGTGGGAATTAGCCCTGTTGCTACATCGGTGAGCTCAACGGAGGAGATGCCCTTGGGGAGATCGCGCTGGATGCGGGTTTTTACCAGTCCCTGGCCGTCATTGTACACCGTTACCCGCAGGTCCTGCCCCGTCTGAGCGTAGGGTGTGGAGGTGAGTAGCAATGTTAGAATGGTGAATTTTATCATGCGCAGCATGGTGATGTCCTCCCGAAAATTGGTGAACGATAAATTACCCCAGACCAAGGATTGCTCAAGGGGAAGATTTTAGCGGCATTATTCTGGCGTCCCTTCCGGGACTTCTTCCATATTCGTGATTCTTGACTCCCCGGCCTTGAAAGACCGGGCTGTGTTCTTTCGTCCCTGCGGGACTTCTCCTGATCGAAGCGATTGCCCGTGGTAACTTCCTCTCACTCCAGACATCCCGGCAGGGATGGACAGAGCTTAGCCCACCAATTTATTGGTGGGAATTCGATAACAGAGAACCCGATAAGCCCTGTAGGAACGACACAGCTACCTCAACCGTTTTGGGGATGGCTTTAATTGCTTATACTTCCTTCGTTGTCTGCATACTCACACCGGGGAATCAAACGATGAACTCAAAAATCTTTTCCTTTTTAACTGCGACTCTTATTCTGCTCATTGCCGCTTGTTCTGAAAGGACCACTACGCTCCACCGCGTCTATGACCACGGCGGGATCATCCGCACCGACACCACCCAAAAAATCATCACGCTGGTCTTTACCGGTGGGGATTACGCTGATGGCGGGAGGGCGATTTTGGAGACGCTGAATTCCTACGGAATCAAGGGCGCTTTTTTCTTCACCGGCGATTTTTACCGCAATCCGGATTATTCAAAACTCATACGTGACCTGAAACAAGATGAGCATTACCTGGGTGCTCATTCGGACCGGCATCTATTGTACTGTGACTGGAGTAAGCGTGGTTCCACGCTGGTGACGCAGACGGAATTCAGGGAAGATGTGGAGAGTAATTACGCCGAAATGGCGCGCTTTGGCATTCGTAAACAGGACGCGCCCTGGTTTTTACCCGCCTTTGAATGGTACAACGACACCATTTCCGCGTGGACCAATGAGCTGGGGCTGACGCTGGTGAATTTCTCCCCTGGTACCTATTCCAATGCCGATTACACCACGCCGGATATGGGGAAGCGCTATCTGGACAGCGAAACCATTTTTCAACGCATACTGGATTATGAAGCGCAACATGGACTCAATGGATTTCTGTTGCTCACCCACATTGGCACTGACCCACGCCGGACGGATAAATTTTACCACCAGTTGGATAAATTAATTGTGGAATTGCACAATCGCGGTTACCGGTTTGTTTCGCTGCCGGAAGCGCTTGGGAATGTTCACCACTAAGGTACTAAGCGCGCGAAGATTGGAGTGTTCTCGGGTAAGCAGGTAAGCACGTACGCGAAATCCCAAATCACAAGCATCAAATACCAAACAAGAATTGATTCCAGCTTTGCGGATTTACGGATTACGGATTGCCGGATTGTGGATTACCGGATTGCGGATGAGCGGATAAGCGGATTTCAGGAGCAATGGTCCGGCAACATTAATGATCTGCCAGAAACAGCCTTCCTGTCAGTCTGAGGCACCCGGCTTCTGCCGGGTGATTGAAGATCACTAAATCAA
>JAIPJQ010000149.1 GCA_021734065.1 Fidelibacterota bacterium | reverse complement strand
AAGATGAGGAGAACATGACAGCGTCCGGTATTCTCTGGAATGATTTGTTCTACGATTATGGTGATATATCGCGACCGGGCGGCGCTGGTTGGGCCGTCTATACGTCCGGACTGGAGTTCAACGGTGATTTGGACCTGACGCCCTATGCCGGCAAAGACATTCGCCTGAAATGGACCAGTCGTGTGGATGACAATTCCGACGGTGGTAACGGCACCGGGCTGCATATCGATGATATTAATGTATTCAAAACCACCCAACTTATTGTTCCGCCACCCTCCAATGTGGTGGCTGAACTGGAACCCGGCAGTGTCACGCTGACCTGGGATGACCTGAATAATCCTCAGGAAGTTGATTTCTTCTATGGGGATGATAGCTATGAATCATTCATTGTCGGTTCACCACCCTGGGTAGCCGGTCGTAATGTAGGCTCCGGCTGGGCACAGCGCTTTGATGCTGCCCTGCCTACACAGTTGGAGTCGTTTTACTATTTGCTCTCCAGTGGGAACGCCACCAATCCCGGCCAGTTAGCGGAAATTCAAATTACGGTCTGGGGTGATGATGAAAGTATTCTCTACCAAAGCGATCCTGTGATGCCTACGGCGATGGATGAATTCCTCACATTTGATTTAGCACCGGCAGATATCACAGTACAGGGAAGTTTCTTCATTGGTTGGACCCACACTGATACATTGTATCCCTATATTGCACTGGATTCCGATGGGGAATATGCCGGTGAGATGTACGGTTATACACCCAGCAGCGGTGGCGCCATGGTGAGTCTGACCGGAACCGGTCTGGACGGAAATTACGCCCTGTTCGCATCCGGCACGACCACGAGTGAGGGCGGCTTTTCCTATAATGTCTACCGGCGCACAGAAGGCGGAAGCTTTGGTACACCGTTGAATGACACACCGCTCACGACCGGGACCTTTACGGACGAGACCGTTGAGAATGGTGTTGGTTATTATTACGCGGTGAAGACCACCTATCAGGGTGTGGAGAGTAATTACTCAAGTGAAGTTTTTGTGCTACCCGAGGCGGCCAGTGTCATTGAAATGGCCTACGATGACGGTACTGCTGAAACCGGTTTTAACAGCGATGTTGGAAATTATCTGGCAGTGAAATTCACACCGGAAGCCTATCCCGTGCTCATGAAACGGATCAGGTTTTATGTGAACGATCCGGATGCCAATGGAAATACCATTGCTTACATTTGGCCCGGTGAGAGCGATGGTGCTCCGCCAACTGATTTGAACAATTACCTGTACCGAAGTGCGATTTCAGGACTGAGTTTTGGCTGGAATCAGGTGGATATCACTGCCGATTCCCTCTGGATCACCGACGGCTCATTCTACGTGGGCTGGCGGATTTACAGCTCCACACCCTCCATGGGTGTTGACAATTCCGGTTACCAGGGGAATTCATTTATCAATGGAGCCGGTAACTGGGTCAACATGGGTGACGCCGGGTTGAATTACAACCTCATGATTCACGCGGTGATTGACACGGCCTGGGTTGTGGTCGGTGTAGATGCACGGGATAATCAAATTCCTTCTGAATTTGCACTGTCGCAGAATTACCCGAATCCATTCAATCCGGTGACCACCATTAACTACAGCGTTCCCAAGTCCGGACAGGTGAACCTGGCGGTTTATGATATCAATGGCCGTCTGATTACCGAATTGGTGAACGAGGTTCAGGATGCCGGGAATTACCGGGTGACTGTGGACGGCAGCAATATCTCGTCCGGAGTCTATTTTTACCGGCTTACCAGCGGCTCGTTTTCCATGACAAAGAAAATGACCCTGGTCAAATAGTCAGAACCTGTTTTCTTGTATATTCCGGAAGCTGAAAGCTGGTGATTTCACATCCGCTTTCAGCTTCTGTGGTTTCAGATGAAGACAGATCCAAAAAGGAAATTTCGATGAATAGAGCATTTAAAACAGTATCAGTATTCACCACCCTGGTAGTCGGCCTGATCGCCGGACCCAGCCGGCCGCAGCAACATGCTGACCGTTTTTTGCTGGCAGTAAGGGCAGAGGCTCCCACGGTCACCATTGCGTATGATGCGCGCCAGAAACCCGTTACCGGTATTGCAACCGTCGATCAATTGTTAACGCGCCACGACGTGGTCCGCATGGAGCGGTGGCTACCCAATGCGGGACCTGAAGACGGCCATGGCGATGTCCTGCTCATGAATATTTACCGGGTTGTGTTATCCGGGGAGCGGGAAAGAGCGACACTGGAATCTGTAATGGGAGATTTTGCCAAGGATACGAATATCCTCTACGCGGAACCTGAAAATATCAATCGACTGAACTACAACCCCAATGATACGCGGTTTAACTCCCAATGGCATTTGCCCCGGATCATGGCGCCCCAGGCCTGGGATTTATGGGATATTCCCGGCGGCGTGGAGCCGGGCTCACGGGATATTGTACTGGCCTCGGTCGATACCGGCGTGCAGTATACGCATCCGGACTTGCGCAATAATATCTGGATCAATCAGGACGAAATTCCGGCAGCAATTTTTGATACGATTGATACCGACGACGATGGATTTGTTACCAGCGCTGAAGTTGTCGCCTATGTGGGTGACGTGAGTGGTAATGGAACCGCTGATCTGCAGGATGCGGTGCATGATGATTCACCTCTGGTGAATGGGACGGACGACGATACCGATGGGTATGTGGATGACATCCTGGGCTGGGATATTGCGGGTACTACCAGTGGCGTGGATCCTGACCGTGACCCCATGGCTGCATTGACCGGAGCGGCACTCGTCGATTATCGTGCCCATGGAACCCATGTGGCTGGGATTCTGGCAGCAGAAACCGATAATGGTACCGGCGTAGCAGCCGCTATTTTTAATGGCTCCATCATGTCAGTGAAATGTATGTATGACCAGGATGCCAACGGGTATGTATCCGGTGGATATTCGGGTATTCTCTACGCGGCCAAAGCAGGCGCTGATATTATTAATCTCTCGTGGGGAAGTTTTAGCAATTTTAGTTCATCGGAACAGAGCCTCATCAATACCGCTTATAACACCTACGGTTCCCTGGTCGTGGCCGCTGCCGGCAATGGCAACCCCAATGGTACCCCTAACGACAATATTCATTACCCTTCAGCCTACGACAATGTGGTGTCGGTTACTGCAGTGAGTTCTTCTGATGTATTCAGTTGGGCAACCTACGGTTCCACAGTGGATTTATCCGCTCCGGGTGAAGGTATTTGGAGCACGGTGCTTACCACAATGGGTTCTTACCAGGCCTGGCCGGGAACCTCCATGGCATCTCCGTTGGTAGCGAGTAGTTTTGGCTTATTAAAAAGCATGAATCCGGAAATGTCCAACGATGAAATGGTTGATCGTATGCTGGCGGCCGCCGATCCCATTGATGATATCAATCCCAATTATGCCGGAGGATTAGGGGCCGGCCGTATCAATATTTACAATGCCCTGGCGCAATTAATTTACCCAGCGTTGACTTATAGCTCACATAGCCTGCAATTAATCAATGATGATGGTGATGAGCAACTCAGCGCCGGCGAAGGTGCCTATCTCCGCGTAGCCTTGAACAATGCACCCGATTGGATGAATGCGGAGAGCGTGACCGGCACTCTGTATTCTGACAACCCGTATGTGACGATTTTGGATTCAGTGGCCAATTTTGGTACCATTCAAAGTGGTAATATTGGGTCGAACCTGTTCGATACCTTCCATTTCGAACTTGCCGAAGATGCATCTACGGGAGAACTGCCATTTACACTCCACCTGCAGGCGAATCAGGATGGCTCCCATCATTATGAAGTGGATGTAGAATTCACTATTGGGGTCACCATGTGGCAAGCCAATTTCCCGATACACATGCGACAGGCGACCACGAGTGGAAATGCTGTGGTTGATTTAAATGGCGATGGTGAATTGGAAATTATTTTCGGAGCTGAAGATTCTCTGGTGCATGCGTATCAGCAGGATGGCACTGAGTTGCCGGGTTTTCCGGTGGTGCTGGGAAGTAAAATCGAAGCGACTCCGGCGATTGGGGATGTGGATAATGATGGCGATCTGGAAATCGTGATTGGGTCCTGGGACCGTAATTTATATCTCATCCAACACGATGGTACCGCCGACACGCTGATGGTGAGTACCGGTTATCTGATGGCCACGCCGACCCTGGCGAATCTGGATGATGATCCGGAACTTGAAGTCATCCAACCTGGGTATGATCAGCGTTTGTATGTGATTAACCATGACGGTTCTGATTTGGAAAATTTCCCCATCATTCTACCCTCTGCGGAAAAAATGACCGAAGGCGCTGCTGTGGTTGATATTGACAATGACGGTGAATTGGAAATCATTGTGGGTACCTGGGGAAGTATGCTCCATGCCTTTAAGATGGATGGAACAGAAGCTGAGGGTTTTCCGGTTGAACTGGGTGATCGGTTGGTGAGTGCACCTACTGTGGCAAATATTGATGACATGGATGGACCGGAGATCATTATTGGTAGCGATAATGACGAACTCTACGCCGTGGATAACACGGGCGAGATACTCTGGACATTCAGTGATCCCACTCAAAACCTGCGCATGACGCCGGGAGTAGGCGATATCACTGGTGATGGGATGCTGGAAATATTTTTCTCATCCTATGACCGGAATATCTACGCGTTGGACCATACCGGTGAGTTGATTGCCGGCTGGCCGGTACTGACTGGTTCCACCATCTCAAGTTCACCCGTGCTGGCGGATGTGGACAATGATGGCCTGCCGGAAATATTTGTGGGATCCGATGATAACAGTCTTTATGGGCTCAACTCACTCGGTGAACCAATAAGCGGTTTCCCCATCGCTCTGAAGGGGCGTGTTCGTGGTACACCTACTGTCGCCAATTTGGATGAGGATGGCGACTTTGAAGTTATCGTGGGCTCAGATTCACTGCTGGCTGTGGTGGATATTAAAACTGCTGCCGGAGAAGCCGGCTATTGGGCTACCGATCGCGGGAATCTGATGCGCACGGGTGTGTTTGGTGAGCCATTCAGCGCGGTGGAAGAAGATCCCAATCTTGGGATCCCATCTGAGTTTGCGTTGATGCCCAATTACCCGAACCCGTTTAACCCAAGTACCACCATTCGGTTCAGCGTGCCGGTGGCCGATCAGGTGCAGTTAATTATCCGGGATATTAAGGGCAGACAGATTGCAACTCTTTACTCAGGAGAGGTTAAGCCTGGGGAGTATGCGCTGCAATGGCACGGAGTAGACAAAACTGGACGGTCTGTCAGTAGTGGCGTCTATCTATATCAATTGATTACGCCGGTGTATACGATTTCCCGGAAGATGCTTTTCCTGAAATAGTATCAAATGATACCAAAGGGATTTTCAAGTTTAGGTTTCTACCGGGATAAGGTCAATGTATTGTTGCACGACTCCTTTGGATAATCGGATGATCAGACTGATGGTTTCGATCTCCTTGAACTCCCTGT
>JAIPJQ010000148.1 GCA_021734065.1 Fidelibacterota bacterium | reverse complement strand
GAACTTGATGCCGGGACATGGGTTACGGGAGATTCCTGGCGTGGCGCCCTGTTACCCTTGATCGAAATACCGGAAAACTCATTGTCCGACGCCCGGGACATGCTCCATCGATTTGTGTTAAAAAGTGCTGCCTGGTATTTGGAGCAATCCCGTTAGCCCAAAACCCGTCTTATATTTTTTGAATGACGACCATCGCCTGTGGAGAGGACCATAAACTCACCGATTCAGAAAAAGGGATATGCATGACCCTCACCAAAAAGAATTCAACCAAGACCGCGAACCAGAAAACAATTCCGGAAATCTCCACCAGTGACCTGCTGGACCGGCTGAATCAGGCTGATCTGACCCTGGTGGATATTCGGCCGGTTGATGCCTACAACGGTTGGCCATTACAGAATGAACCCCGGGGCGGTCATCTGCCCACTGCAAGGAATCTCCCGGCCAAATGGTTCGGATACCTGGACTGGGTTGAAATTGTCCAGAACAAGAGGATCACACCGGATCAATCCATCGTTTTGTATGGCTATGATGCCCGGGAAACTGAAAAGGTTGCGGACCTGTTCCGGCGGATAGGATTCGGGGAAATCATGGTCTACCATCATTTTTTAACCGATTGGTCCCCCAATTCGTCGCTTCCGCTGAAGAAGCTAAAACGCTATCAGAATCTAATCCCGGCCGCGGCACTCAAAGCCCTTCTGAATGGAAATCCTCACCCCGGTCTGGACACGGCGACGTATGTGGTTTGTCATGCCCATTATCAAAATCCGGATGATTACTCCCTTGGTCATATCCCCGGAGCCATTGCGCTGGATACTCTGGCGCTGGAATCACCGGAAACATGGAATCGCAGAGGTCTGGATGAATTGCAGGAGGCACTACGGCGTCATGGGATTACGGTGGATTCCACGGTCATTCTTTATGGCAGATTTTCATCTCCCAATTTTGCAGACCCTTTTCCCGGCAGCAGTGCGGGTCACCTGGGCGCCATTCGTTGTGCGGCGATTCTGCTCTATGCCGGTGTTAAAGATGTGCGGGTTCTCAATGGTGGTTTGCAAGCCTGGGAAGACGCCGGATATGAACTGACAAAGGCTGAGACAATTCCTTCAGCCGCAGCATCTTTTGGTGCATCAATTGCCGGCCGGTCGGAACTTTTCATTGATGTTCCCCAGGCGAAGGAGCTGCTCGCGGCGGAAGATGGGGCGCTGGTCAGTGTCCGGAGTTGGCCGGAATTCATCGGTGAGACCAGCGGTTATCACTACATCGAAAAGCGGGGTCGGATTCCCGGTGCGATCTTTGGTAATTGTGGCAGCGATGCGTACCACATGGAAAACTATCGCAATCCGGACCACACCACGCGTGAATATCCTGAAATCGCCCAAATCTGGCAGGAAGCCGGCATCACACCGGACAAGCGGGTTGCCTTTTATTGCGGGACCGGTTGGCGGGGCAGCGAAGCCTTTCTGAATGCCTGGCTCATGGGCTGGCCCAATGTGGCCGTTTTTGATGGCGGGTGGTTTGAATGGAGCAGTGATCCGGAGAATCCCATTGAAACCGGAATACCGGTGGAATAAAGCATCCGTGGGTATGAATTAACCGCTATGTTGTTGATTCCGGTGAATGCCCCGATTGTAAGCGTTCCACCAAAGCGGCCAGGCCATTGGCGCGCGAGGGCGACAGCTGTTTTTCAAGACCGATTCGATTCAGGCAAAACAGCTTGGCGGTTCTGATTTCCTCCGGGGGATGCCCGGAAAGAATTTTGATAAGCAATGCTGCAATCCCCTTAATGATTGCAGAATCACAATCAACCTGGAGATACTGATTCCCATCTTTCACATATTGACGGACCCAGATTTGGGACTGACAGCTGCTGATTAAATTTTCCTCCGTTTTAAAACGGTCTTCTAAAGGTGGTAAATCGCGTCCCAGTTTGACAAGGTAGGTGTACTTTTTCAGCCAGTCATCACCCATGGCCTGGAAGGTTTCAATGACATCCATTTGAATTTCATCAATGCTGCTCATATCCAGGCCATTCTAACGGATTCTTCGTTGCTATTCCAATGAGGTGCGGATTACGCGTTATTTCCCTCAATTTTGGATGGTTTGAATATAATCAGCCGGGCTGGCGATTGCCATGCCCGGGGATTATTCAGCGTTTTATCTTCCCCGGGCATGCTATTTGGATATAGTAGGACTAGCCGCTCAGGGTATTGTCTGTTCGGGTGCCATTCCCCTTCAGTAGAAAATAGAGGGAAATGGCTAAGATCAAGACCTGGAATTCCATCCCTTTGCCTTCATTTCCCGTGCCCATATTAATAGAGTTCCAACCATAAGCCATGTGAATCATCATAATGGCTCCCAGCATTACAATGGCAAAGAAAGCACTGGCCACACGCGTCGCCCAATCAGGACCAACACCACCCCAGAGGAGCAGAATTGCGCCGCCTACTTCAGCCAATCCCACCAGGATGACGATGATAATTGGCATACCTATCATGCCGGGATGGGTGAATTTTGGGATGCCGTGATAAATAAACGTGGCTGCCAGGGACAGACGCACCAGCCAGTGCGCATGCGGTGCGAATCGATCGAAAATACTCATTACTGTTTCTCCTTTGTTGACGTGACTTTATGGAAAACCGCTTCTGGCGTGTTGAATGACGTCTGTAGCTTTTCAGCGATTATCTGCTGATCCACAGTGCCATACGCCCATAGTTCCTTATCAATGTAGATTGCCGGTGTAATGACTGAATTGTATGGCGCGGATACGGGTTGCTTGTGATCCAAATTGATCACCCGGGGCTTTTGATGAAAAATTTCCATCCCCCGGGAAACCCGCTGAACCACATCCTCACACGCATCACAATCCGAGCGGATCACAATCACCACACGCCCGGTCTCTTCTACACTTGATTTCATGGATATGGCTTTCATTGTGGCTGTATGATAGGGGATCGGGTCAGCCCATACTGTCGGATGTCCGACATGGGAACGATTTAATGGTAGAGTAGGTGGGGTTTAAAGTGGTTTCGTGTCAACGCGGTAGAAGCTTTTTCAGGCGGTCCCGGTCCTTCACCCAGAGATGGCGTCGGGTAAAATCAATAATGCCTTCCCGCTTCAGGTCATTCAAAACCTGATTCACGGTCTGGCGGCTGGTGGCCGTGATCTCGCCAATCTGCTGATGGGTAAGAAACGGTCGAACTTCCCACAAATCAGTAAGGAATCGTCCAAAACTTTCCACGTAGCGTTCCAGAAACAGCAGGATTCGTTCACGGGAATCACGAAATACCAAATCCTCAATGTGCGCTTCGATTTTACGAATCCGGAATCCAATGAGTTGATTCACAGCCCGGTTTAATTTGGGATTGCGGTCCAGAAAGTCCATGAACTCAGCTTTATTGATGGCGCAAATCACCGCCGGTTCCATGGTCTCTGCCATATTTTCATGCTTATCCTGCCCCATGAGTGCGCTCTCACCAAATATCTCCCCGGCACCGACAACCTGGATCGTGACCGACTCGCCCTCATCAGAAAGCCGGGAGATTTTGACTTTACCCTCTTTTAAGAAGTAAATGGTATCACTATTGGTTTCAGGAAAAAAGATGACCTGATTTTTACGGCTGTGGCTCATGGTGCTGTTATGACTCAACTCCTGAACCTTTTTCATATCAAGTTCCTTGAAGAGATTAAAGTTTTCCAGATACCATAATTTTGTTTTAGTCTGAGCCACTATTTACTCCTCATTCGAACCCTTCACTCCGCCGAATCCAATCTTTGTCGTCTTAATCCCCAGCGGCGGTGAAAAATCCCCAGTGCTGCTGTCAATCTATCGAAAAATCATTCTTACCGCAATTGGTCAATCGGCTGGTAAGAGACGCAGACAAATTCACTACCGGATAGAATGGCTTATCGCCCGTTCTGTCAGCCGTCAGACAGTTTTTTTCTGTGAAGAAGCCTTTATTTGAGGAAAAAGGAGCAAAAAAATGCAATTCAAACTAACCAAACTTCAAAACCTATGGACCATCAGTCTGCTAATCCTGCCAATGTTAAGCTGGGGCGGCATTAATCTGGATGAAGGGAATGGTACCCTGGCCGGCCTGGGACATGCCAGGTCACACGATTTTCCGGTGGTGGCTCATGCGTTTAAACTGACCACCTCTGACCCTGACAGCCAGGGCGTCAGGCAAGTTAAACTGACCGTCCCGGTGGAGAGCATCACCACGGAAAACTTCATGCGCAATGCCCATATGCGCATGGCCATGTTCAACGGCGAGTTTCCGCTGATTACCTACCGGGCAGAGATCCTGCTGCCCCGGATTGCGGCCGGTGATTATGACCTGGCAGGTGTGCTGAGCATTAATGGAATCGAGCGACCCTACATATTCACCATAACGGTAACTCCTGTGGGCGAAGGGTGGCATGCCACCGGCACATTTCTCATCAAGCCCACCGATTTCGATATGGCATTACCGGGCATGGGTCCCATGAAAGTGTTGGATAAGGTTGATCTTGTATTGGATTTAACCTTCTGATTATCACCTGTTCCAGCGACATATTCTAAAAATCAAATCCCCTGAATAGGTTTGCCTGTCAGATTCAGGGGGTTTGGTTAACCTGGATGA
The DNA here is from genome assembly GCA_021734065.1 of Fidelibacterota bacterium. Taxonomy (GTDB): domain Bacteria; phylum Fidelibacterota; class UBA8477; order UBA8477; family UBA8477; genus UBA8477. Next base: position 870 of record JAIPJQ010000148.1, on the reverse strand, counting down.
ATGTTAAATCCCAATGGCGACGATGGGTAAGCAGGTTAACTTTATCAGGTTTACCAACAAATAGTCCATTGACACAGCGGGGATGTGCTCCGAATAAAGTGGTTCCCAAAACCCTCACCGACTATATCCAGCGCTCAACGGAGGATGATAACATCCGCCAAGCACTGCTTGCCTTGATTACCCAACGCGATAAACGGGATATGAACCACCTGCAGCCTTTCGCGCTGGCAGATGAATGGATATTAAACCGGGATGCGGTTCTCGCGAGTTTTATCAAAGGTTGCGAGGTGGGACTGTTTTCACTCCACTGGCGAACCCATTGTACCCGCTGCGGCGCCTTCATGGACAACGGTGAACATATCCATCATCTCTCAGACCAGGAAACATGCATGAAATGTGGAAATGATTATAAAAGCTTCCTGGATGAAAATGTGGAGGTCTCCTTTTCAGTCGTCTCCAGGTTCAGCAGTTCAAAATTCCACTTTTTCCGCCGGCTTCCCCTGCAAAGCGCTCCTTCGGATGTCCGTGTGACCGGAGTGGATTGCCTGCTCTCGCCTGTCTTTGCAGAAGTATTCCATGACCAAACTCTCTCCGAATCTGAATCGCTGTCCATCCGGCATATTACGCTGCTTTTTACGGACATTGTGGACTCCACCAGGATATACGCAACCCATGGAGACATTCCGGCACAACCATCGCAGTGAATCTGCCTCAGCAAATCGACTATTTCGGGACCACGGTGAATCTGGCGGCCAGAATTCAGGGATTGGCTCAGGCGGGCGAGTTGGTCCTGTCAGACAAGGTTCTTAATCAGGCAGAAGACTATTTACAACCTCACACCTATACCCGGGAGCAGGTGAATCTTAAAGG
>JAIPJQ010000147.1 GCA_021734065.1 Fidelibacterota bacterium | reverse complement strand
AAAACTGAACTTGTCCGGTGGTGCAATGAGAAATTGAATGCGTGGGGAAACTTCAAATGGGCGCGGGCGCCGAATCCCAATTTTTAACAGCTTATACAGGCTTAATTCAAGACCGAAAGCCAACAGCATAGCCCCAAAAAGGTCCATTGTCTGTGAGGAATGGATCGCCAGCAATATACCACCTGCCAGACCATAACCCTGTCCGTCTGCACTACGTGAAATGAGATAGAATACCCGATCCAGGCTTGGTTTCCCCGACCACCCAAACAGCCCGTGGAGTACCCATTGGTCCCATTGATTAACCTGCATTACAACATAGCGTATCATTTACATTCCATCTCCATGACAGCCACAGGATCATCATTCCCTGTTTGGATACCTTGAGATTTGCGTTAGAAAATAATGTGACCCGGAGTCGGGATTCTTGTTGGTTTTCCAGAGGATGTCCTTCTATCTTCAAGGGTGACAGAAAAATATGACACCCGGAATGTAAAGGTTCTTGTCGTTGATGACGAGCGGGACATCACCTTCTTTTTAGACGAATATCTCAGCGAGCTGGGGTACCGGGTTTACACGGAAAATCAGCCGGAACAGGCCGAGAAAACCTTCCTGGCTCAGCAGTTTGACGTGGTGCTGCTGGATGTGAATATGCCGCGGATCAGCGGTTTGAAATTACTGGAGCAGTTCCACTCCGTAGCGCCAGACGTCATTATTATCATGATCAGCGCCCTGCAGGATGTGGAGCTGGTGGTGAAATGCATTCAACTGGGCGCCTACGATTACGTGACCAAGCCCATCATTACCCTGAATCAGGTGCATCTGCGCATTCAACGCGCCCTGGCGGAGCGAAATATCAAGGCCGAAAATCAAGCCTTGCGGAGTCAATTGGCTCGGCAGGGAGAGCCCCACGAACTGCGTTTTCACTCCCCGGCCATGCGTCAGGTGATGGAAATGATTCGTATGGTGGCGCCGTATGATTCCACCGTGCTCATTCTGGGTGAATCCGGGACCGGCAAAGAGGTGGTGGCCCGGACCATTCACAAATTCAGCCTGCGCGCCGATAAGCCGTTTGTGGCCGTGAATTGTGGCGGCATTCCCGAATCTCTGCTGGAATCCACCCTTTTTGGTCATGAAAAAGGAGCCTTCACCGGCGCAACCGGACGCAAAATCGGGTTGTTTGAAGAATCCAGCACCGGCACCATATTCCTGGACGAGATCACCGAGACCAGTCTGTCTTTTCAGGTGAAACTCCTGCGCGTGCTTGAAAACAGCAGCATCATGCGGGTGGGCGGTACCCAGGAGATCAAGCTGGACCTGCGTGTTCTCACCGCCTCCAATATAGATGTGACCCGACTGGCGAAGTCCGGCGATTTCCGGCAGGATCTGTTTTATCGTCTGAATGTCTTTCAGATTCCCATTCCACCGTTACGGGAGCGTAAAGAGGATATTCCGGCCATTGTGGACTATCACCTGAAACGACTCTGCAAACGCATGAAAAAAAACCATGTGACCGTCAATGAAGCAGTACTGGAGCGATTTCAACAATATGACTGGCCGGGCAATGTGCGGGAGTTGATCAATGCAGTGGAAAATGCACTGATTATGACGACCGGAGACTGTATTGAACTGGAAAATCTTCCTGCCAACCTGGGAAGACCCGTTTCCTGGGATAATACTCCTGCGCAAAACGAAGTAACTGACCTCCAGTCAGCCCGGCGCCGTTTTGAAAAAAACTACCTCCGGCAATTACTGCAGCAAACCAACGGCAACGTCACCGAAGCCGCCCGATTGGCCGGTATCAGCCGCCAACATCTGCATCTGAAGCTGAAAGAGCTTAACGAAACCCCCTGATTTTACCACCAGGCCGCATTCCAATACCCACCCCTTTCGTCATATATATCTGACAGCTTCACGTTTAAAAGTGTCATTATATTCTGACAATCCTTTGAATCACCCAGAATTGCGAATCTTATAAACCAATATATAATATAGACTTATGTTGTATTTCGCCCTTTGGCACGATATATGGCTTTAACTAATGTCCAAGCACAAAAAAAGCCATGAGCGAAACCGTAAACAAGACTGACCTGAAAACACTGTACCACCAGTTTGGGATTGCCACTGCTGATTTAAAGAAATCCTTCGCGCTGGATAAATCCCTGGCTGCCAAACTCACCGAAGAGGTGTGCCGGTATCATCAGATGGTGCCCCTGGAGGTGATTGACAATCGGGAACTGCGCCTGGCCATGCTGGATCCTTTTGATATGATGGCTCAGCAAATTGCCGAAAGCCGCACGGGTTACACGGTGAAAGCGCTGGTGTGCAATCAGGAAGATATTGAGTACGCCATCAGTCGCTTGTTCAGCGGAGACGCCAATTTTGAAGAGACGCTGCAGGAACTGGTGGAGATTGACGATGAGGTGGAGGAGGTTAAATCCGCCGAAGTCAGCGTGGATTTGCTGCGCTCCCAGGCTACTGACGCGCCGGCGGTGGTGTTTGTAAACTCGCTGTTGGTGCAGGCGATCCAGGAGCGCGCCAGTGACATTCATATTGAACCGCAGGAGAATGCCCTGCGCGTGCGGCTGCGCGTTGACGGGATGTTGAAAGAGCTGCCGGCCGCCACCAAACGCCTGCAGGAAGGCGTCGTCGCCCGAATCAAGATTTTGTCCAACATGGACATTGCGGAACGCAGAGTGCCCCAGGATGGTCGTGTGAAATTCAAGATTATGGGTCGCGGTGTGGATGTGCGCGTTTCCACTATCCCAGGCATTTACGGCGAAAAAATCGTCATGCGAATCCTGGACAAGGGCAGCACCTCCCTGAATATCGAGGATCTGGGAATGGCGCCGAATCTTTTGTCCCAATTCAAAGCTTCCTGCCGCCAGGCCCACGGCATGGTACTGGTCACCGGCCCCACCGGAAGCGGAAAAACCACCACGCTCTATTCCGTACTCAATTATGTAAACACACCTCATCTGAACATTATGACCGTGGAAGATCCGGTGGAATACCGGCTCAACGGCATTAACCAGATCCAAGCCCGTCCCAATGTGGGGCTTACCTTCGCCAAGGCGCTGCGCTCTTTTTTGCGCCAGGATCCGGACATCATCATGGTGGGCGAGATCCGTGATTTGGAGACCGGTGAGATTGCCATCAAAGCCGCCCTCACAGGTCACCTGGTGCTGAGTACGCTCCACACCAACGACTCGGTGGCCACCATAATTCGTCTCTTGAACATGGGTATTGATAAATATCTGATTGCCTCCTCGGTGTCGGTCATCGTGGCTCAGCGGCTGGTACGGCGGATTTGCCTGGCCTGTAAGCAGCCGGTGGAGCCGTCACCTGAAGTCATGACCGCCTTCACCTCCCGGGGATTGGATATGTCGGACAAGACATTTTACCGGGGCAAGGGCTGTAAACAGTGTTCCAATACCGGTTATTGGGGCAGAATGCCGCTGCACGAAATCCTGTTCATCTCCTCCGATATCAAAGAAATGATCGTTCAGGACAAATCGGAAAGTGAACTCAAACGGGTAGCCACTGATAGTGGCATGGTGTCGCTGATAGAGGATGGCGTGACCAAAGCGGCCCGTGGATTAACCTCCATAGAAGAAGTGATGCGGGTGATCTGATATGCCGAATTTTCACTATATCGGACTGGATTCAGAAGGGAAAAAGCAGGATGGCATTCTCCAGGCCATTACCCTGGAAGATGCGGGTCGGGATGTAAAGAAGCTGGGTTTGCGCGTTCTGGAAGTTAAACCCGCGGCCAATACACGGAAAAAATTCAAGATCAGCGAAATCAACCTCACCCCACCCAAAGCATCAGAAGCGGCTATTGTGATGTTTTTCCGCCAGCTTTCCACCATGCTCAATGCAGGGATTCAACTGGTGAATGCCCTGTCCATTTTGTCGGAACAGTCGAAGGATAAAGTGCTGCAAAACGCGTTAAAAGATATTACCGAACTGGTTCGGATGGGGCTGGCATTCTCAGAGGCATTAAAACAGCACAAAAATGTCTTTTCACCGATGGTGATCTCCATGGTGCGGGCAGCCGAGGCTGGTGGCGGACTGGAAAAAATCCTGGCGCAGATCTCCACCTTTATTGAAAAAGACGCCAAAACCCGGAAAAAAATCAAATCGGCCATCAGCTACCCCAAATTTGTCCTGGGTTTCTTCTCTATCATCCTGCTGGGTATCGTTTTCGGATTGTTACCAAAATTCAAAGATATTTTTGACGGTCTGGGGGCGGAGCTGCCCACACCGACCCTCATTATCATGGGTGTGGCCGATTTCCTCACCCATAACATCATTCTTATAGCCATCCTGGGGGCGGGATTGTTCGTGGGTTTCAAATTTTTCCGGAAGTCGGAAAAGGGTCGGTTATTCATTGACCAGCATATGTTCGGACTCCCCATTGCCGGTGATTTGGTCCAGCAATCGGCCATGACACGATTTTCCGAAACAATGGGCGTGCTGCTGAACAGCGGTGTGGGGCTGATTGACAGTCTGAAAATCGCCTCGGAAACCACCAACAACGCTTACATCGACAAGGTGGTTGCCCAGATGGCCGATCAGGTTTCACAGGGAAAATCCCTGGGCGCCCAATTCCTCAGGTACCCGGACATTTTCCCCACGCTGGAAGCCAACATGATCGCCATTGGTGAGCAGTCGGGGTCCCTGGCAACCATGTTGGCCAAGGTGGCCCAGTTCAATGACGAAGAATTTTCAACCAAAGTGGACAAGCTCTCCAGCATGCTGGAGCCCATTATGATGGGCGGACTGGGTGTGGTGGCGGCGATTCTGGTGCTGGGGTTGTATCTGCCCATTTTCCAGATGTCCAGCAATATCCATTAAGGCATTGAATCGAGATGATTCACATGAAAAGTATTAAAAGAGATGAAAAGACAATCGCGAATCAACGCATAACAACACAAGTCCAAAAGGAGGGATGTATGCGATTCATGAGAAAAGAAAACCAGAAGGGCTTCTCCCTGGTGGAGCTGATGATCGTACTGGTCATTATCGGTATTCTGGCTGCGGTGGGTGTACCCATCTACACATCCAATGTGCAGAAAGCCAAAATGAGTGAAGCCGATGCGGCTTTGGGTACCATTCGCACAGCGCTGCGGGTGTACTATGCTGAGAACGGCAAATACCCAACTCTAACGGCCGGAACCCAAGTAGCCGGGAGCGGGTCAGGCAAAGCTTCGATAGGGATTAAAGAAAATGAATTATCCAGCGGTAATAAATATTTCACCGCCGATAGTCTTTTCACCCTGGTGTCTGACTCAGCAACCTACACCATCACCTGCGCTGACGCGGGGATCCTGGAGTCCGCCCGGACACTGGATCAGTCGGGTAATTTCGCCGGTGGTGTGGAATAACACATCGGGTTAATTACCTGAGTCTAAGGAGCAGACAGATGAAATGGCGGCTAACCAATCAGGCAGCGTGTTCAGGTGGGTTTACGTTGGTAGAGTCCATGATTGCCACGGTGCTGTTAGCCGTCATTTTATT
>JAIPJQ010000146.1 GCA_021734065.1 Fidelibacterota bacterium | reverse complement strand
AAGTGTCGAGGCGGCAGGATTTGAACCTGCGACCCCCTGCTCCCAAAGCAGGTGCTCTACCGGGCTGAGCCACGCCTCGTGTTACAAAAAAGCACAGCGAATATAGCCGTTCCCGTCCCGCCTTCAAGCGAATTTTCTGCGCCGGACAGCCGTCAATTCTGGCACAGCAGCCTGACCGCGCTTACATTCGGTCCGACTGAACACACACTGAATTTTCACAACCCATGGGTGAAATTATGCACCAACACCGAACTCTCCTTCTCACGATTTCTACACTCACATTACTCTGGACCACCTGTTCCACCGATTCCGGTCAACCCTTCACCATTGAATCAGACCAGGTCCGTGAAGGAGAATATCTGGCCAGAGCCATTTCCACTACTGCGCTGGAATCCAATTACCCGGTAAAGGATCACGCGCTTCAACAACCCATTCTCTATAAACTGAGCGTTAACGGTCATGACAACGAAGCCGGATTTGGTCAAAATCATTACCTGAATATTCCCCCCGGCATCCGCCAATTTTACGCGTCCACGGTGGTGTTTGGACATCCGGACGCAGAACCCACACATCCCCAGTCACCGCTTACCCAATCCGTCACCGTCCACTTCCGGGTTGACTTTCGATCGGTGTTAAATGCCTGGCAACAATCCGGCATTTACATTTCCCCAACCAGTGATTCCATCGCCCGCAACGACTTCCGGGGGCTCTATCTCGCCGGGGGAACTGCTCCTCTGGAATGGCTCTGGGACAGCGGTTCCACACCTGATGAGATGAAATTTCACGACGAGGATGGCGACTCCATCTACACCCTGTCGGTAACCTTCCCGGCCGGACAACCACAAACAGCGGAAATACGAGCCTGGCAACTTAATAAAGACCTTACCGGGTTGCCCCGTTTCCACAGTCCTACAGCACCGCTATTGGAAGCAGTGTATAATCTGGCATTGGAAGAGGCGCTGTTGAATATCCGCGCGGACTCCACCTTTATGGCCGGCAAGGAGTGGACCGGCGTCTGGACCCGGGACATTAGTTATGCCATTGACTTGGGACTGGCCTTTCCTTTCCCGGAAATTTCTCGCCGGACTCTGCTGGCGAAAGTGGATGGTGACGGACGCATCATTCAGGATACCGGCACCGGGGGAAGCTGGCCGGTTTCCACCGATCGGATTTCCTGGGCAATCGGTGCGTGGCGAACCTTTCTGGCAACCGGCGATTCCAGTTGGTTGGAGACGATGCGAACACCGATTCTGGACGCATTGGAACGGGATTTCAACTGGAATCGCACAAGCAAAACGATGTTATTCAAGGGCGAGACCTCTTTCAAAGACTGGCGTGCTCAGACCTACCCTTTCTGGATGTTACCAGCGGATATCGGCGCATCGCAAGCATTGAGTACCAACTTTCTTTTCCTGCAAGCCATGAAATTGTCCGCCTTCATGGCACCAGTGCGATCACCAGAAACCCATATCTGGTCGCAGCGGGCAGGAATCTACAATAACCTCCTCTGGAGCAGTTTTACCAATCAGCGCACCGGTGTACTCACCGATTATTTTCTGTCCTATCCGTCTCTGTTACCCGCGCCCACCCGGGACGCACTGGGTGAAGCGCTGGCCATTTTATTCACACCTGACACCACGGCATTCATGCAGAATCTCATCGCCACCTACCCCCGTACTGACTTCGGGACACCGATTATCGCACCACAATTGCCGGACCGTCAGCCCTACCATAACAAAGCAATCTGGCCATTCGTAGAGACCTACCAGCTTCTGGCGGCAAAAAAGACAGGTAATCAACGCGCCTACACCCACAGTTTTCAAGCACTCACCCGGGCAGCAGCACTTTTTCTCACCCACAAGGAAAATATGGTTTACGATACGGGCTCACCGGTGAGCACAGCCGTAAATTCTGACCGACAACTCTGGAGCGTGGCGGGTTATCTGGGTGCGATCTACCAGGGACTTTTTGGGATTAATGTGGTGTATCTGGACGAAAGAGCCGGCTTTGGGCTGGAATTAAAACCCAACAATCCCTGGAAATGGTCCAGTTTCCGCCTCACCGATTTCGTAGTGCAGGGGTCACGCTTTGACATTCACCTGAAAGGCACCGGTGACGCCATTCAGGAGATGCGTGTCAACGACCAGATTTGGGATCCGGCCAATCCTATTCCGTTGAAAATGCCGAAAAAATACCGTGTGGTGATCACGCTTTCCCGGTCTCCCCATGATTCGGATGTAATCAACCTTCAGGGCTCGGAACTGATGCTGCCGCCGGCGCCTGTGTGTGATTTAACGGAAGATACGCTGCACTGGGAAAGCAACACGGACCGGATAGTGGCAACACTGAACAGTATGGTTCTGGATACCATTTCTGCATCGCCCTGGATTGTTCCGGATAGTCTGGGAGGTTATCTGGCGTTTATGGCACTGGATTCTGTCGGGCAACTTTCGCTACCCACAGCAGCCTATCTGCGGGGACCGTCCATTTATGTGAAATTAATAGATAAAAATCTGGGTTATGTGGATTTGGGCAACAAGCGGGAAGCGTACACGGTGGAATTCACCATGCGCAACAGCGGTCAGTTTGCCGTCCGCTTCCTCTACGCCAACGGCGAAGGTCCTATTGAAACCGACAATCGCTGTGGCGTGGCGCTCATGTCAGTGAACAGCCCGGAACCCCAACTCATGTGGTCATTTCCCCAATTGGGAGATTGGGAAACCTGGAGTTTTACCGAATGGCAGCCGGTGAAATTACAGCGGGGTGCAAATCAATTGACATTTGATCTGGAAAAATGGCCATTGCAGAACATGAATGGGAAGGTGAACCATTTCCGAATCGCGGGAATGGAACTCATGCCCGATCCATATCCGGATTATTGAACCAGCGATTTAATAACGGAATATGAAACGATTCACTCTTCCGTCTCAAATCCCGGCAACGGTTCTTCAAAATGGTAGAGGGGAAAGATAGTCTCTCCGTAAGGTCCCACGCCGGCGAGGATGAACTTCCGATAATCATCCACCGTGAAGGGATTGGCCACTGATGATTCGCTGATAATGTCCCCGAAATGATTACGACTGTATGCGTGCAGGGATTTAGGATCCCGTACCACCCGCACCGGATGGGCATCGCCAACCAGAGCCGCCACGATATCCGTGTCTGAATCCCCGTAAAAAACATGAATTCCCAGCTCCCGTATCAGCCGATGTTTTACTGTGTGCCGAATGCCGGTTTTGGGGTCCCGCTCTTTGGGAGAAAAGAACAGATTTTTATCCATGACGATCGGAAATCCCAATTCACGGGTTAAAAAACGCGCCAGATACTCGCCATTCACACCGGGACGGGCGGTTATGAAATAAACAGAATGTCCCTGCGCCCGGAAAAAATGCACCAGTTTCGCCATGTCGGTAATGACTTTGGAGTACACACTGTCGTGGGAATTAACCCAGGCATAATCCAGATGACCCGGATTGGCGGGATTGGGCGGAACGGCCAGAAAATTATCCTCAGAATACAAAATCGTATCGTCAATGTCGAATCCCACCACCAGGCGCCCCAGCGAATCGTCCGACTTTGGTGTCGTGGTAGCGCAACTGGTGAAAAATACCAGTCCCAGGAGCAGAATCGTATGACGATAAACCATTTTCCGTGTTTGCATAGCGACCAATCCTTTCAGGGTGAAACGACTTTCGATTCACCGAAAGCTGTCAGATTTAAAAACTGTCCGTTGAAGTGGGAAATGACACCGCCCTGATGCCGGATGTCTTTCAATCGCCCCGCCAGCCCAAAACGCTCCCAGGCTTGCGCTTCCGTGATATTACCCACCATTCCCGCCGGAATGTCAGCCGGGGTGGACGAAGTCGGTTGATAGCCCTGCCATGATTCTGTCCAGGCTGTGTGGGGACTCACCATCGCGGGAACGGCGTAATGGGTTGCACCCTTTTCCAACGCCCGCCCATACATGTCCGGATACCAGCAATCTGCGCAAATCATCACCGCCAGTCTGCCCCAGGGTGTTTCCACGGGTCGCCAATCAGCTGCCTCCGCACGATTCACAAATCCCGACTCATCCGGCGTGAGATGGACTTTCCCGGTAACGCCGGCAATTTTTCCCGTGGGTTCAAACACCACCGATTGATTGAACAGGCGATTTCCACGAATCTTCCATTCGTCCCGCTGTTTGAGAATCTTCGGCAGTAAAATGGAACCGCCCACCACCCAGCAGTTATGCGCCTCCGCCAAATTTTCGAATGTCTCCTGGTAGAGTGTCCAGGCGTCACGGGCGTAGGTTTGAAAAACCGATCGTTTCAAGCGCTGCTCCGTCGGTCCCACAAAAAAATCCAGATAGGTTTTGAAAAACTGCCACAAAACCCGGCCCATTTTTGCTTTCGCCAGAACACCCATGGCAAGTGCAACGCTCTTCGCCTGCAATACGGGTTCACCCCCCAACGCCAAATAAAACCCCAGCCCAATGTATTCCGGAAAAACCAGGACAACCCGTTCGCCAGACAGATTTTTTGGAATCGCCCGCAGGAGTTTTTCATACAGGAATTCCACATCCCGGAAATCATGGGCTGTGAGACGCGGGGCTACCGGAATGAGTTGAACGGATTGCATGACGATAATCTATCGATATACCGGTGATCTAAAAGATGAAGTCCAGATACTGGAATTTCCATGTATTGTAATATTCCAGCGACATGCCCATGAAGGAATTGAACATGTACTGTTTACCCGATTCACGATAGTAGAACAATTTGACGGTGGGAACAAATCTTAGATTCGCGTAAAAGGGAACCATAAGGTAGCTGTCCAGCCGCATCATGAGCAATGGTGTGGTATTCTGCTCCAGACCCGGTACCTTCACAAATTTTGTACCCTGCAGGTCAATCCGCCAGTTAATGGCATCCAAGGGCACCCTGTAACGCGTTTTGTAATCCACACCCAGCAACTGGGTAAAAACGGTTTGGGTCACATCGTACATGAGCGCCGCACTCAATTGTGTATTGGAAAAATTGCGAAACTGGGGCATGTAGATACCCAGATTCAATCCCAGATCCTGGCGCTTCTTCTGATCTTCTACCGCAGTGAATTCGGTGAGATAGCGGAGCTGAACAAACATTTCCGGCAATGACTTCCTGTTGGTGATTTTGCGAAAATTGATGCGATACGCTGTATTCAGCTCAATTTCGTCCTGATGCTCCTGAGGTTCTTCGAATTCCAGTTCCGCCATGGCGTAATTGGTAATGACCCGCATTTCCCAGGTGCTGAATGGATTCTGACGCCATAACCGTAAGCGTAATTGGGTGTCCAGCAGGTTTATGGGCGTTTGCCGTAATTCTGGATAGATCTGCAAATCTCCCTGCTTGTAATTGGTACGCTGCAATGAGGAATAGGTCAAGCCCACCTTCTCAAAGTCCCAGCGCCACAGGGGACGGTCGTCAAATTTCTGGGTGGAAATCCAGTCGGTGGAGAATTCACCAACCTCCGTGAGCGACGAAAAATAGTACCGCAACGCTTCCTGCA
>JAIPJQ010000145.1 GCA_021734065.1 Fidelibacterota bacterium | reverse complement strand
TGATGGATGGTATCAATGTGAATTATGGCAAAATTCTCATGGATGAACTGGTCCGGCGGCTGGAACACACGGTGAGTGATTTCAACGATGAAGTGAAGGTGCTCATCAACAGTTTAAAAGCCAACAAGCCATTGGAGGAAAGCACAGACTCACCGCTGACTCCAAATGACCAGCCGGTGGAAGAGGGTGAATTGTCGGAATTCGAACGCCGGCTGGAAGAACTTGAAAAAGGTCACAAGTAACGTCTTTAAATAAGAATGCTGCGTGAATATTCAGCGATTTTGCGCTGGATCGTTAAATTTTCAAATCCCAATCACCAAATCTCAAACAATTTCCAAATTCGAATGATTTAAATTCCAAACTGCCCCCACCCGGGTAGTGGATGTTTAGGTTTTGGCTCTTTGGTGCCTGGGGTTGGTTTGTTTTTTGGGGGAATTGTGGTTTGTGATTTCGCCGTTGGAAGCAGCCGCTTCACGGTACCAGAACCAACTGCAACGGGTAATGATCCGACGCCGTATCCACCACGGCAATTTGCGGTTGAGCCGCCTGCAAACCGGACCAGTCCAGAGAGGCAAAGATGTAATCAATCCGCCTTTCGGGAACCGGAACCGGATAGGTTTTGATGCTGTCCAGGCCCAGGAAGGCATAGGTGTCAGGCAGTCGGCGTGTAATTATTTCATATCCCTGGCTGTTAGCTTCAAAATTGAAATCACCCGCCAGGATCGTGGGATATTTTTGCCCATATATCACCAATAAGGAATCAATAAACCCGGCCTGCAGGGTCCGCTCGTCCTCATCCAGTCCCAAATGGGTGCCCAACACCTGCAGGGTGTCATCGGCTGCAGGTATAAGCGCCCGAAAGACCGAGCGTCCTTCGTTGCTCAGCGCATTTGAAATATCCCACACTTGCAGATGACCTGCAATTGGCCAGCGGGAGAGCAAGCCATTCCCGTATTCACCGCCATCAAAATCAATGGAACGACCAAAATAACCGTGGAGTCCGGTTAATTCCGCCAGCCGGTCCGTATCCCGGATACCATTGGAGCGGGCGGTCCCCATATCCACTTCATTCAATATCACAATGTCCGGCTCAAATTCATTAATGACTGCAGCGATACGCTCCAGTTTCAATACCCGGTCCAGCCCCAGGCCGTGGCGAATGTTATAAGTCATAACCCGCAGCTCGCTGATGGATTTGAATGGATTTGGTAAAAACAAAAATGCCAATAGCGCAAAGATCAAAAGGTTGATGATATGTTTCCAGCGCCGGGAGGGGTCACGAAAACTGCGGCTGAATATATTGCGGATCATGGTGGCGGAAAATCCGCTTCGATTCTGAGAATGGCAAGGGTAATTCCCAATCCGATTAATAAATAGGATCATCAACCGGTACGGTGAAAATGGTGGTTTGAGGGCCGGGAAAGTCCTTTGAGACCTTTGGGGCAGAGGCTATAATCTTGCGCTTTTTGTACAGCAAGATTCCGGCTCCCGTAGCTCAACCGGATAGAGCAACAGTCTTCTAAACTGTAGGTTACAGGTTCGAGTCCTGTCGGGAGTACAAAATGAAATGCCCTCGTCAGTGGGTTTTTCATTTTCTCGCGACGCAGACGAGAACCTGTTCAGGTTTGATTCGGAGCCCTTCGGTCAACTCAGGATAAACGCAGCGGAGAAAGGCGAAGGAGTCCGGCAAACGCCGGACGAGGTTCAGCCAACCATTCCTTTCCGGAAAACGTCTCCGCAAGTAACATGAATTGTTAAGAAACCAGAGTTGAAATTTATCTAAATGTGAATTAGGTCACTAAGGTGGTCTGTGTTCACGATGAATGAATAGGAACTTCTCTCAACGCGCGTTAATTTCCAACACGCTATAACCATTGGGCAATTTTACAGTGGTCAATGAAAACAAGGAGGAAACAGCGTGAAAAGTATTTTTCGTATCGTGATTCTGGGGGTCATTCTCACCAGTTTCGTATTCGCCCAGGAAAAAAAGTATGTCGCCGGATTTGATGCAACCGTTCTGGTAGGAAAAACCAAGATGGCAGAAGGGGGCGTCAAAAGTGTGCTCGGGATCAGCCCGGGACTGGGAATCGGCTATAAAAGTTATTTCAAGCCATTGACCCAGGATAATTACAGCGTCTATTGGGATATCGGTACCGACGTTCTGGTACTTCCATTTTTGGGGCTGGGTGTGGATTACCGGCTGAAAGCTGGCGAAATGCCCATCTATATTGGTGCGAATGTCTCCAGTCGCTTGGTCGGTCTTCTGATTCCCATTCCCAGTTTGAATATCGGTATCTATTTCTGACCTGATTTTTTCAAAAAACTGAGTCTTCATGATTAAAAGCGCCCCAATTCAAGGGGCGCTTTTATTTCTTTTAAAACTACAGTCCCTGTCACAGCCAATTTCCGCCATCTGCCGCTCCGGGAACACTTCGCGCTGTCAGTCATTTATGGTGCGATTATCTTCAAATGGTACAGAGAAGGACGATCAGATATTTTCTTTCGCTAAATTCGACTAACATTTTAAGTTAACAACAGTTCTGAGACGACTGTGAAACAAGTGAGTCGGATGATGGAAACTATCGTACATGATTTATTAAATCGCATTTGGCCGCAGTCTAACGACCGGCAAATCGCATGGCGAAAACAAACAACATGGAAGGAACCAGCATGCATCCATTCAAACTTCTCGTAGCCTTTTCTCCACTATTTACGACGCTCATCTGGGGAGGAACGCCTGATACCACAGACCTGAGCACACAACACCCTGAAAGAGGACTACAGTTCAGCATCAATCAGCTCTCCCTGGGCGCATTTCAGGGCAATACCTTCTCTTATGTCAGGAAAACCAGCACCAATCAGGTGGAACGGTGGGGCGTGAGCATTTCCACCCCGACCCAGTTGATGAACGAAGATATTACCAGCACATATTACAATGCCGACGACAGCTCCTTCGTACCCAGTGCACCATTCGATGACGACACGGACATGGACGTCTCGCTAAACATCACCGTGAAGCGCCAGACCCTAAATTACCGACCGGCTTACGAAGAGATGTCTTTCTATTGGGGTTGGGGACCGCTGGCCTCCCTGTCTTACCAGTCCAGTCGTCTTGAAAATGAAAACCGTCTGGATTCATACAAAAGCCCCGCTATTTCCTTCGGTGGAATTGTCACCGGCGGTGTGGAGTGGTTTGTCCGGCCGAACCTGAGTCTGCATGCCGAATATCAATCCAACCTCACGCTCACCTACCAGCACCAGCGCTACCATGACAAAACCTACAGTGCTGACGGCAGCTATACTGAGGAGAAAAGAACCCGGGATAACTATAAGGTTTCAAGCGGTTCCAAAGCATTAATGGGTGTTACGCTATGGTTTCTGTAAAATCGCACCCAAAAAAATTGTTGTGGATACTCATCCTGGCGGGCAGTTCCCTCTGGTGGAGCTGCAGTGAGCCGGATTTGGATTTTAAACCCAGAGCAGAGAATTTTTCCCCGGCCCAGAACAAAATCTGGACACTAAAGTTGAGTGAAAGACACTACAGCAATTCCTCATACTTTGAATGGTTTAGTAACAATTTTCTCGCCATCTTCGACAGCACACTTGTCTGGCGGAGCAGTCACCTCTACTCCCGCAGGTCATATGAACTCTACCCGCCAATTCTTGAGTTAAATAATGGGTACTGGGATTACAACCCCCCACAGTTTGATGAACCAATTTCTACGCACGCATTATACGGGCTTTATACCTATCATTTTGAGGGAAATGGGATGATGCTATCCCTTCTGGACAATGGAACGCAGAGAAGTAGAAATATGGACTATACTTTTGTGAATGAGTATCGGGATACCCTCAGCAGCGCGACTTACTATGCCCCAATCTGGCAGTTGGATTCGGTGTCGGATGACGATGCAGCTCTGGCGATGGACAACTGTCGCTATGAATTATCCTTCGAATCGAATCACGGCGTACAATTGGAAATCATCTCCGGAAGCACGTCCGATTCCGTACGGGTTGACCAAGGTATTTACGGTATGATGAACGCTAACCAAATTTGCCTCATTCCCAGGGATAAGCTTGACTATGCTGGTGACGTCATTCCCTTCACATCGCTGTTGGATGACCTGCGTCTGCGCTACATCATCTTCCAATCCCGGGAAATCTCACTGGAGGGCGATTCCCTGCTGCATCTAAGCAGTGTCTACGGTGAGACGACCTTTCGGAAGAAATCATGAGTCTGTTTTTTCTCCTCATCGAATCGTATCGGGGCGATGGTTAGATTTTTCCTGAAATGGGTGGAACCGGGCATTTTAAGCGTTGGACGTGTGGGATAATTCATATTTCTTTCGCTTGCGGAGGATTCGTTGCTTAATCTGGATAGTGACTATGGAGCGACAATCTTTCAGACCATGAATTAGTCGCAGGAATCATTGATTAATCGAATACTGTCAAGACTATCGTTGTGGATGGCCTATCGGGTTCTTGGATTAATTTTTATAGGGTCGCTGACAGGCTGTATCGGTTCCATGAATTACACCGGTCAGACCCTGTTACCGGAGCAACATGAATGGGTGATGTCCGTTGACCGGCTGGTGGAATATGACCTGGAAGATTATCCGGGTCCAAGGTACAATATTTATCCGGGATTGGGTTATCGCCTTGGACTTGCCGGTGGTTTTGAAATTGGTTTGATTGACCGTGCCATCGTCAATCCGGAAATTTCGTTGAGGTACCAACTCCCCCAGCAGTGGACCGGCTATTTTGATGCCAGCCTGAATCTCCATGTCGGTGGCGCATTCGGTAACCAATATGAGAGCTTACTTAAAAATTTAAGCTATATCAGACCCGGTATTACCGTAAGCCACGCATTTACGAAGTTTGAGCCCTATTTTGGAATTGCCCGCATCAACACCATTGCCACCCGGAAAACCTATTCCAATCCACTTGATCTGCTGGTTTTCACAATTGGCGCAAAAATACCCACTGCCGTAGAATCCTGGTTTCCTGAGTTGAATATCTACACCTATCCCAATGCGCCAGATAAACCCGTTCTTGTCTTTGGAATGGGTATGACTTTTTAAGTCCAACCAATTACTCCAACTCACCCTTCATTCAAAAAATCTTGTCTCCGCATTGAGATTAAAAAACTTCTTGACTTATCCCAGTTTTAGAGTTATTCTAATTCCAGAATGAGAATAGAACTTTGCATAAGATTGAAACGATAAAAGTCAGTATGGATATACAACAAACCATTATAGATGCCCTGAAACATGCCGGAATCAACGCCACGGCACAACGAATTGCTGTGGGTCGCTATGTATTACTTGAAGCCGACCATCCCACCGCGGATGAAGTCAAAGCCGCTGTGGACGAGGTCTTCCCCAAGATCAGCATGGCAACCATTTACAACACCCTGCATACGCTGGAAAAGGCCGGAATTCTGCGGGCTGTGAAATTACCCCATACCGGCCGGGTGGTGTACGACCGGAATATGGAACCTCACTATCACATGATTGATGAGGTGGCCGGCACACTTACCGATCTGGAAGCAGAGCGGGTAAAACTCCAGCATGAATTGGATAAGGAATACGA
>JAIPJQ010000144.1 GCA_021734065.1 Fidelibacterota bacterium | reverse complement strand
TAGAGGACATTCTGAACTACATCGGACTGCAGGAGAATATCAACTATACCCGGCAAACCACGGTGGAAAGTGGTGAGCGTCCTGATTACACCTTCTTCCTGCCCAAAGGGAAAAAGGTGAACATGGATGTGAAATTCCCTCTGACCCATTATGAACGCTATCTCCACAGTGAATCCCCCGATGAGCAGGGTTCTGAAAAATCAGCCTTCCTGAAAGATGTGAAAAATCATCTGAAAGCCATATCGAAGCGTGAATATATCAATCCCAGTGATGGGACAGTGGATTATGTGATGATGTTCATTCCCAATGAATCGATATACGGATTTATCAATAAGGAAGACCCGGAACTGGTTGGTGATGCGCTGAATAATCATATTATGTTGTGTTCGCCCATTACACTCTACGCGGTGCTTTCTCTGCTGCGTCAGGCCACGGAAAATTTTATGGTGGAGCAG
This sequence comes from Fidelibacterota bacterium, assembly GCA_021734065.1. Lineage (GTDB taxonomy): Bacteria > Fidelibacterota > UBA8477 > UBA8477 > UBA8477 > UBA8477. The sequence goes on along the minus strand of JAIPJQ010000144.1, from coordinate 5,143 downwards.
AAAGCCAACGAGATCATGACCCAGGTCAGCAACTTCAAGAAACAGTGGGATAAGTTTACCGAACAAATGGATAGTGTGGGGAAGGCATTGGATCAGGCGATCTCGCGTTTCCAGGCTTTAACTTCCACCCGTTCCCGCATGCTGGAAAAACCGGTGAACAAGATTATGGAATTACAGCAATCCACCCGTCTGGAGTCCGGGACGGATCAGCTATCGCTGGAAAGCGGTGAGCAGGATAAAGATTAGATTCCCCTGAAACTCAGGATGGATTAACGCCCTGGCTGTGGTGTCAGATCACCGGAGGTCTTGGGTGTTTCTGTTGCTACAGCAATTTTTTCACGCGTACGATGCAATTGATGACGTAGCCAGAGCGAACCTGTTCCTGCTGCGGCTACAACCGAAATCGCCAATGCGTACCAGACCCAGATCATGGGTTTATCCATAAAAAATGTGAATATGTAAGCCAGCGGCCCACTCACCAGCGCTACCCGGATAGCAGTAATCATGAGCTGGGGCATGCCGGCACCCAATCCCTGCATGCTGCGGCCGGAAATCATTCCCACTGAAATCAGCGGATAAACAAATGCCATGACCCGGATGTATTGGGTAGCGATGTCCTGAATTTCTTTGTCCGGAGAGAAGACCGGGAAAACATAGGGGGCTATAATGAAAAAAAGTATGCCACAAACGACACCGATGATAATGGATCGGGTCAAACCGTATTTGATAATGTCGTAGATCAAATCCAATCGTTTAGCGCCGTAGAACATTCCCACCAGTGTAACCATGCCGCCACCGATGGAGAGAATCGGCAGGAAATAGAGCTGATCCAGCCGCGTGGCCACCTGAAAAGCGGCGACTGCTGAGGGTGAGTAATACACCAGGATGAAATTGAATAATGCTGCTCCGGAGGACATGATAATCATGGAGAGCGATGCCGGTACACCAATCCGCAGCACCTCTTTAATGATATAACGATTGAACTGGAACACCCGGAAGTGGAACTGGAGGTAGGACTTTTTTTGCACCAACATGGTATAGATCAAAGCCAGCGACACCAAAAACTGACTTAATATGGTGGCCAATGCCGCACCTTTTACACCCATGTCAAGGGTGAAAATAAAAAGGGGATCCAGGATGATATTAACCACCGTACCAATCGCCTGGAAGATCATGGGCGTTTTGGTATCCCCTTCGCCTGTGAAAATGGAGCGTAAAAATACAGCCGCGATGGTGAAGACGAATCCCATGGCGATGATTCGAAAATAGCCGGTGGCATCGGCCATTAATTCCGGGGGACAGCCAATGCCGGACAATATGGCATCGCCGAAGATCAGGCCGGCAATGGTGAATACAATCCCGATCCCGCCTCCTAAGATAATTCCGTGTTCGGCAGTATTTTCGGCTTGTCGTTTGTCATCTGCTCCGATAAAGCGGGCGATGAGCGCGGTGACACCACTGCCCAATCCGAAGGTGATACCAATGGAGAAAAAGATCAGTGGCACATTGAATGCCATGGCAGCAATCGCCTCCGGCGAAATTCGTCCGATGAAGATCATATCCGCGATGCTGTAAACCGTCTGGACAATCATTCCCACCATCACCGGAACCGAGAGCGTCCACAGTGCTTTGTGGGGATTGGCCATGAATGTATCGCGTCGACTTTTTATGGTATGGGCTGACATATTGATATTGAGACGTTTCTGTTTTGAAAAAATCAGGTCAGATAAAGGATAATTCCAATAAAGTGACTGGTGCTGCCTCCCAGTACAAATAAATGCCAGATGGCGTGGTGATACGGAATTTTATGCCACAAGTAAAAAATAACGCCCAGTGTGTAACTCAGTCCGCCGATCACCAGCCAAACCACCAAACCACCGGGCAGCATGGTCAGCATGGGCTTCACGGCAATAACGATGAGCCAGCCCATGCCGACATAGAAAAGAGTGGAGAGGATATTGAACCGGCCGGTGAAGAATATTTTCAGCACCATCCCGGCTAAGGCAAACCCCCAGATTACACCAAATAAGGACCAGCCCCAGGGTCCGCGCATGGGTCCCAGAAGCACCGGTGTGTAAGTACCGGCAATGAGGAGGTAAATGGATGTGTGATCCAGGATGTGGAAAAAATCCTTGAGCCGTCCAGGCGGGAAGGCGTGATACAACGTGGACGCCATATAAAGCGTAAGCAGACAAAACCCGTAGATACTGAAGCTCACAATGCTCCAGGCGGTTCCGGTACGGACTGCCATTACCACCAGAATCACCAGCGCGGCGATGCTTAACAAAGCACCAATGCCATGGGTGATGCTGTTGGCGATTTCCTCATTCAAGGGCGGATATTGATGCTCCTGCCTGGAGCGGACAGGTTTTGCGCGTTTAGGCATGTGGCTTTCTAAAATCAGTTTTTCCAATAAGTTAAAATCTTAAACATAGAGTCGCCGATGAAATTTTTCCACCACGATGAGGAAATTGATACTCACCACCATCAGTATCCAGACTACACTAATCCAGAGGTCAGCAGTCCAGGTGTCCAGTAGCAGACCACGACTCACCTGAACCAGGTGATAGAGTGGTGTACACCAGGCCACGTATTGGAAAATTGGTGACCAATGATCCAGCGGGAAAAAAATACCGGAAAAAAGAAAGAGTGGTGTGAGAAACAGCGTGAAAAAATAATTATACAGCTCAATTTCTTTAATGAACGAGGTGAACAGCAGGCCGATTCCGGCGAACATGAACCCACCCAACGCCATGACAGGGATGATGAAAAGCGATGTCCAGTGATGACCGAAACCGAAAAAGAGCAATACGATGTAAAATGCACCACCGTAAATCATCGCCCGGGTGGTACCCCACAACAATTCTCCCAGCGCGGCATCTCTTGGATTCACGGGGGTGGACAGAATGCCGTCGTAGGTTTTGTCAAAATTCATCTTCACGAAAACATTATAGGTCGTCTCCAATGCCGCACCCCACATCACCGAGGTGGCCAGGAGTCCCGGTGCGATGAATGCCAGATAGGGGTAGCCGTTAATTGTGGCGACATAAGCCCCAAGACCAAAACCCATTCCCACCAGATATAATACCGGTTCAAAGAAATTTGGGATAATATTGAGTTTATAGGTGCGTTTATAGACCGTCACATCCCGCTGCCACACCCGAAATGCGGCTCTCAGGGACACTTCCGGCCATAGGTAACGCAGCAACCGACTCAATCGATCAACCCCCGTCCCGTGAGTTTCAGAAAAACATCTTCCAGAGTTGCCCGCCGGGTCATCACGGTTTTGGTGGGGACATCCGCTTCCTGAATTTCCAGGAGCAATGCCTCGGCTTCGCTGGTGTAAATCAATAGCCTGTCGGACAGATTCTCCGCATCCCCGATGGCGCGGGCAAAGCGGGTCAGAATTTCCGTTTTCACCTCCTCCGTCGCCCGGATCTCTACCACCTGATACGGAATATGCTGTTGAATCAGCGCCCAGGGGTTTCCCTCGCTGATGATATTTCCCCGGTCCATGATCACCAGTGTGTCACACAATTGTTCCGCCTCGTCCATGTAATGGGTGGTAAGAATCAGCGTGACGCCCTGGTTTTTCAAATCATGTAATTTTGCCCATACATGATGACGCGCCTGGGGGTCCAGACCGGTAGTCGGTTCATCAAGAATCAATACGCGCGGATTGTTCATGAGTGCTCGTCCGATCTGCAAGCGCCGTTTCATGCCACCGGACATTTCGCGGATGCCCACATGGCGTTTTTCTTCCAGTTGCAGGAATTGAATCACTTCCTCAGCCCGTCGTTCTGCTGTTTTCCGGGGAATGTCAAAATAGCGCGCGAAAACCAGCAGGTTCTGCCACACATCCAGGTCATAATCCAGGCTGTCTTCCTGAGAAACCACGCCGATTTGACTTTTCACCGCTTTCATATCCAGCATCACATTATAACCCGCCACGGTGAGGCTCCCGGATGTGACCGGTGCGGCACAGTAAATCATTTTCATGGTGGAGGTTTTGCCGGCACCGTTGGGTCCCAGGAAGCCGTAACAAATCCCCGCCGGAATGTCAAAATCCACACCATTCACAGCGACGAAACTACCGAAGTGTTTGCGGATCTGACGCGCGGAAATGATCGGTTCAGGGGATAAATTCATAAGCCTTTAATAAAGGATAATTTTGGAAAAATGCACGCAATAATATCGTTCATAATTTGGGAGCGAAGATCTCAACTGCCAGGTCTCTCAATTTCTGGCGGGAAGGTTTCAGATCGGTGCGAAATTCTTCCGGTAGCGGCGTGAATTGAACCGGCAGCATGTAAGCGGGTAATATCTTTCGTAAAGCGATGGAAATTTCCTCCGGATGAATGGGGTGGGTGCTGGCATAAAATGCAAATGGTCGCTGACCAAATTCCTCATCAGGAACCGGGACCACAATGGCCGAATCAATGTCACCTGAATCCAACAGAGCGCGCTCAATGATCTCCGGCTGGATATTTTCACCACCCGAGATGAATTGATTGTCCAGCCTGCCCGTAACCTGCAGATAGTTTTCATCCAGTGTACCGGAATCGCGCGTATGAAACCAACCCTGCTCATCCCGGGACGGATCGATCCCATTTTCCTGAAGATATCCGGCGAACAAGGTCGCGCCCCGCACCAGAATTTCACCTTCACTAGAAATTTTTACCTCCCGATAGGGCAGAACCCGGGCGCTGGATAAATCCGATTGATTGGGCGTGGTTGTGGCTACCTGGGAGGTCATTTCCGAAAGCCCATAGGAAGTAAAAACCGGCAGGTTAAGGGCTTTTCCCTGCTGAATGAGTTTCCGCGGGATGGGTCCACCACCCAGCAAAATGGCCCGCAACTGGGACTGCAGTTTCTCTGCTTCCTCCATTGCCAGCAGACGCTTGAACTGTGTACTCACCAAACTCAGGTGGGTCACACGGTTCTCCAACAGACTTTTTACCGTTAACTCGTTTGAAATGACGATGGCCGAGCCCGCCACCACGCTTCTGAACACAATTCCCATTCCACTCACATGATAGAGCGGTAAAGCGAGCTGCCAGCGATCTCCGGGACTCAAGGGAATATTTTCATTGGAACCCAATGCACTGTAATAATGGTTTCCCAGTGTGTGAACCACCGCTTT
>JAIPJQ010000018.1 GCA_021734065.1 Fidelibacterota bacterium | reverse complement strand
TTGTAGCGGGAGCAGGATTCGAACCTGCGACCTTTGGGTTATGAGCCCAACGAGCTACCAGACTGCTCCATCCCGCGGTGTCAAACTTTTGAGCGTCGTTGCATCAAAAGCGGTGCTAAGATAGTCGGGCACCTACCCCTTGTCAATGCCATTTTCTGTGAGAATATGCCGAAAATTTCAATTGCAGTACCGTTTTGGATAAAGGGCAATTTTGGTCACTAATACCCGGGAACCTGCAGTTTCCGAAAGCGTATGATTTTTTACCCTCAACTGACCTGCCCTAAAAAAGCCTTTCTGTCACCCCTCCCGACAGGAAGGCTTTTTCTCTTGTCCCTGCAGGGTTCCCATCCCACAAATCCAGCCAGTCCATTTCGGCAAGAATCAGTCGAGAAAGCACGGTTCCCGTTCCAACTTGTTCAATGAAAAAAACGGTTATATACGCCTGACCAAAAGCGCCGAAAAATTACCCCGGCGGAATCGTTTGACATGGTTAGGCATTCAAGATATATTCATTGTTCTGGCAGTGTAGCCGGAGCTTATTTGATAACGATAAACAAAGGTAGTATGACAACTTATTCCCCCGGATATAAATCGAATCGCAAATGGTCCGAAATCATCACAATCATACAGTCAGCAGAAAGGTTTGTCTTTTCAACCCATGCTGATCCCGACGGCGACGGATTAGGCTCGGAACTGGCGCTGGCCAGGTGGCTGAAACGCCGTGGAAAAACCGTGGATATCCTGAATCCCACACCCATGAACGGCATCTATGACTTTCTGGATCCCGAGGGTGAAATTCAGGTGTATGAGCCAACGGTCCACGCAGACATCATTGCCGCTGCTGAGGCGTTCATCATTTTCGATATTGGTGATTATAAACGACTTGGTGAGGTGGGCAAAGCCATGTCCGCCACCGGGAAGCCCATGATCAATATTGATCATCACCCCGGAGACAAGACGCAGTTCACCCACAGTGTGGATGATGCCACAGCCTGCGCTACGGGTGTGCTGGTATACGACCTCATCCGACATCTGGATGCTACACCAATCGATAAATGGATCGCTGAACCCCTTTATGCAGCCATTGTGAATGACACGGGTAATTTCCGATTTAACAATACCAATCCGGAAGCCCATGCCGTTGCCATGGATCTGCTGGAAACCGGTGTAGAACCCAACACCGTTTATATGAATATCTACGAGCAAACCTCCCGGGGACGCGTTGAGCTGCTGAAATACACACTGGAAAACCTCCGGTTCAGCAGCAACGGCGAGCTGGCCTGGTCTGTACTCACGCAAACTGAACTGGATGCCGCCGGCGCCACACCGGATGATTTAACCGGACTCAGTGACTTCATGCGCTCCATCCAAGGCGTTGAAATTGGATGCTCCATCGTTGCTTTGGAAAATGAACCGGTGAAAATCAGTCTGCGCTCCAAAGGCAAGTATACGGTGAATGACATCGCCGGTCAGTTCGATGGTGGTGGCCATGCCTTTGCTGCCGGTGCGCAGCTTGATTTGCCGGTAAAGGATGCCGTGGAAAAGGTTGTGAATGCCTGCCTTGCAAAAGTTGAGGATTTAATTCATGCCGGGTAAATTACAGGTTACGGTGGCCAAAGATGCCGGCTTTTGTTTCGGTGTGCGCGATGCCATTGAGAAAGCCCGCGAAACGGCGGAAAAGTTTGGAAAAGTTTATATGCTGGGCAATATCGTCCATAATGAACGGGCGGTGGCGGATTTAGAAAAGCGTGATGTGCGGGTCGTGAAATCCCTGTCAGAAGCAACCGATGCACCCGTTTTGTTCCGTGCCCACGGAACGGTTCCCGAGCTGTGGGAGCACGCCAAAGAACAGGGGGTGGAAATTGTGGATGCCACCTGTCCGCTGGTTTATGAAATTCATCACGAAATAAAAAAACTGCACGAATCCGGTCGCCGGATTTTCATCGTGGGGGATCACGGTCATGACGAAGTGGTGGCCATTCAGGCTCAGGTGCCCGATGCAACCGTCATTTCAACACCAGCAGAAGCCCGGGCCATTGGCCGGGTCAAAAAAGCCGGGATTGTCTCCCAATCCACCCAGATGATCGAGAATGTACAGGAGATCATTAATATCCTTATGATGCAGGTTTTTGATCTTAAATTTGTGAACACCATCTGCTTTCCGACTCGCCGGAACCAGGACCAGATCAAGGAGTTGGCGGCAGTGAATGATGTGATGATTGTGGTGGGCTCCTATACCAGCGCCAACACGAAACGGTTGGTGTCGGTGGCCAAAAAGTTGAACAGCAAAACCTACCAGGTCGAAAGCGCCGCAGATGTGAAAAATGAGTGGTTTGAGGGTGCTGAAAAGGTTGGTGTTTCGGCGGGAGCCTCATCTCCGGATGATCTGATTGAGGAAGTCGTTGAGCGTATCAGGGAATTATGAAAAAGGATACGCCGGTTGAGACTCGAAGTAGCGTGTATCGTTTGAAATATTATTCAATAGAGAGGTAACGGGAGGCCGTTATGGAAAAAGGTTCGTTTGAGGTAAAGGTGGGATTGGCGGAAATGCTCAAGGGTGGTGTCATCATGGATGTAACCACTGTGGAGCAGGCCAAAATCGCCGAAGACGCCGGCGCATCGGCAGTCATGGCATTGGAACGGATTCCGGCTGACATTCGTAAGGATGGCGGTGTGGCACGCATGTCCGATCCAAAATTGGTTAAGGATATTCAAAAGGCGGTCTCCATCCCGGTGATGGCAAAATGTCGTATTGGACATTTCGTGGAAGCCCAGATTCTGGAATCGCTGGAAATTGATTTTATCGATGAAAGTGAAGTCCTCACACCGGCGGACGAGGAAAATCATATCTGGAAACAGGATTTCAAAACGCCCTTCGTCTGTGGCGCAACCTGTTTGGCGGAGGCGTTGCGGCGAATCGGCGAGGGTGCCGCCATGATACGCACCAAAGGTGAAGCCGGAACAGGCGATATCGTGGAAGCGGTTCGCCATATTCGCACCATTGTGAATGAAATGAAGAATTTAACCCAGTTAGGGCAGGACCAGCTCATGAGCGAAGCCAAGCGGATGGGCGCGCCTTTCCATCTGGTGGAGCAGGTTGCTAAAACCGGGAAGTTACCGGTTCCCAATTTCTCCGCCGGTGGTATCGCAACACCGGCCGATGCTGCATTGGTCATGCAGCTGGGTGCGGAAGCGGTTTTCGTCGGCTCGGGAATCTTTAAGTCAGACGACCCGGCCAAGCGCGCCAAAGCCATTGTTCAGGCAGCCACATACTACCAGGACGGAAAAAAGCTGGCTGAAATCAGTTATGGTCTGGGACCTGCCATGCGCGGCATGGATGTGAAAGATCTATCGGACGATGAACGCCTGGCCGACCGGGGCTGGTAGGAATTTCATGCTCAAGATTTCGGGAAAATCCAGATGACCATCGGCGTTTTAGCACTTCAAGGCGGGTTTCAAAGCCATCTGACCATGTTGGAACAGCTTGGTGTTGATGCAATTCCCGTGCGGTATGCCCAACAGTTGGCGGATTGCGCGGGGCTGATCCTGCCGGGGGGCGAATCCACTACCATGACGCGACTCCTGGAAAGCGAAGGACTCTGGGCACCTGTCGCCTCCTTTGTTAAATCCCATCCGGTTTTCGGCACGTGCGCTGGTGCTATTTTACTATCAAAGGACGCACGGGATGAGCGTGTCAAACCTTTTGGTGTACTGGATATGGTGGCTGAGCGAAATGCCTATGGCCGTCAGGTGGATTCATTCAGTGCGCCACTGGATTTATGCGGCATTGGCGCAAAAGAATACACCGCGGTATTTATCCGTGCTCCCCAGTTAACGCATACCAGTGAGTCAGTGGACATTCTCGCCACTGAAAATGGTAAACCGGTTCTGGTACGTCAGGGAATGGCACTGGCAGCCACATTTCACCCGGAACTCACTGCTGATCCGGCCATTCACCGCTATTTCATTGAATCCGTTGTACCTAATCAAAAAACCATTGCAGATAAAAAAGTTGTCGCTCATGTCTGAAAAATATGCCTTGCTGGAGCGTATTAATACGCCGGCTGATCTGAAAAATTTGTCCATTCCCCAATTGCGTAAACTGTCCGCTGAATTGCGTCAATATATCATTGAGACCGTTTCACAAACCGGGGGACATCTGGCGCCCACCCTGGGTGTCATCGAATTGACCGTGGCGCTTCACTATGTCTATGACTCGCCCAAAGACAAACTGATCTGGGATGTGGGACACCAAGCGTACGCCCATAAGGTTCTCACGGGTCGGCGGGAACAACTTAAGACGAACCGCCAATATGGCGGTTTGAGCGGATTTTTAAAACGCAGCGAAAGTGAGCACGATATTTTTGGTGCCGGTCACGCGTCCACTTCGATTTCTGCCGGTTTGGGATTCGCCATTGCCCGGGATCTGAAAAAGGAAGACCATCATGTGGTCTCCATTATTGGTGATGGTGCACTCACGGGCGGTTTGGCCTTCGAAGGGCTGAATAACCTGGGTAATCTGCGCACCAAGATGCTGGTGGTGTTGAATGACAATGAAATGTCCATTTCTCCCAATGTGGGCGCCATTTCACGCTATCTGAATAAGATCGTCACCAATCCCCTGTACAACCGGGTCCGGGATGAGCTTTGGAAGGTAACCGGCAAATTGCCGGCGGGCTCTCAAACCATCCGAACCGGATTGAGGAAGCTGGAAGAGAGCATGAAAAACCTGATTGTACCGGGTGTGCTTTTTGATGAGATGGGCTTGCGATATTTTGGACCGGTGAATGGTCACGATATTGAAGATTTAATTGAGACACTGCAAAATATTAAAACCATTCAAACCCCGGTAATTCTGCACATTCTCACCAAAAAAGGGAAGGGGCTGGATAAAGCGGAAGCCGACCCGGTACACTTTCATGGTGTGAGTCCGGAGAAAAAGGGCACTGCTAAAGCCGTTGTTGAAGCGCCCGCTTACCTGAAGGTTTTTGGTGAGACGCTCATGGAGATGGCCGAGAAAGATAAGCGCATTGTGGCTGTCACCGCTGCCATGCGGGAAGGTACGGGATTGGTGGAATATGCCAAGGCCTATCCGAACCGGTACTTTGATGTGGGGATTGCTGAAGGGCATGCAGTGACTTTCGCTGCCGGTATGACAGCCCACGGGATGCGGCCGTTTGTTGCCATTTACTCTACATTTTTACAGCGGGCATACGACCACCTTATTCACGATGTGGCCATTCAGCATCTACCGGTGGTGTTTGTTCTGGACAGAGCCGGATTGGTGGGACAGGATGGTCCCACGCATCATGGCGCATTTGACCTGTCCTATCTGGTGCCCATTCCCGACGTGGTGATCGCGGCTCCCAAAGATGGGAATGAGTTGCGCGACTTGATGCAAACCGCGCTGGAATACACTGACGGACCGTTTTTCATTCGCTATCCCAAGGCCTCCAGTGAGTCCTACGATCCTGCGCGCGCCGGGCAGCCGCTGTCAATCGGCACCTGGGAGGTTCTGGAAAAGGGCAAAAATGTTGCGTTGGTAGCCGTGGGCGCCATGGTGGCGGAAGCCCGGCAGGCCATGCAAATAATGGGCGAACAAGGCATTCAGCCCGGTCTTGTGAATGCCCGGTTTGTGAAACCCTTTGACGAGAAAATGCTTGCTGAGTTGGTCACAGGTTACAAACATGTTTTCGTGATTAGCGAAGGCTCCCCGGATGGGGGTCTGGGGCAACGAATTCAGGCGTGGGCGCAGAATCAAAAGACGAAAGCGAAGATCCACTCGCTTGCGTTACCGGATCGATTTGTGACACACGGGGGACGGGGACAATTGCTGGCGGAGGTAGGTTTATCAGCAGAGGAAATTGCCAAGCGGGTATTGGAAACCGTCAAAGCATAGCATAATGGAGGAGACTGTGGGAACGGAATCACCCAAAGAAACTTTTCAGCAAAATTATCAAGCGTGGAAAGCGAAGGCGGAGGCATCCAAACAGCGGGAGTATGATTTTGAAACCGCCTCCGGCGTGCACAATGAATTGCTCTATCTGCCCAAGGATGGGACGTTTGATATTGCAGCGTATAACGAAAAATTAGGTTTCCCCGGTCAATTTCCCTACACCCGTGGCATTCATCCCAACCAATATCGCGGTAAATTGTGGACCATGCGCCAGTTTGCCGGTTTTGGTACACCCGAGGACACCAACCGGCGCTTCAAATTTTTACTCAAAGAGGGTCAGACCGGCCTGTCAGTAGCCTTTGATATGCCCACCCTTATGGGATATGATGCGGACCATGAGCTAGCGGAAGGGGAAGTCGGACGCTGTGGTGTTGCCATCTCCACCATTGAGGACATGGAGCGCTTATTTGACGAAATCCCGTTGGAAGAGGTGTCAACCTCCATGACCATCAATGGTCCGGCCATTATTCTGCTGGCCATGTATGTGGTGGTTGCGGAGCGCCAGGGTGCGAATATCAGCCATTTACGGGGAACCCTGCAGAATGACATTCTGAAAGAATATATCGCCCAGAAAGAGTACATCTATCCGCCGGAAGAGTCCATGCGGATCATCGTGGATATGATGGAATGGTGTACGGAAAATATGCCGCTGTATAATACCATTTCAATTTCCGGTTACCATATCCGTGAAGCGGGCTCCACCGCTGCTCAGGAATTGGCATTTACGCTGGCTGATGGTTTTGCCTATGTGGAAGCAGGAATCGAGCGCGGGTTGGATGTGGATATATTCGGCAAGCGCCTAAGCTTCTTTTTCAATTCACACATCGACTTTTTTGAAGAAATCGCCAAGTTCCGCGCCGCCCGACGAATCTGGGCCGGACGGATGCGGGATAAGTATGGTGCCAAGGACCCGCGCACACTCATGTGTCGTTTTCACACCCAGACAGCCGGTTGCTCATTAACGGCTCAGCAGCCGGAGATCAATATTGCCCGGACAGCCTTTCAGGCACTGGCCGGTGTGTTGGGCGGAACCCAGTCGCTCCACACCAATTCCATGGACGAGACATTGGCGCTACCTACTGAAAAAGCTGCCGAGATTGCATTACGCACCCAGCAGCTCATTGCTTTCGAAACCGGCGCTCCCAATGTGGTGGATCCCTTAGGTGGCTCCTGGTATGTGGAGCAGTTGACGGACGAGATCGAAGCGCTGGCTGAAGATTATTTTTCACAAATTGATGAACAGGGTGGCGTCATTCCGGCAATTGAGACCGGATTCTTCCAGCGGGAAATTGCCAACGCTTCCTATGAATATTCGCAGAAAATGGAAGATGGCCGTCGCATCATGGTGGCGGTGAATGGCTTTACCAAGGAAAACGAGAAATTGGAAATTCCCATCCTGGAGATCAAAGAGGAGATGGAAAAAGCGCAAATTGAATTTGTGAAATCAGTGAAACGGCGTCGGGATCAAAAGGCCGTGGAAACAGCCCTGGCCAACTTACGGCACGCAGCAGAGAACAATCTCAATGTGATGCCGCCGATTCTGGAGGCCGTGCGCGCATCCGCCAGTGTGGGTGAGATTACCGATGCCATGAAAGCGGTCTTTGGGGAATATACGGAGCCGGCTGTTTTTTAATGCCGCCCGCAGACCTGCACATGCATTCCACCTTCTCAGATGGATTATTAACACCGACACAGTTGGCGGAAGAATGTGCTGCTCAGGAGTTGGGTTTGTGTGTCCTGACAGACCATGATACCCTGGGAGGTTTTACGGAATTTCAGGCTGCATGTGACGAGCTGGGCATTCAAACTTTTACCGGGATCGAGCTCTCCACCAACTATCATGGTGCCAGCTTTCATGTTCTGGGTTACGGTGTTGATCCGGATAATTCCCAACTTCAGGCGCATCTGAAACAGACCATAACTAATCGTAAAAACAGGATGTTGCGCATTCTGGAGAAGCTGAGCTCACTGGGCATTGAGCTGGCTCTGGATGGTTTCGTGAGAAATGACGAGGATGCCCGATTTGGCCGTCCGCAGATTGCAGACGCATTGGTTGCCGGAGGGTTCGTTGCAGATTTCAGGGAAGCATTCCAAAAGTATTTAGGCTCCCGGGGCTCGGCGTATGTGCCGTATGAAAAAATCCAGGCAGATGCCGCCGTCAGGCTGATCAAATCAGCCGGTGGTCAGGCTGTTCTGGCCCATCCGGGCTTGCAGAATCGCGATGATTTGCTGGCGAAACTCGTGGAAGCGGGTTTGGACGGACTGGAAGTTATTCATCCTGAACATTCTCCCGAATTGGTCATTCACTACGAGCAAATGGCACCCGATTTTCAACTCTATACCACCGGTGGCTCTGACTATCACGCCCGAGCTTCAGATGAAGGCTATTTGGGCAAATTCAGTGTTTCTGCAAGCCGCATCAAAGGACTCCTGGCGAAATTGCATGATTGATATTCATAATCATATCATCCCCGGTGTGGACGACGGCGCAAAGTCCGTGGAAATCGCACTGGACATGATTCGTGAAGCGCAACGCCAGGGCGTCAGTCATTTGGTATTGACGCCTCATTTGTATGAGCCGGATATCATGCAGGGTACCCATGTGTGGCGGGAGCGCATTAAACAGGGGAAGGCTGAGCTTTTTGACGCCATGAAACAGGCTGACCTGGAAATGTCCATAGAGGTCCGGGCTGAGGTGCGGTATCAGGAATGGTTAAGCAAAATCATTTCGGAACTGGATGTCTTGATTGGCGGAAGGTATCTGCTGCTGGAGTTTTCGTTTAATATTGTCCCCAATCGTATTGAAGAGATTATTTATAATCTGGTGATCGATGGGATTACGCCGATTCTGGCGCATCCGGAAAGGATTGTCCCCTGGCAGAATGAGCCGGCGAAGGTGTTGGAATTGATCCGTTTGGGGTGTTTATCCCAAATTGACCTGGGGTCGGTGCTGGGATCGCTGGGACGCAGCAGTGAAAGATTGGCCAATTATTTGTTGGAGAAGGGCGCGGTGCATCTGGCGGGGTCGGACAGTCACAATTTGACCAGTCGTCCGCTCCTGGCAAAACCGGGATATGATTGGTTATGTGATAATTATGGTCAGGGTTTGGCAGATAAATTGCTAATAGAAAACCCTGAACGCATCATCAGGGGCGAGGAGATTGAAATCTTTATTCCCCGGGTGCATGAAGAGCCAGACACGTGGCGTGACAAAGTGAAGCAATGGTTGCCCTTTAACGGGGGACTCAGATAAAGGCGGAACCACCGGAGTAAGGTTCGGTGACCGCAAAGGAGACAATGGGAATGAGCAGTTCAAATAAAAAGGTCAAATTCACCGTCGGCATCGGCATCATTATCGTAGCAGTGGTTGCGTTGGCGTTGTCGGGATTTAAAAAAGACTATGCCTATTTCAAGACGGTGACGGAAGTCTACAGCATGGGCTCCCGTGCCTATGACCACCAGTTGAAGGTTAAAGGCGATCTGGTTAAAGGAACCGTGGTGAAAACCGGCGCGGAACTGAATTTTCAGATTACCGAGGGTGGGCAGACCATGGAAATCCATTACATTGGTACCGATCCCATTCCGGATACTTTTAATAACGAAATGGATGCTGAAGTGGTGGTGAGCGGTCGCCTGGCACAGGACAATGTCTTTAAGGCCGAGCGTATTCAGGCCAAATGTGCATCCAAGTACGAAGCGGATTATTCAGGCGACGCTCAGGCCAGCCTCTAATTGGTTTCGCATTTGATGGCAATTCCCCCAATCCCCAATGAGGTGAGGTAATAATGTCAGAATTTGGACATATATTCTTAACGTTTCTCTTTCCGTTGACGCTGTTTACCACCGTGGTCGCTTTTATGGCCGGCCGGACACATCGCGAGTCGTTGTATCAGGCTTCCCGCAACGGTGTATATGCAGTCTGGATCGTAACCACGCTGGCTATTCTGGCGCTGGAAGGATTGTTGTTACAAGGCGATTTTTCCAATGCCTTTGTGTACGGCAATACGAACCGGGCGCTGCCGGGTTTTTATAAAATTGTCGCCCTGTGGGCCGGACATGACGGCTCATTGCTATTCTGGACCTGGATAATCACCAGCTTCTCTGCGCTGGTTGTCTTTCAAAACCGGAATAAAAACCGTGAATTAATGCCCTATGTGATCTTCACCATGATGGGTACGACGGTCTTTTTCGCCACGCTGAATCTCTTTGTGGCAAACCCATTTGATACCTGGATGCAGAGCATGGGGGGGACCATGATGCCCATCGCCGCTCAGGATGGCCGGGGCTTAAATCCCTTATTGCAGCATCCGGCTATGATTATCCATCCGCCTGTACTCTATATAGGGTATGTGGGAACGGTGGTTCCGTTTGCTTTTGCCATTGCAGCATTGATCACCGGCCGTTTGGGTACCGGGTGGATTAAAATTACCCGGCGCTGGGCGCTGGTAAGTTGGGGATTTTTAGCTGCCGGGATTCTGCTGGGTGGAAAATGGGCTTATGTGGAGCTTGGCTGGGGCGGTTACTGGGCTTGGGATCCGGTGGAAAATGCCTCCCTGTTGCCATGGCTCACCAGTACAGCGTATGTGCATTCTGTCATGATTCAGGAGCGCAAGGGCATGCTGAAAATCTGGAACATGGCGCTGGTAATCGGGACCTACCTGCTGGCAATTTTCGGAACATTTCTCACGCGCAGTGGCATTGTCAGTTCAGTCCACGCCTTTGCCAATTCCGGCATTGGCCCGGCATTTTCCAGCTTTTTGCTACTGGCGCTCATTGCCAGTGTTGTTCTGATCATCTGGCGCCGCGACCAGTTACGCTCTGAAGAACATTTTGAATCGCTGGTCTCCCGTGAGTCTGGTTTTATGTTCAACAATCTGCTGTTTGTACTGGCCACCGTTGCGGTGATGTGGGGTACGCTTTTCCCCGTAATCAGCCAGATTTTTACCGGTGAGCAGATTACCGTGGGACCCCCGTGGTTTAATACCATCATGATTCCCATCGGACTGGCGGTTCTGCTGTTAACCGGAGTGGGACCACTTTTGGCTTGGCGCCGCACTTCCGTGGAATCGCTGCGAAAGAGTTTTGGTTACCCGTTTATTGCCTCCATTGTTCTGCTCATTGCATTTTTGCTGGCCGGGATGCGTGATGGCTGGGCGTTGGGTTCATTCGCCATTTCATTTTTTGTCATGTGGATCATTGCTTCCGAATTCTTAAAGGGTGCACGAATCCGGGCGAAAAATACGGGTGAGAATTTCCTGCAGGCCATGGGGAAGCTTACCATGAAAAATACCCGGCGCTATGGAGGATATATCATCCATGGGGCGGTTGTCATTATTTTCATTGGATTTACCGGTGCTGTATTTAACGAAGAAGCCCGGCAGGTTGTGTCGGTGGGTGGTAGTTTTGAATTTGGCGGATATACGGTGAAGTGTATCGACAAGGGGCATACCCAGAACGAAAATTACCGCACCGATTATGTGTACCTGGAGTTGTATAAAAATGGCCGCAAGGTTGACGACTTACGACCGCAGAAACGGCTCTATTTCGCGTCTGAACAACCCACATCGGAGGTCGCAATCTATTCCACGCTCAGGGAAGATATATATGTGGTCATAGTAGGTGAATCTCAGGACGGCAGCCAGGCCATCGTTCAGATATATCGCAATCCGTTGGTGAAATGGATTTGGGTTGGCTCATTTATAATGGTAGCGGGGACTATTCTGGTGCTAATCCCCAATTACCGTGAAAAACGGAGACCGGTTTCCCATGCCGCCCGTGCCCGGAAAGAGGTGAATGCATGATCCCCATTGCATACATACTGGGCTTTCTCATTTTGGGTTGGGTAATTTCGCCGCTATTCAAACGCGGGGGACTTATCTACGAAGTTCATGGGCAGGCAGAGGACCTGGAAGACAAAAAACTCCGGGTATATGGTAATATCAAAGATCTTGAGTTTGATTATGCCATGGGTCGTCTCAGTGAAAAGGATTTCCAGGACATCCGGGGACAGTTTACCCGGGAAGCATCCAAAGTGGTGGCGCGCCTGGAGGAACTACAAAAACACGATCTGGATACATTGATTGAAGCCGATCTGAAGCGTGTCAATCACGAACCGGTGGTGGAAGTTGAGAAAAATGAAAAGTACTGTATTGAATGCGGTCACAAGAACCCGGCCAAAGCGAAATTTTGTGCAGCCTGCGGAGAGAAATTTGAAGAAGTATAGTTGGTTTTTCATCCTGAGCCTGGTCTGGATCTCCATGATGCCGGGAGCGACGGTTCGTGTCAATCTTATCAACGGAACAACCGGCGTAATCCCACAGGTAGAGGTGGTAGACCTGGTGGTTCCCATGCTGAATATGCAGTCAATTGGATCCGTTAAACCGGAAAATGGTACAGCGGTATTCGCCAATGTGGATATGAACCAATATCCGGCACTTTTGGCCCAGGCCACCTACGAAGGCGTAACCTATACGGAGACCATCCGGGAGAATACACTACCGGGCGCAGATCCAGGCACCTTTGCCGCTGACCTTCAGGTTTTTGAGGTGGCTACCCAGCCGGACGACAGCCTTTTTATGGAAATCCCGTTTTTCGTGATTACGGCATTTGGTGACTCTCTCTATATCCAGAAAGAATACCGGTATGTGAACAATTCCATGCCACCCCGGACTTTCCTGGCACCTGATGGATTGATTAAGTTCTATCTTCCCAGAGCCGGGCAGGGTAGTGCGGATATTTCCGTTACAACAGGGTCAACTCCCGTTCGGGCGATTCCGAATATTAGCGGAGAGACAGCCGTTCTCACCAGTGCCTTGAAACCGGGTGAGACCAAGGTCGATATCATTTACCGAGTGCCCTTTACAAATGAGCGCGCAGCGGTACGTGAAACATTCTTTAACGATGTGGAGCATTTTCACCTGTATGCCCGTCCTTCAGGATTGTCCATATCCTCCAGGTCTTTGCGGAATGAGGGTGTGAATGAGGAAGAAAACGTGGGTGTTTATGCTGCCATGGATATGAAAGCCGGAGAAACCATGACCATCCAGGTTTCCGGAAGTTCCATGTCCAATATGCAACCGGTATTAAGGCCGCGGCTGAGTTCCACACACACCGTCGTTTTGGTGGTGCTGTCAATCCTTTTGCTGGCCATTGGGCTCAGCTACACCTTGACGCATGAGCCTGTGACGGACACCGATGAAAGCTCGCAGATCACGGCCTTGCAGCGCACACGAACCGAATTATTGCATCAGCTTGCAGCCATGACCGATGGGGAGGCGACCCATGAAAAACAAAAACTGCAGAAGCGTTTACGGAAGATTTACCAGCGATTACAAGAGCACGATGCCCTTTGAGGTGTTTTGTGAAATGGGCAATCGGGCATTTGAAAATGCCGACTTTGAGCGGTAGAAGAATTACCCCCTCTGAATCCGGACACATGGGGCGCAGAAGGACTATCGCATGAGTCAGCCCGTGATTGTTGCCGAAAACCTCAGGAAAGAATTTGGACGGGTCGTGGCTTTGCGGGGTGTGTCGTTTCAGGTGGAAGCAGGTGCGTTTTTTACCATTTTTGGCAGGAATGGCGCAGGAAAGTCCACCTTACTGAGCATCATCTCGGGAATGGCCTCCGCAACCGATGGTAATATCCGGGTGTTCGGTGAGGATCCAGCGGAACGAACCCACCGTCATAAGCTTTCCGTAATCTCCCACGAATCTTTTCTGTATGACAATCTTACTGCGCTGGAGAATCTGTCGTTTTACGGCAAACTCTACCAGGTTGCCGATTTGAATGATCGCATGCATGATGTCCTGCATCAGGTGGGATTGCACCACCGGCGGTTTGATCTGGTACGGACATTCAGTCGCGGGATGGTGCAGCGACTTACCATCGCCCGTGCCATTTTGCACAATCCGGATCTCTTTCTGCTGGACGAGCCTTTTACGGGACTGGATCAGCATGCCACCGAAATGCTCATCGGGCTGATGGAGGCACTTAAATCTCAGGGGAAGACGATTTTACTCACAACGCATGATCTGCAGATCGGACTGCGGCTTTCCAGCCGTTTTATGATATTGGAGCGGCAGCGGGTGGTGGAAACTGGTTCAGTGGAGGGATTAACAGAAGAGATGCTGCGGCGTAAATATTTTTCCCTGATCAGCAGCGGCGAGGCCGGTCAATGAGCGTCATTTGGGCAATTATTCGGAAAGATTTCCAGATGGAATTTCGCACCAAAGAATCCATCACAGCCATGTGGATTTTCTCGCTGCTCATCTTCGTCATTTTCAATTTCACGTTCGAAATCTCCCGTCTGCTTCTGCTGCAGATTTCCGGAGGATTGTTATGGGTGGCCTTCATTTTTTCAGGCATGCTGGGGTTAAATCGCTCATTTCAGGTCGAAAAAGAAAATGGAAATTTGCGGGGATTAAGTTTGACGCCGGCTGATCCGGGACTGATCTATTTTGGGAAATTCCTGTCCACCACATTCTTCATGCTGATTTTCGAAGCTTTGATCTTTCCCCTCTTCATCATTTTTTATGACATTCAATTATCCCTGGTTACGCTGTGGATCATCCCCATTTCCATTCTGGGTACCCTGGGTTTTACCAGCTTGGGAACCATCCTATCCGCAGTGGCCATCCACACGAAACAGCAACAAATCCTCCTATCTCTTTTATTGTGGCCTCTCATCACCCCGATTATAATATGGGCGGTGAAAACGACCGGAGACGTCCTGTCGGGGGAATTATCGGCGGCATTCCAGCCGGTGATGGTACGTATGCTGGTATTTGATGTCATCTTTACAACAATATCCTACCTCTTATTTGAATACGTGGTGCAAGAATGACCAAACCCTACAAATCCCAATCATTTTATGTTTTGGCGGGTCTCTTACTGGTGCTTATCCCGGTATCTTTATACATGATATTTCAGTGGGTGCCACCCATTAAAGCATCTAACCCCACCGAAGCAACGGCACAGCGAATTTTCTACTATCATGTGGCCAGCGCCTGGATTGGATTTTTCGCCTTTTTCATCGTTTTTTTAGGCAGCGTCCTCTACCTGTGGAAGAAGGAACGCCGTTGGGAGAATATGGCCGTGGCTTCGGCTGAAATTGGCACGCTGTTCATGACGATTGTTCTGGTTACAGGACCTATTTGGGCAAAACCCACATGGGGAATCTGGTGGACCTGGGATGCGCGCCTGACTTCGTCGCTGGTCCTTTGGCTGATCTATGTCGCCTATCTTTTCCTGCGGCGGTATTTACCGGACGGTACCCGCCGGGCGAACCTGTCTGCTGTGGTGGGAATTATCGGATTCATCGATGTGCCCCTGGTGTGGTTTTCCATTCGGTGGTGGGAGACACAGCATCCCAGCGCGGTGGTGGCCGGCGGAGATGGATCGTTGGCGCCTGAGATGCTGAAGACGCTCCTGTTTTGCGTGGGCATTTTCACCATTTTGTATCTGCTGCTCATGCAGCGTCGCATGCAGATTGCGCGTTTGGAAGATTCAATTAACAGACATTACAAAGAATGGGAGACACTGTCATGAATGATGGATTTTTCTACCTGTTTTTAGCCTATACAACCATTTGGATTGCATTGTTTACTTATATCTGGATTCTTGATGGCAAAACGAAGAAGCTGAATCAGGATTTGATCTTGTTGGAAGAATTGGTCGAAAATCGACTGGCCAAAGGAGAATAAACGGCGCATGCCTAAAAAAATTGTTCATGTTGTGGGTACGGGTACCATTGGTGAACCCCTGATTGGTTTGTTGGCGGATTATCGGGAAGCACTGGGCTTCGATGAAATCACATTTCATAAGCGCACACCGCTGAGGAGCGAGCGCCCCAAAGTCCAGGCGCTGCTCAACCGGGGTGCCCGACTGGTGACGGATGAGGAAGCTGTAGAAGGTTTCAAGGCGATTGGTCTGGATGTTGATTTTGAAACGGTAGAGGCGATTGATCGCGCCAGCGTGGTGATTGATTGTACACCCAGCGGCGTTGGTCATAAAAACAAGACCAAATTTTACCACAATTTTGATCATAACACCAAGGGCTTTATCGCCCAGGGGAGTGAAACCGGCTTTGGAAAACCCTATGCCCGCGGGATTAATGATGATGCGCTGATACACGGAGAAGATCAGTTTATTCAGGTTGTTTCCTGTAATACCCACAACCTCTCCGTATTGGTTAATACCATTGGTCTGAAGGACGAAGAAGAGGGGAATTTTCGTCGTGGCCGGTTCGTCTGTATGCGACGAGCGAACGATTTGAGTCAGATAGTGGATTACATTCCCGCCCCTGAAGTGGGCACGCATAAATCTGAGAAATACGGTACCCACCACGCGGAGGATGCGGCTACCTTGTTTCAGACCGTGGGACAGGATTTGAATCTGTTTTCCTCAGCCATGAAAATCAATTCCCAGTACATGCATGTAGTACACTTCAACCTGCGTATGAACCGTCCCTACACCATGAATGAAGTATTGGATAAATTTGCCGCCAATGATCTGGTGGCACTCACGGAACGCCGCATGTCCAATCAGGTATTCTCATTCGGCCGGGATCATGGTCATTATGGCCGGATTTTGAATCAGACCGTGGTCTCCGTCCCCAGCCTGCAGCTCACCCGGGATGGGCATGAGTTGGTGGGATTTTGTTTCACACCCCAGGACGGGAATTCCCTGTTGAGTTCGGTAGCTGCAGCCAGTTGGTATCTGTACCCCAATTCCTACAATCAAAAATTACAGGTCTTAGCCCCGTGGTTTTTTAACGAGGTTTAATCACCATTTACATGTGGAAGGGGAAGCGCTTGCTTCCCCTTTTCTTTATGTCCACTCCCCAAGATACTTCCTATCAATCCATGCT
The DNA here is from genome assembly GCA_021734065.1 of Fidelibacterota bacterium. GTDB lineage: Bacteria > Fidelibacterota > UBA8477 > UBA8477 > UBA8477 > UBA8477. The sequence goes on along the minus strand of JAIPJQ010000018.1, from coordinate 14,030 downwards.
GGCGACTGTCCATGCCCAGAAATGGGTACGTCCCGGGCTGTCAATTCTGGTCGCATGTTCCGGTGGCGTGGATTCCATGGTACTTTTGCGGCTGTTGTGTGATATTCCTGAGTTACGCCTGGGCGTTGCCCATTTGAATCACGGTTTGCGCGGTCAATCCGCTACTGATGATGCGGAATTTGTGCAAAACCACGCCTCCAGACTCGGTATTCCATTTTATACGAAGCAGGTGAATATAAGGAGTGAAGCCCAAACGCAATCTGTGGGGATAGAAGCTTCTGCCCGGCAGAAACGCTATGAGTTTTTGGAATCCGTACGGAAATGGGAAGGCTACGATATTGTAGCCACGGGACATACGGGCTCAGATATGATTGAGACCATTTTGTTGAATATCTACCGTGGAACCGGTGTGCTGGGACTGCGGGGAATTCAGGCGATGTCAGATGTTTTAGTTCGACCCTTACTCCTTTTCACCCGGACAGAAGTTGAACAGGCGGCGGATGAATTGAGCATGGAATTTCGTACTGATCCATCTAACGCCGATTGGCGGTATACCCGAAATAGGATCCGGCACGGCTGGCTGAAATCCCAATCTCCTGATAATCAGAAGAAATTACTCGTGAAGGTACGGGAGTTGTCTCAGATCGCGGACCGGGTGGGAAGGCTTACAAAAGAATCATATAAATATTTAGAAAAACAATCTGTTAAGACGGTGAAGCCGGGGAAAATACTGCTTGATATACCACAGGGTTCCGGCTATTTTTCTTTGCTTTGGAAAGCGCTATTTGATAAGGCATTTCAACAGGTTACACACCGCGAAACCGGGATTTCTGAGAATCATTTTCAGCGTCTGATGACATTGATGAATGCCAGTCAACCGGGACAATCTTTCCAACTCCCGGGTGGGTGTGATGTTTACCGGGATCGTCAGCGATTGGTCTTTCTCCGTGAGGATGTTGACCGTTGGGAAATGAGGGAGTGTAAGCCCGGTGATGTGATGAGGGGACCATTTTTTACCATGAACGCCACACTAACCTCACCTCCGACAACACTGAAAACCTCGCCGTTGGTTCAATACCTGACACTGCCCAAAACGCCATGGAAATTGAGACCCTGGACGGCTGGGGACACCATGCAACCCTTTGGGAATGGCAGGTGTAGCAAGGTCAGTGATTTGTTGCAGGCAGCAAAAGTTGCCCCGCACCTGAAACGGTGGTGGCCTGTGTTGGAGAGTGAAAATGAGATTGTGTGGATTCCGGGCGTGAAAACTGGTGAGATCGCTCGTGTCCGGGAGAGCCTAACGCGGGTCGCCAGGTTGGAAATTGTCTTGGAAACAGGAAGTTTTGAATGAAAACGAAGATTGCGGAAAATGTAGGTAAATATTCTGGTCAACCGCTGGAGGAGCTGCTGTCTACTGAAGTGATCCGGGAACGGATCCGGGAGTTGGGACAGCAAATCAGTGCGGATTATGCCGGGAAAACGCCCATCATTATCGGTGTACTGAATGGTAGTTTTATTTTTATGGCCGATTTGGTACGAGAGATGACCACCGCATGTGAAATCGATTTTATAAAAATCAGCTCCTATTATGACGATGTGAAATCGTCCGGTACAGTACGGCTCATCAAAGATATTAGCTGTATGATTACACACCGCGATGTGATTGTGGTGGAAGATATTATTGATTCCGGACTCACGGCCAAATTCATGCGGCAGCGCCTGCTGGATAGCGAGCCTGCGTCGGTGGCATTTGCCACCTTACTACTCAAGCCGGACGTGGTTGATGTCCCCTTTGACATTGAATATGTGGGTTTTCGAATCCCCAATCGATTTGTGGTTGGATATGGATTGGACCTGGATCAGAAAATGAGAAACTTTCCCGCCATCTGGGCATTCCCGGAAGGAATGGAAGTATAAAGGAAACCGATGAAACCGATGATGAATCAAAATCGTTCGGATTCGAATTCGAATTCGAATCCGAAATCGAAATCGAATAAAGATACGCGTAAAAAACAGGACCATGACGGCCGGGAAAATCGCAAGCCCCGGGGAAGCAGCAATTTCAAGGCGAACGAAAAAGGCACCAAGTCTCCTGATAAAAAGGGTAAAGAGCAGAAAGACAAAATCCGGAAGGGTACCAATCTGAAAATTACCCCCCCGGGCGATTCGAATCAGAATTGGAAAGGGCGTATGCGCTCCACGATTTTGTGGATATCCATTTTTGTTTCTGTCATTATCCTGGCTCAGCTACTGGGGAAGGAAAGTGAGCCCACCAAGCAGTTTACCTATACTGAATTTGTGGAGCATATCAACCAGGAGGAGATCGCCTCCGGGACGATTATCGACCGGAAATATTTTTATGGTGAATTGAAACAGGAAGAATTTGGCACCATCAACAATGTGGAGACCTCCTACAAAAAGTTCGTGGTAACGCTGCCGCCCACTATTGACAGCGAGATGCTGAGTAACTGGGAGTCCCACGGTATTGAATACACCTTCAAAGAGGACCAGAATCGCTGGATGGACTATTTTTTCCAGATGTTGCCGTGGCTGCTGTTGATTCTTTTCTGGTTTTTCATGATGCGTCGCATGCAGGGGGGGGCCAACCGGAATATCTTCAGCTTTGGCAAGAGCCGCGCCCAAGTGGTTAGTAATGAAAACCCGGAGGTGACTTTTAACGATGTGGCCGGTTGCGATGAAGCCAAGGAAGAATTACGTGAGATTGTCAGCTTCCTGAAGAATCCCAAAAAATTTCAACGCCTTGGTGGTAAAATTCCCCGGGGTGCTTTGCTCCTGGGACCTCCCGGAACCGGCAAAACCTTACTGGCCCGGGCTGTGGCCGGTGAAGCGGGCGTGCCGTTTTATTCATTGAGTGGTGCTGATTTTGTGGAAATGTTCGTGGGTGTGGGCGCCAGTCGTGTCCGGGATCTGTTCGAGCAGGGGAAGAAAAACGCGCCGTGTATCATTTTCATTGATGAGATTGATGCGGTGGGTCGTCAGCGTGGTGCCGGACTGGGCGGCGGACATGATGAGCGGGAGCAGACTTTAAACGCGCTGCTGGTGGAAATGGATGGCTTTGAAGTAAACGATAATGTGATTCTCATCGCCGCCACCAACCGGCCTGATGTGCTGGATTCCGCCCTATTGCGTCCCGGCAGGTTTGACCGCCAAATCATGGTGGATACACCGGACGTACGCGGACGTGAAGGCATTCTAAAAGTACACACCCAGTCAAAACCGCTGGCTAAAGATGTGGATTTGAAAATTATTGCCAAAGGTACACCGGGAATGTCAGGAGCTGACTTGGCGAACCTGGTGAATGAAGCCAGTCTGCTGGCTTCCAGGAAGAATCGGCGCAGTATCACCATGGTTGATTTTGAGGAAGCGAAGGATAAGCTCCTCATGGGGATTGAGCGACGGAGTATGGTCATCAGTGAAGAAGAACGCCGTACCACCGCCATTCACGAAGCCGGGCATGCTTTGGTTGCCAAATTGACCAAGGGGGCCGACCCGGTGCACAAGGTCACCATTATCCCACGGGGACGGGCTTTGGGACTGACGGCTCAGTTACCCATGGATGATCGTCATAATTATTCCCGCGACTATATCGAAGGGATGTTAGCCATCCTCATGGGCGGGCGCGCGGCTGAACAAATCATTCTAAATCAGCTCACCACCGGTGCCGGGAATGATTTGGAGCGGGCGACCGGTCTGGCGCGCAAAATGGTGTGTGAATGGGGCATGAGCGACAAGATGGGACCCATGACATTCGGTCAGAAGCAGGAAGAAATCTTTATCGGGCGCGAGTTCGGCATGCACCGGGATTTCAGTGAAGAACTGGCCCACGAAATCGATGAAGAAGTTCGGAGCATCCTGGTGAGATCTAGGACCTCTGCTGAAGATATTATCAAGAAGCACAAGAAAGTTTTGCTCACAATCGCAGACCTGTTATTGGAGCGGGAGACCGTGGACGGACGGGATATTGACCTGATTCTGGAAGGGAAAGCCGTGCCACCACCCAAGTCAAACAACAATCGCAGTCAGAATCGTCGTGGTGGTAAGCATCGTTCCGGTGGCGGAAGTCGGCAAATCAGCTCAGGCGAGCGATCTTCATCGCGTTCCCCGCAGCAATCGGGGAAGTCTTCTGATAAGGCGGATTCAGGAACTCGTCAGTCTTCCGGGGGTGGGAAACCATCCGATGAAAAGCAGCGTCGGGGTGATCACTTTAAGTCCGGTCAGCAGGAACGCAGGGTGGAGAAATCTTCGGGTGACAAACAGACTGGAAAAGCCCCGGCTCCGGTGACAAAGAAAGCAGATGAGAAGCCGATTCCAGAGAAAAAATCAAGTTCTTCCAATAAGTCTGAAGAGCGAGCTAAACCTCAGGAAAAAGCGCCTGCCCCGGAGTCTTCCAAATCTGAAAAAACTAAATCAAAACGACCATCGGCGTCATCCGCTTCTCCGAAGGAAGAAAATTCCGAATCATCATCTTCTTCAACACCGGTTAAACCGCCGGCAAACCGTGCACCCGCTAAAATTGGTGACGATAAACAGGAAGGCGATGGCGCAAAGTAAGCTCGCTGCAAAACAACGAGTATTCAGCGAAATGAGCGGAATAACAATCTTCAAAACCGGCGTTCTTGCCGGTTTTGATTTTTATCCACTAACGAAACGGGTGAATCTCCGGGCAACATGGAAATGATCTGGCAGATCGGTGAACACCCGTTTGATATGAGTCAGAATGTCTGGCTCATGGGGATTCTCAATGTCACGCCGGATTCGTTTAGCGATGGCGGGCGCTACGATACACCAGAGGCTGCCATAAACAGAGCGGAAAAAATGGCTCGCGATGGTGCCAGGATCATTGATGTGGGTGGTGAATCCACGCGTCCCGGAGCGGCCAAAATATCACCAGATGAGGAAATAGCGCGGGTCATTCCCGTGATCACCGCAATACGGGATTGGCCGGAGGTGCTGATTTCCATTGACACGTATCGCGAACCGGTGGCTTCCGCCGCTGTGGAAGCAGGCGCACACATTGTGAATGACATTTCCGGCGGTCGGTTTGATGAAAATATGTTGCCCTTTGTGGCGGAAGCAGGCGTGGGATATGTGATGATGCATATTCAGGGCACGCCGGCCACAATGCAGCAGAATCCGGTTTATGACGATGTTATCCGGGATATTTATGATTATTTTCGGAATGGCCTGGATCGTGCAGGTCAGCTGGGTGTGATGCCGGAGCAGATTGTGCTGGATCCGGGTATTGGTTTTGGGAAAACGCTGGATCATAATGTGAAGATATTTCAAGAGCTGAGGACTTTTCAAACCCTGGGGCGGCCATTAATGGTGGGTGCATCCCGAAAGTCATTCATCGACAAAATCATGCCGACACCGGTGGAAAAACGGCTGCCTGGTTCACTTGCTGCAACGTTGGTTGCGCTGCAAAATGGTGCCGGAATATTGCGGGTTCATGATGTGGCGGAAACGAATCAGGCCGTGAAAATATTTCAGACACTACAGGTGAATTCGTGAGCGTGAATTCCCGATCTGTCCGCATCGTTTTGTACTGGATTTTGGGTCTGGTGCTCACCGGATTCATTATCATGAACTGGCGGTTGGAGCTACTGAAATTTGCTTTCATTTCCATTCGTGTGTATGACCTGGTAGACATTCTGGCCGTCTCGTTCGTTCTTTACAAACTGTACCAGATTTTCAAAGGCAGTCGGGCGGCTCAGATGCTCATCGGTATGGTGATTCTCATATTCCTCTCAATCATCGTGCGTTTTACTGAATTATCCGGCATGACCTGGCTCCTTTCCAATCTCTCCACGGTCTGGGTGATCGCTTTTGTGATTTTATTTCAGCCGGAACTCCGACGAATACTGATCTATGTGGGTCAAAATCCCCTGATTCGTTTTTTATTCAGGGTTCGCGGTGTCCAGACAGTGGATGAAATTGTCAGCGGCATTCTCATGATTCAAAAACGAGGTTGGGGCGCCCTCATCGTGATTCAGGGGGATGTGGGGCTTCGGCATATCAAGGAAAAGGGCGTAGATATCAACGCGGAAGTCACCGCAGAACTGCTGGTCTCCTTATTTAATCCAACTTCACCGTTGCACGATGGGGCGGTGATCGTTCATAATGAAATGATTGATACTGCCAAATGCATTTTACCGCTATCCGAGGAGCCGGCCGGAAGTCGCATGAAATTGGGTACCCGCCATTTAGCCGCCTTGGGGTTAAGCGAGGAATCGGATGCGCTGGTTCTGGTGGTTTCGGAAGAAACACATGCCATTTCCTATGCCTATAAAGGTGTGATGAAGCGCGGGCTAGATGAAATTCAGTTGAAGAAAGCCATTCAAAATTTGATCTACGCCCAGTCCTGATGCGTTCACCCCATTTTTTAATCTACTTGATGCTAATCTATCTGCCAATTCTGCTGTTGGGAGAATCAGCTCTGCCTGCCGCTGGGAGTCAAATTGAGTTTCGAAATTCGGGGGTCATTAATTGGACTGAATCGGATTTAAACGCCCGTGCCACAGTGGAAGATGAGAGGGTTCACATTGATGGCTGGGACTCATTTGGAGTGAGAGATGGGTATTTGGTACCGATTCAAACGCGGTTTATTCATGTAAATCCTGCAAAAACGAATGTAAGGCTGTCGCTGGGGGCTCTGAGTGGTTTCGAGCCTGAAGCTGTGCCACATATTCAGGAAGAACGGATGTTGGATGGCAACGCTGTTACGAAGGATAGAACGCTCCGGGCGGACGCCCCCAGCGATGCATGGTATGCCATTAAGACGATTAGTCGGAAAAGCGGGGAGGCGGTTCTGGCAGTGACCTTATATGGCGCAAAATTCGATGAAAACAGTGGTAAGTGGCTGATACCGGATCAACTCACGCTTACAATTGAAACCGGGTTAATAACTTTGCGAGCGCCGCGAGATCAGGAACAGGGGAGTTTTGGGTCTTACCTGATCAATGCGTCCACAACCAGACATCCACAGACACAAACTCTTACTCCTGCCGCTGGATTGGGAGCGGGAAAACTAAAATTATCGGTTAGTCAGGACGGCATCTACCGCGTGCGGTATTCGGATTTCAGGGATAGTCTGGATATTCCGGGATCAATTGCCAGTCAATCTCTCACGCTCCGTCAGCGGGGTACCAGGCAGCCCATTTTTGTGGAAGATCATGGGGACGGGGTTTTTGGTGACGGGGATTATTTGGAATTTGTGGGGAAAATGAATCGGCTGGATGAGCCGACTCGGTATTACGATCCCTTTTCGGATGTGAATGTATATTGGCTGGACTGGAATGTGTCTGACGGTGGTTTACGGCTGGTGGAGGAAAGTGGCTATCCCGGTGCACCCAATCCGGTGCGGCCTACCTCTTTCCGGACGACCGTGCATTTGGAAAAGGATTCAATTTTTGATCGTCTGGGCTCATTGGGAACCAATGAACCTTCGTTCAACCGGGACCACTTTTTCTGGGCCACACTCAATTCCGGCGGTGCGGAAGAGATCCCTTTTATCCTGCCATACCCGCACCGTGGTTCTGCCGAAAGAGTCAATATTCGGGTAGGATTAACAGGTTTGACCTACTCAGGCGGCGGGGATGAAAATGGTGAACACAGAGTATACGCATTTATCAATGACCAAAATATTGGCAGCGGTAACTGGCACAATCAAACCGAGTATGTGATTGAGTCTTCAGACAATACGAATCTCACGGGGCAACTTTTTAATGGCAGTACATTTCAGAATCAGCTCCAACTCATCGCGCCGAGTACCGCACCGGGCAGATATGATCGGGTAGTGTTGAATTGGCTGGATATTGAATATGACCGGCTTTTTACCGCATTCGATAACCAGCTTTATTTTGAAAAAACGGCCAATATTCCACCCGGTTTGGTAGAGTTTGAAGTGAAGAATCTCACCAGTCCCGATATTACGATCATTAAAGAGGGAACCTCTCTCATTCGTGATTTTACCGTGCGTCCCTGGGAACCCAACGGGGAGGTTACCTACAGCGCAATTTTCCAGGATCAGGTCTCCGACGCCACGCCAGGGTACTGGATTGCCGCCGGCGATGGGATTTTAACGCCGGAGAGAATTCTTCCCGACACGATGGCAAACATTAGGAACGCATCGGCTGATTATATCATCATCACAAATCGAAAATTCATGTCGCCCCTGGAGCCGTTGGTTGAGCATAAAATGACGGAAGGCTTGAATCCAATTGTGGTCTCGATTCAGGATATTTATGATGAATTCAATTACGGTATCGCACACCCGGAAGCGATCCGCGATTTCCTGCGGTACGGATTGGAGCATTGGTCCCGGAAACCCAAATATGTATTGCTGGTGGGTGATGCCAATATCAATCCCAAGCTGGCTAAAAATGATCTGGAATCCAATTATATTCCCACCTTTTTTATTCAGACGCAGGGCTGGGGAGCTGCAGAAGCGGATTATTATTTCAGTCTGTTGTTGAATGATGATTATGTACCGGATGTGCATGTGGGACGAATCCCCTGTACCACATTTGAAGAAGTTGAGCGGGTGGTGGAGAAAATTATCAATTACGAAACCCAGACCACCACGGAACTATGGTCCAATGAGATTCTGGCTATCGCCGGATTTGAGGACACCTTTAAATTCCAAAGTGAAAACCTGGTGCGCCATTATTTTCCCAGGGATTTGAATTTTGAGCGGCTCTATATCGACCGTGACTCGGAAGGGCAAATGTACTTCGGGAATACCGACACGTTGGTCAATTCCTGGAATGAAGGAAAACTTCTCATCAATTTTATGGGACATGGTGGTGGCGCTGTATGGGCAGATCGCTCGCTGTTTACCCGGGAAGATGTGGAGCGATTAACGAATATTGAACAGTTGCCATTTGTGTCCAGCATGACCTGCTTCACCGGTGGATTCGCCCAGACGCGGGGCTTAGGCGAGGTGGCGCTGAAGGAGAGCGACGCGGGAGCGATTGGCTGGTGGGGCAGTTCAGGCGTGGGATGGGTCATTAATGACTATTTATTGGTACAAACGCTGTTTAAGGACTTGCTGGACAACGATGTGACGCTGGGGGAGGCCATTGATATAACACGGATGCGATATTATGGGGCGCCCAATGGCTATGATTATCTGAAACCCAGCATGCTGTTCCAGTATAATTTTCTTGGCGATCCGGCCTTGCGGTTGAAGCGGCCGACTGGAGACGGATTGGTGACCGCAACGAAATCCATCATGATGCCTGCGGAAACGCCCAAATTCCGGATTCAGGAGGATTTTCAGGGTAAATGGCATTACCAGATCGTGGGACCGGGAAATGCGTTGGTTACGCAAGGAACGCAACTTCTGGATCTCGAAGCAGGTGACAGTTTGGGAATTGAACTTTCGGGCGAGCCTGCTCCAGGGAGCTATCGCCTGATTTACACGGCTATTCCTGGTACACTCGGGGATGGGCTGCGAGGCTTTGTAGAATTCACAATCAATCAGGATTGGTTTGATGCACCGGTGTTAAACCAGCCCATCCCAGCCGATTCCGCCTACGCATTTCCTGTATCGTTTTTTGGTGAAAATTCGCCCGATAGTGTTCGACTGGTCATCTGGGGTGATGTGACCATGGCTTTTTGGCTGGAGTCCGCCGGCAGTACCCGGTGGCAACTTTCTACACCCTTGTCCATAGCACCGGAATGGCAGACAATCTATTATCGCTACGAAGCCTACGAGACCGACACTTTAATAGCCAATTCTGCCACACATACATTACCGCTTGTGGAGCATGAAAATATTGCTCTGGAGCATGTGGAATGGGGCTTCGAAAAAAATCAAACCGGTTTTAAGATCACAATAAACTACTCCGGGCAAGCCGAATGGTCTGATGCATCCATAACCATTGCTGATTTATCCGGTGCGCAAAAAAATGTAATGTCGGAGACCATCACTGTCCGCCCGGGTCGGCAAAATTATTTCTTTCCTGCAATCCGTCCACCTAAAATGCATTTGGTGGATGTAGTCATGAAAACCGATTCCCCGGAGGATGGTGCAGATAATCAATTGTTTATGAAATTTACACCCCATGTGTTTCAAATTCTCCCGGGTAAGGGCCTGACCCTCAATGGAAGGACTGCGGATACGCTGAAATTCAGAAACTATCGTCTGTTCGCTGCGGAGGAAAGTGACAGTGGTGTAATCGCATTCTCAGCGAAAACAACTGGTTCGGCCGGGACATCGGCTGTCTCCCTGTTCTCTGACTCAGGATATATCCACATTGAATCCCTATCCGGTGAGGTTCTCGTGGATTCACCAAAGCAGCTTTTTATACAATCAGCGCTGCCCATCTGGGAGCTGGTTTTGCCACAATCCGGTTCGACAAATATTTACCCGGTAAAAAAATCCGGGATCCTGGCAATGGGTGCAGCCACTGATGTCAGTCCGCCAAGGGTAGAAATGATGATTGGCGGACAGCGGTTTTTTGATGGGAATTATGTGTCCCACAATGCTGAATTGAATCTGGTTTGTGAGGATGAGGCTGGGTTCAGTTGGGATTCCACAGCTGTTGAGGTGTGGGTGGATGACATTCCCCAATCGGTTCAATTGGGTGACACCACCAGTTCCGGCGAAATTCTGTCGGTGCTCAGCACACTCGACCTTTCACCAGGCGACCATGTCCTGAAATATCGGGTCGCTGATGCTTTGCTGAATTGGTCCGATATGACGGAATTTCATGTGCGTGTGGCCTCGGGTGCGGAAATCATGGATTACGGGAATTACCCCAATCCTTTCCAGAGTCAGACCTGGTTTGTTTACGAACTGACACAGGATTTTGAAGACCTAAGCATTGATATCTTTACCCTGGCCGGGCATAAAATTCATTCTATTAATATCTACAATGCGTTGGAAGACATTCCGCTGAACCAAATCGGGTATCATGAAATTTTGTGGCATGGGGTAGACCGGTTTGGGGATTTCGTGGCGAACGGGGTCTATTTCTACCGCATATCCGGCCATATAGACGGAAAGTCCATCGAAGGTCCGGTGGGAAAAATCGTGAAAGTACGCTGATGGGTTTGCTGAAAAATAGCGTGTGGATACTCCTGATTCCGCTGCTGCTGCATGGCGGTCGCTATGGAGACGCATTCATTCAGTCATCGGCTCCGGCGGCTTCTTCCGCTTTGGGTGGTGCCACTGTGGCATACCACGGACAGACAGGGATCGGGCTAATGAATCCTGCTGTGGCGGGCTGGGCGTCCATCCGTAGTTTGGCGATTGGTTACCATTACCAGGGTGGCCTGATGACAAACTATACGCTGGAGCAGCGCATTTCCGTGAGTGAAAAATGGCATTCGGCTGCGTTGTGGGCGCATGTGGGGGTAGATGGGATTCAATTTCGCCCGGACCTCATCAGTGATCTACCGCCGGAAATTCGTCAGGATTCCATCCGGAATATGCATGGCTCTGGCTGGGGTGAATTTTCAGACCGGGAGGATTTAGGCATGATCACCCTGGGTACCATGCGCCATTTTAAAATTGATCTGGGTTGGAAGTACTTCAAGATCAAGGCGGATATGCCGCTGGGGGTGAATATCAAATATCTGCGGAAATCGGTCTGGGACGCCTGGGCAAATGGATTTGGTATTGATCTTGGTGCTCAGGTGGGGATGCGTGTGGTGGAGAATGATGAGCCCATTTCCAACACCTATTATGTCCTGGGGCTCCAGCTCAATGATATTTTGAACACGCCTATTTACTGGAATACCAAACATCAGGATGTGATTGCCCGATCATTACGTTGGGGCGCGCAGGTGAGTCAATTTTATGAAAAACTGAATTGCACGGTGGCCCTGCTCTACAGTAATTACAACGAGAATGGAAATCGCCACCATTGGGGTACAGAAGTTGATATTGCTCACCAGGTTTTATTGCGCGGCGGTTATTTTAGCGGCCGGTATGGAGTCGGTCTTGGCGTGGTTCTGAATATGTGGCATATTGATTATACATTTTCAACATCTGAGTTAACTGCAGCCCATCGGGTTAATCTGACAATCAGGTATTAATGCCCAGTAATTGAATGCCGGGTTTAAGGGAGAATTGAGTGAAAACTTATAAGCAAATTTTCATCATGTCGTTGGCTGTACTAATGCTGGTGCAGCCACTCTGGGCGGGACAGCAATCCATGGATGACCAGAATCAATCCACCTCAACAGATCAGGTCGGTGTGGATACGCGCTACATCATTGATCCGGAAACCGGCCAGTTATCCATGTACATCCGAGTATGGGGTGAAGTGAATAAAGCCGGGGTGATGATGGTTCCCAGTGATACGGATCTCATCGCGTTGCTGGGATTTTTTGGTGGTCCCACCAATTTTGCCCGCCTGGATAATGTGCGTATTATTCGGTATCAGGCGAAAGAAGGCGAACCCAAAGTGGTGGTGGCAGACATTGAACGGTTCCTGGAAACCGGTGATGATAGTCTGGTCCCGCCAATTTATCCCAACGATACGATTGTCTTGAAATCATCCTTCTGGAAAGTCTTCCGGGAAGTGACACCCTATCTGACGCTTGGAATCCAGGCTGCACAGTTGTTTTGGTGGATAACCAGGTAAACAAATTAAATTATTAAATTATATTTGACATCACGCTTTAAATATTTAATCTAGGGCATGCAAGCACATGTCCTGGATGATATCGATATTCAATTACTCAATGCCCTGCAATCCAACGCACGGATTAAGCGACAGGAATTAGCCCATTTAGTCAATCTGAGTATTCCGGCCGTGAGCGAGCGCCTGCGCAAGCTCAAAGAGGCCGGGTACATCATTGTACACGCCACCCATCTGGAACCCCATTTGTGTGGCCTGGATGTGACGGCATTTGTGATTGTACAAAGCACCACATCGATTCAGTATCAGGAATTCACCGATCGCGTCAACCAATTTCCGGAAATTTTGGAGTGTCATTCAGTGACGGGGGACGGGTCACACATCTTGAAAATCCGAACAGAAAACACCCGCAAATTGGAGAGTGTTTTATCGGAAATTCAGCGGTGGCCTGGTGTCACACGCACCAAGTCTAACATTGTTTTATCGACCTATAAGGAAACCCTGGCAGTTCCTTTGGGTCACTTGATGCAAAAAGCCAACTAAAGGAGTTCCCCCGAAAATGTCACAAAAAGCCCTCTTCGATTCCATCGAGAAAGATGGAATTAAATTTATCGATTTACAGTTCACTGACCTGATGGGAACGGTAAAAGCCGTTACCATCCCAATCAGTAAATTGCCCACTGCCATTGAGCAAAATGTCTGGTTCGACGGTTCGTCCATCGAAGGATTTACCCGTATCACCGAGAGCGATATGTATCTGAAGCTGGATCTGGACTCTTACGCCATTCTGCCCTGGACAGTGAATTCAGATTATCCCACAGCCCGTATTATCTGCGATGTGTATCTGCCAGACGGAAATCTGTATCCCGGCAGTCCCCGGACGGTCTTACGGCAACAATTGGAAAAGCTGGAAGCGCTGGGCTATGCCATGAATGTGGGTCCGGAGCTGGAATTTTTCCTGGTTCAGAAAACGAACGGGAAAATCGAGGCATTGCCGCACGACGACGCCGGATATTTTGACCAGGCCACCGATATGGGTACGGTCATCCGGCAGGAAATCACCGAAGCACTGCAGGCCATGAATATTGATGTGGAAGCACTGCATCATGAGGTCGCCGCCGGTCAGCATGAGATCGATTTCCGATACAACGATGCATTGACCGTGGCTGATCACGCCATGACCTTTAAGTTTGTGGTTAAAACCATCGCTCACCGCCACGGCCTGCATGCCACGTTCATGCCCAAACCCATCGCCGGCATCAATGGATCAGGGATGCATGTGCACCAGAGTTTGTTCAAGGATGGGAAGAATGTCTTTTTCTCACCCGAAACTTCACATCACCTGTCTGAGCTTGCGCTGCATTGGATCGGTGGTCTGATTAAACACGCCCGCGCTCTCACGGCAATCCTGAATCC
>JAIPJQ010000162.1 GCA_021734065.1 Fidelibacterota bacterium | reverse complement strand
CCACGGTCGTGTTGGCGAAACAACCGGAAAAATTTCCCGTTCAGCTCCCCGCCACCCGCTTCAAACCCGTAGCCGCATCCGGTTTGCCTTATACGATTGTAGTGCAGTCACTGGAGGTGGATGGCCATGACTTCTCCGGACCGGGCGAGATCGGTATCTATGACGGCGAATTGTGCGTCGGTGCGGTGCGGTTCACCGACTGGCCGGCGGTCGTCACAACCTGGGAAGGGAGTGATGAGCATGGCATTCCGGGCTATGTGCCGGGTCACGAAATAACCTTTAATGTATGGATGGATGAGTTGGCACAGACCATTGAGGCGCAACATCATGTGGAAATGGCATTTGGTGAAGCGCCCTATGGACTGGCCAGACTGACCAGCCGGCCGGGCATCATTCCCGAGACCTTTTACCTGGAGCAGAATTATCCCAATCCGTTCAATCCAACCACCCATATCCGTTACGGCCTGCCCGAAAAGACCGAGGTGAATCTGGTGATTTATGACATTACCGGACGGGAAGTTTGGCGGCATCAGACTGGTGTGCAAAGTCCCGGCAAGTACGAGGTGGAATGGCGGGGGAATGACCATCGGGGACGTCAGGTGGCCTCCGGCATCTATCTCTACCGTATTCAGGCTGGCTCATTCTCTGCCATTAAGAAAATGACGCTGATCCGATAACGAATGGATTCCCTGTTCATGCGTAGCGGTGTTATCATCAGTTTTTTCATCCTGACAACCACGACCATCGGCTGGGGGCAGACGCATTTCCAGCCGGTGGCGCCTACGGGATTGCCCTACATCGTGGTGGTGAATGCTGTTGAATTGCAGCAAACGATTACGGACACAAACGCGGAAATTGGTATTTTTGATGGTGCTTTGTGTGTGGGTGCCGGAATGATGGCGGATTCAGGCAGCACTCAGATTACCACCTGGCAGGGGAATAGCACACAGGGCCTGCCTGGTTTTCAGCCCGGCAATCCCATGTTCTTTAACCTCTGGGCGGATAGTATGGAGATTGTCTGCGATGCGGAATTTATCACCGGAAACGGGACATTCGGCTACAATCCCTATACGGTGGTGAATTTGACCCCGGCCCTCACAGCCATCGTCCCTGAGAACGCTGGTTTTCCACCGGATTTTGAACTGACAATTCTCTCTGCCTCCCCATTTAACAGTCGGGTCGTCCTGGACATTAGAATACCCGACAGTGAATCGGGAGAACTCACCTTTTTTAACCTGCTGGGACAGGTGATAAGGCGGGCTGCCGTGAATCGCTCCCAGCGGTTGGTTTGGGATGCCAAGTCCGCCACCGGTGAAGACTTACCTTCCGGGATTTATCTGGCCGTTCTGCAGGTAGCGGGGGAAATCACAACTCAACGACTGGTGTTGCTGCGATGAAATGGTTTAAGCATTACAAAATAGCACATGTAATCCTGCTGGGATGGCTGGTGGGTTCGTCGGTACTCCGCGCTCAAACCAATCAATTCACACCGGTTGAGCCCACCGGCCTGCCTTATCATGTCATTATCCGGAATTTCAACATGACACCCACGGTCTCCGCGTCGGTGGAAATCGGGTTATTTACCGATACGCTCTGCGTGGGCAGAATCGTCACCAACAGCCAGAACAGTAATATTGACATCGTGACCTGGGAAGGGAATCCGGGGTACGATTTGGAAGGCTTTACCGTTGGCGATACCATCAGGGTGCAGGTGGCTACGGAAATATTTGACACGCTACAGGTAATGGATGGATTGGTTATACCGGTGGTGGGGAACGGCACATTTGGGGATGGAACCTACAGTGTCATTGATGGGTCGGTGAATCTGCTGGAGTTTCCGGCGATTGCCCTGCCACCTGAATATGAAAATCTCTCCTTCGGGAATGTCTATGTGGGTGAATCGGTAACAGACACCATTCGTGTGGATAACAACGGCTCGGCCACACTAAACGCCTGGTTCAATTCAATTCCGTCCGGCTTTTTAGTTGAGCCTCAGGGGTTTAACCTCACACCCGGCAGCGCGCAGGAGATTGTCATCACCTTTGCACCCTGGTGGGCGCGCGATTATGATGAAAATTTGTATCTACAGAGCAATGACCCGGTGGCATCCACGGTGTCGATTCATCTGCGGGGAACCGGTGCCCGCTCACCTCAGTCCAATCTCATGGTGGAATTTGACCCGCAGGCATTGCGGCGAATACCCGCTGACCGACCGGTGGAAACCACCCTGCTCCTCACCAACACCGGTGACGATTCCCTCACAATTTTTGGTTTGGAATCCACGCACTGGATTTACACGCTGCCTGATACTCAATTTCACCTGCCGCCGGGCGGACGCTACAGCACAACGGTTACTGCTGCGGGCAGCGAGCCGGGAAATTATTCTGGCTACATTCGCATTTATCATGATTCGGAAAGTCAGGGGAACCCCGTTTCATACTGGTTGAATTCCACGGTTTATCTGCGTCATTACATACCCGTCGAACCTACCGGGCTGCCCTATAGCATTGTTATCAATCGCGCCCAGGTGGACGGCCATCTTTTGCCCAATCCATCCGATATTGGTGTTTTTGCCGGGGATTTGTGCGTCGGAGAATTTTATAACGATGGTGAGAGTGTGAATCTGCAACTCGTTGCCTGGGAAGCGGATTCTGACTTGGGATTGCCGGGCTTTACAGCGGGTGATTCCATTGAATTCCGTATTCACACCAGCGCGTATGATTCAATCATTACCATTGAACCGGAAGTAACCTGGCTGGAGGGTGAGGGCACATTCGGTGCAGGGGCGTTCAGTGCCGTTGACCTGAACGGGCGCTCCTGGCTGGAACCGGTTTCCTCTGTGAGTGCCACGACACTGATGTACGGGCTGGTCTCCCTTCAGATTGGTGACACGCTTAGCTTTACGATTGAGAACAGCGGCGCTACTGCGCTTTACTTGTGGAATTGGAATAATTCCAATACCGCCTTCACGCCGCTGTCGCTGCCGGCGATTGTCCCCGCAGGCGATTCGGTGGAAATACCGGTCTGGTTTCATCCTTCTTCGGCAGCCTGGGAAACCGGTTCGCTCACATTCACGACCAACGACCCCAACACGCCCTATCAATCGATTCATTTCAGCGGTGGCGGCACGGTGGACGGCACCGCAACCCTGCGAGTGGATGTACCGGAAATCCGTTTTGGTGATGTGCCGGTGGGGGATACTGCCGCTGTGGCGCTCTATCTGCGGAATGCCGGGAATGCCGAGCTGCAGGTCACCGATATCTATTTTGACGCCCCAAACTATTGGGTGAGCGAAGATTCGCTCGCTATTCCGCCCGGGAATGTCCGCAGTGTGGATGTGTTTTGGCGTCCCGGTTCGGCGGGGCATTTCTGGAGCCAGGTCTTTATTTCATCAAACAGTTCCGATGACGTCAACAATTCCCTCAATATAACCGGATTCGGATTTGACGCATACTTTGAACCGGTAACGCCCACGGGACAGTCCTACCAGATTATTGTGAGCAGCCTGATTGATTCTGCCGGTCTGGGATTCCGGGAGGGTGATGAAATCGGTGTGTTTCATGAAAATGTCTGCGTGGGGCGTGGGGTGTATCATCCGGGAAATGTGAACATTACCGCCTGGCAGCGCGATACCCAGCACGGCTTACCGGGATTTGTGGCCGGCGATATCATGCTGTTTAAATACCATTCTCTCACATCGGATTCCAATTTTACAACCGTGGCGTTGGACGCAGTGCCAACAATCATACAGGGTGATGGAACGTTTGGCAGTGGGCCTTTCGCGGAAATTGCGCTCACGGTTCTGGGTGAATCCAATCCCCTGCAGCCCTATGACGGTCCGGTTTACTGGGTATCGGCAGTGCGCGGCACCGATTACCTGAACAATGGCCAATTCAGTCAACCGTTTCGCACCATTCAGCATGCGTTGAATAACACGGTTTCAGGGGACACCATCCGGGTGGAACCGGGGACCTATATGGAAAAGCTGGCTTTCAAGGGACACGATGTGGTGCTCCAATCGGTGGCGGGCGCGGACAGCACCGTGATTTCCAAGCCCGGCGACGGGCCGTTGTTGCTGGTGAACCAGTCTGAATCCCAGGCGACAGTCATCCGGGGCTTTACCGTTTCCGGTGGTGTCATCAATGGCAATGGCGCCGGTATTTTCATACAGAATGCCAGTCCCACACTGACGGATTTAATCGTAGAAAATAACCAGAGTCTCATGGGCGATGGTGGCGGTGTTTACTTATTCAATTCCCAGACGGTGATGGAAAATTGTGTGGTACGGAATAATTCCGCCGTGGGAAATGGCGGAGGTGTAGCCATTACCAATGCCTCAACGGCGTCCTTGCAACAGACCGTTGTGAGCAACAATTCAGCCGAATGGGGTGGTGGCGTATTTGTGGGGCCGGCTGCCGGTGCCGATTTTGACCATCTCCTCCTCATAGAGAATGAAGCCATGTTGGGAGGTGGATTCTACAACACGGGTAATATGACCATGACCTTCACCACCATCGCCCAAAACAGCAGTTCGTCCTATTCCGGGGGACTTTCTGAAGAATCTATTTTACTGAGCCACTCGATTTTGTTCACGAATCAGGACGCAGATGTTGAATTCGGATTCCCAGAGAGCGTAAGTCCCGACATCGCTTATTCGCTGGTGAATCTTCCTGAACCCGGTGAAACCAATCTCAACGCCGATCCGCTTTTCACAGATCTTGCGGGTGGTGATTACCATCTGAACCCCGCATCACCAGCCATCGATACCGGTAATTCCGAACTGGATTTTCAGGCGGAACCGGAACCCAATGGGGACCGGCCGAATCTGGGGTATTACGGCGCAACCACTGAGGCCACCGTCGCCGAACTCAGGACGCCACTGCCTGCTCAATTGGATGCTGTGGAGGATTCGTTATTCAGCTTTGCTTTACTATTTACACCCGATTCCAATGTGGTTTTTCAGGCGGATTATATTGACGGCCCGGGTTGGCTTGAATTTGCTCCGGAAAACCTGTTGCTCTCCGGGACGCCGGATAATCAGCATGTGGGCATGGCGCCGGTGACGGTTCACAGTTGGGATAATTATGGCCGGCGGGATACGGTGACGGTCCCGCTGGTTGTGACCAATATCAACGACCCCCCAATCATCCAATCCCTGCCGGACACCCAATTAACTCAGGATATTGCCTGGAACTATGCCGTTGAAGTGAATGACCCGGATTTGGATGATTCGTTGCGGTATGTGGTGGATGAAATGCCGCCGGGCATGGTCTTCGATTCCAGCCTGATTCGGTTTGACTGGATGCCGTTGAATGAAGATGTGGGTCAGCATGTGTTGGCTATTTCCGTCACGGACGACAGCGGTGCGGTGGCGGTCCAGACCGATACACTGACAGTTGAGAATGTGAATGATCCGCCGGAGCTGGTGGAAGTTCCGGAACCCTTAACGATGCCGGAAGGGGCCGCCGACACACTTTTTGTGCTGTCACCACTTTTCCGGGATGTGGATCAATTGGTGGTGTATGATTCGCTCAGTTACAGCGTGAGTGGCTTTGACACCACATTGGTTCAGGTGACGCTTTTGCATGATTCCTTGCGGATTCAGCCAC
>JAIPJQ010000143.1 GCA_021734065.1 Fidelibacterota bacterium | reverse complement strand
TATCTGTCATACCAGAGGACAGGTATTTAAACTTTTCTGGTTGGTCTGAGCGAAAGCCTGCCTGACGGCGTTCCTCAGACGAGATTAAAGGTCGGGATAAACATGTAGATACCGGTTGGCTTTGCATTGCGGACGGGAGTTCAATTCTCCCCACCTCCACTCGACTTCACTCGGAGAGCGCAGTTGACCGCGCCGTAGCGTTCTGACAGATATGCGAAGATGGGTTTCTATTGTCCTTTAGTTCGCCGTCGGCTTCACACCCACCACCGTGATACTGAAGATGCCTTGCAGCTTTTGCACATAGTCAGCACGCCCTTGCGGGGAAAGGTATTTTTCCAATAATTCTGCAGGCAGATCGATCTGCCGGGACTGTTTAATCTCAACTGCCTCAAAGCCAGCAGCCCGGATGTGGGCGAGATATTTTTCCTGTTCCAACGCTCCGGAAACACAACCGGCGTACAGTTCAGCCGATTTTTGCAGCTCCGGTGATAATTCACCCTGAATGACAATGTCCGAAATACAGAAGTGCCCACCCGGTTTCAGGACACGAAAGATTTCCGTAAAGGCCTGGGCTTTGTCCGGGACCAGATTCAGCACACAATTACTCACCACCACATCAGCAACATCCGCATCCAACGGCAGTGCTTCGATATCACCCAGGCGGAATTCCACATTCTCATAACTCAGTTTGCGGTTATTCACTTCTGCCCGCTGGATCATTTCCGGTGTCATATCAATGCCAATCACGTTACCGGAATCACCTACCAGCGAGCGGGCGATAAACACGTCATTCCCGGCGCCGCTGCCCAAATCAACCACTGTATCACCTGCTGTAATACCAGCAAACTGGGTGGGCAATCCACATCCCAACCCCAAATCGGCTTCCACCACATGACCGGAAACGTTGTCATAAGCGTCTCCAATCATGGTAAAACCATCTGTACCAGATTCTCCACAACAGGAGGAGACCGGTCCGCAGCAACCACCACCGGATGAATCCTTCGCAATTTCGGCATATTTATCTTGTACGACTTTTTTCAATTCATTAGAAGATGACATTCTATTCGCGTCCTTTCTATTGCTTCTTAATAATGGCCATTCAGGCGTCCTGACGTAGTTTCTCCACAATCATCTGTTTCAACTCCGCTGCCGGTACAATACCCACCACACATTTTCCCGCATCGCGCAGGATCAGCCGTTGGGTGAGTCGTTCCCGGTCTTCATCAAAATGCCCGCCTTGCAGGTAACTCTGCAGGAATTGGAACAGGCTATCGTTCCCGGTTTGGCTTTGATCCAGACTGTAGTAGGTCCAGGTGCCCTGTTTTTGTGTTTTGAGCAGTTTGGCATGTCGGAGTGTGGCCAAATGTCGTGAAATCTGATACTGGGGCAACTGGAGCGCATCCGTCATCTCGCAGACGCACAAATCGTCCCCGGTAGCCAGGAAAATATTCATCAGCCGCAGCCGGGTGGGATCACTCAGTGCCTTAAAAATTTCCGCTTTCTCGTCCATTGAATTTTCCCTTCTTGCTTACATGCGCAATCACGCATATATAATAATGCAGAAAAGGTGCCCCGCAATGGAAAAATTGGCTTGAACTGCATTTTTTCCATCCGGACAGAGAGCATCAGATTATCGAATCGAAAGGTACCCGCATTACCATTTCCTTCGGCTTTCAACTTTTTCATTCATCCGTTCATCGTAAAATATGCGGAAAGGTTACCGGCCGATAGTTCGGGTACCAGAAGAGGGGAGCGTCAGGATGAGGGATACCAGCGACAGAATTCCACCAGCACGGCTTTACTATTTCGTCAGCCTGTTTTTCCTGCTGATTGGGAGCATTTGGGGGCAGAATGGTTCATTCAATTTTTTCCCGGAAGATTCCTGGTTCAAACCACCACTGCTGGATCCGGCATCGGCGCAGTCCAGCGCCAGTCTGTTGCGTTTTCAAGCCACGGATGAACCCACTCCAAAGGTGTACAGCCCGGTCAATCTGGGTTTTCAGAAAATCTTAATCCGTCGAAATTTGAACGCACAAAATGGTTGGGAAGCGGGTGTAGAATTTGGCATCCACACGCAGTTCAGTATCATTTCCACGCCCACGGCACCCATGGGCGGACTGGACAATACCGATTACCTCATCGCCGGTATATGGCATTACAAACATGGTAGAACCGTGGAGCGGCTCCAACTTTTCCATCAATCCTCCCATCTGGGGGATGATTATCTGATTCGTAATCAGATAGTGGAACCCAATAATCGTTCCCAGAATTATGAGCAACTCAGTTATCTGAGAGCTCATACTGAGAAATCCTCACGCTGGTACTACGGGCTGGGTGTAAACATCTCACCTAACACCGTCCGTGAGCGGATTCTGGTGCAGGGCGGAATGGAAATTGTCCAATCAATGGGTGGGAATATTCGGGCGATTCAGCTGGTGGCGGGTGTGAATGTGAAATTGTATGGGGAGCATGACTATTACCCCAATCTGAAGACGGGTGCGGGTGTGCGATTTTCCCGGGATAAACGCTCCCGTCTTACATTGCTGGTAGAGTATTACCGCGGACATTTGCCGTATAGTACGCTGGCTTACCAAAAAGTGAGTTGGCTGGGTTTGGGTGCTTATTTGCAGCCCAGGTTTTAGCGCGGGAAAATGTTGAGTTAAGGTGATTTCTGTAGCCGGTACCCGATACCAAAAGCGCATTTGAGTTCGAAATAATTATAATCGTAATTTGAAAAATTAAGGTCGGAGCCCTGGTAAGTGATCCCTCGGATGTACTGACCAGTAAAATCGGTCAGCAAAAAAGTCTGGGAGCCGATCTGCCAGCTATACCGAATGAATCCGTTCACGCCAAGGCCACGCGAATTAAAAACATCCCGGTAGGTGCCGCCCAAGGGCTTTTGTGTTTCGAATATGTGGTTGGTACCCACGAAAACAGCACCCAAGCCATAACCGGTCATATTCACGGAGGTAATTAATAATTTCAATTCGACCGGAACACTAACCTCGCTCAATTTACACGGGTAACCTGGCACTGGATCATTGATGGATGCAACTTGGTACCCAGTTGAAAGCTCGAGATGGTAAAAGCCTTTCAGGGGCAAAATGAAGCCAGCTTTCAGCCCGCCTGAGTCTGTGTAGTTGTTGGCCGCCGTAATCGGCTGGTCATTTTCAGAATGATGCAGGTAATATCCCGGGGTATAGGACAGATAAACGGATTTCTGACCGTAAGAAAATGATAGGTACACCAGCAGAATTGACAAAGCCGTGCGCATCAATAACCCCCACTTGAAAAACAGAGGATGGGTTTGGGCGTATCAATTTGAGAATCATTCAGGAAAAGTGTGTAGAAATAAATACCCTCATTAACTTTTTGACCCTTCGTGTCCACGAACCCCCAGGTGATGGCATGCGTGCCCGGATTGAGCGAATCGGTGGTCTGCATGTAAATAAGGGCATTACACCGATCATGGATTTTTACGGTCACAACCCCAGGGTCGTCGATATGGAATTCAATACTGGCCGTTCCTCCAACAACGGGCTGTGTGGCCGTATTCTCACAGTTAAAGAGCTGGGTTAACAGTAAGCTCAGCAAAATCGTTCTGATCCAAAATTTCATAACACCTTCCTGAAAAAAGTAGACTAAGGCCAAATGATTACAAAAAAAAGTTTAAATTTGCCAACATTGGATCGTTAGGTTATCCGATCAGACTCGTTAGGTATTGCTGATCAATTGAATCCACACAAGGTTTAGGAGATTTACAAAAATGGTAATATTGCGTATTAAAATCCTGATTCTCGTCCTCTGGCTAGCAATGGTGTGCCTGACCTGTTCCGGTCGTAATGATACAAATGAAGAGCTTGTATTAAATCAAGTGACCTGGGTTGACAGTGCCTTCCAGCATCCGGCATTGGATTTTTTTATTGCACATAATCTTAAATCGCCAGCTTATGCAGAAATCCCTACTCCGGATAGCTCGGTTAAGCTCATTCTTTTACGAGGGAAAGTTCCCTACGCCAGTAAATACGCTGTCCGCAGTGTCCTTTTTTATCCATCAAATAATATTTTTAATAATGAAGCGATTACGAGGGTGGGTTCATCTGGATACTTGCAAGATACACTGGAATTGAAACTGGATGAAAATTCTGATGAGATTACTCAGTTGTTCATTCAATCTGACACGGCAGCATTTCAACTTGCCTATCAATGGTTATCGACTAATCGAATCAAACCCCGGGACCTTCCAGGATTAGTTGTTGGACAGAATTTACCCGAATTAACATTGCGAACGCTGGCGGGTAATCTGATTACTCTAAATGATTACCGGGGAAGGTTGGTGGTTTTAAATTGGTGGGGAACATGGTGCAAACCTTGTGTTGCTGAAATTCCCGGGCTCAATCAATTACGAGATACTTATATCGATACCAGCGTTGTATTTATTGCAGTTAACAACGAACCGGTGGAAACGATTGAACGATTTCTGAAGGAAAATCCCTTTAAGTATTTGCATTCTACGACGGATTCAGTCGGTGCGCAGTTGCTCGGAGAAGCATTTCCCCGGCACCTTATCCTGGATAAAACCGGGCGTGTTTTATGGTCAAGCGTGGGAGGCAGTAAAAATACCTATCAGCGTTTGGCGCGAGAATTGTCTAAAATCCTTAGGGATGCAAAAACGGTCGAAGACCAAAATGGCCAGGAAATATCATGATGGATATTTTTGAAGAGATTCGCAGAGTTCGCGGCTCAGATGTGGATTTTCAGAACCACCTGCGCCTGAATGCGCTTTTCCAATACATGTCAGACGCTGCGCTGAATCACGCCGAACAACTCCACCTGGGATTGTTCGATTTGCAGAAGGCCGGTTATTTCTGGGTTTTGGCATGGGCGCGGGTGGAGATGACGCACTTTCCCGCATTTAACGACTGTATAAAAATTCGGACTTGGCCGTTGCGAATCTATAAACGTTTCATCCTGCGAGAATTCCTGTTCAAAGACGCGTCAAGTGGCAAGGAATTGGGACGAGCACGCACAGCATGGCTCATTGTGAGCGCGGAGTCGGGTCGGTCGGTTCAGCCGGAAGCATCAGGTCTGGCATTCCGGTTCGGGAATTATGAATCGGTAATGTCTGCGCTGCCGGAGCGCATTCCGATTCAGGGAAATACGGTCCCGGTGTATTCCCGCCAAATCCGGATGCATGATATTGATGTCAATCGGCATGTGAACAATGCCCGCTATGTGGAATTCCTGCTGGATGCCTACACCCCGGCCGATTTTGAAGGGGGAGAGATTAACACTTTCACCATTTCCTTCCTGGCAGAAACCCGGTTTGGCACCAAATTGGATATTAAAAGTGCCCGGTCCGGTCCGCCGGAAACGGATTATTTGGTTGCTGTTCATCGTGAAACCGGAAAGCCAGCCGTACAGGGATTGGTGACATGGCAGAAACAGAATGGATGGAAAGGGGCGCTCAATACTCATGAAATTTGAATGCGAAACCATCGGTGTCATTCACACCCCTTTTAATACATTGGAAAATATGCCCATTCAGCCCATCGTGGGTGAGGGGATTGAGGGCGAGGTGATTGTCAATCCTGAATTGGTGGCTGGATTGAAAGACCTGGATAAGTTCAGCCACATTTATCT
>JAIPJQ010000142.1 GCA_021734065.1 Fidelibacterota bacterium | reverse complement strand
CCGGGGACACCCGATTCGCCGGCACATCTGTATGTAGCGATTAACGCAGCCAACGGGGATGAGAAAAAGTATAGCGATTATATCTACACCCGACAGTTCGTCTCCGTTCCAGCGGAAGCAGATTCCACCGAACCATAATTCGTAGATACTTCCACTCTATTGTAAAAAAGCCCCGGCCGGGGCTTTTTTTGTGTAAACTGATTTTACCTGAAATTAAAGAAAAGCTTATCTGCCGTGGATCAGACGCTCCTGTTCATCCAAGCGCTTTTGTTGATTATCGACCTGCGTTTGTAATTCCTGCAGCTGTTTCTCCTGTGCCCGGGATTCATCTTCCAAATCAGCCAGATGCCAGAAAAGTATGGCAAACACCAGGGAAAAAATAAATACCCCCAGCCCAACCGCCAGTCCTGGAGTTGTAACCCGGATCAGGGTTGATTCATCGGTCTGATCCAAAAAGAGCAGACATAGCGTGGCAAACGCCACACCCCAAATCAGAATTTGCATACCACTGATTCGTTTGGCGTCAGACAAATCCCCGATGCCCAGTACAATAAACCAAAGAATTAATCCCACCGCCAGAATCAGGAAGGCCAGCTTGATCTCTCCAAATAACGCCGCGGCCAAAGCCCCCACATACATCATCATACTGATGACATAATGCAGAAATCGTGTTTGCATATCATTCATGAGATTCCATCCACTCCACTTTATCCGGTTGGGTGAAATATGCACTGATTCCAGATACGATTCAACCATTTCAAGCCGCCGGCGTCTCCTTGGAATCCCAATAAATTTCGGCTAAATTTTCGTATGCGACGGTTCACATTCTGGCTCTTGTGGTTTTCACTCCTCGTACTCACAGTGCACGCGCAGTGGACACCCTTTCGGGATCCATTTACGATGGCCATTGGCAATACCGATATCGCTCTCGGACGCATCGGCTGGACACCGGAGCGATTTGTCCTGGACAGTCTGGAATCCACCCTCACTGAAACCGCCGAGTTCGCCAATCCGGATTTTACCAGCGATCTCTATCTGGATGTGGGTGTCTCCATTTTTCGTTACAACTGGCTTTATAGATTCTGGCCCCAGGCTACTGTGGATATGCATAGCGGGCTGGGATTTCGACTATTTCAACCGTTGGCAACCATGCCCAAACCTTCCAGTTGGCCCCGCGGGGGTGGATCCCGCAGTCACACAGAGTTGTCTCCCTCTGTGTTGGAAGTTCACCTGGACCACAGTTTTACCTATCCGTTGTTTCCCGCGATGAATGTCTATCTGGAGGGCGGAAATGGATTAGCCCGGGCGTATTTGTACGAAAATACCGACGAGGAACAAGTTCTGGCTACCACCGCCTGGACCTGGAAGCTGGGTGGCGGCATTCAATTCCACCGGATCAGCGATGGTGGTTCACGGCTCAGTTATGGCTTGGAATTTCTGTACCGGCACCAGTTTTTTGATTATTCCACCTCCGGGTCTCGTGTTGCAGGTGCCGCGAACGGAGCGTACGACACCCCCATTATCTCCGCGGACCTTAGCCATGCGGCAGTAGCCTTTACCATAGGATTTTTGTTCGGTGGTAATACCAACATCGCCTACAAAGGCTATCTGGCAGAGCAACGCCGGGACTATAAACAGGCCATCAAGTTGTACCGCGATTTTCTCAATCAGAATCCCAAACACCACAATACACAGGAGGTGAAGACCCGGCTGGCCCAGGTCCGAAACCGACTGCCGGAGCAATATTTCCGTGAGGCATTAGCTGCGTATAAACTCAAGGAGTATACCCAGGCCGAGGAATATTTGTCGCTGGCAGGGAAAACCGATGATGCCGAACTAATTGGAAAAGTGAATGAACTCCGGAGGGCAGTGGGCAAAATTTATCTCAGAGAAGCTCAGGAGAATCTTGCCGCACTCAATTTTACCAGCGCGGAATCGCGCCTGCAGTCCAGCGCCAACCTTACACCGGAACTGGAACGACCCGCCCGCTTTCTGCGCGCCAAGCTCGCTCTGGCAAAAGGTGCTGTGCTTTACCAGAATGGACTGTACGACCGAGCGCTGTATTGGCTGGACAGCGCCCAACGCGCCAATCCCGGTTTTCAGGGAGATGTGAAGGCCTATAAATCCAAAATCGCTCAGGGCATGGTGGTGGACGCGGATCGGAGTGTTGCCGAAGCAAATAAAGTACTGGCGAGGGAAAGTTTGAAAGGGGCGGCCGGGCTGGATCCCCACTTAGCCTATATTCTGCAGGAACCCATTCAGGAACTGGACACCTCTCTGGAATTAGACAAGCTGGCCGGGTTGGATGCGCTCACTGCCTGGGAACTGGGTAAATATCTGGTTCGTAGTGAGCCGGGTTTTACCAAGGCTGATATTCGGCCGCAGGTGGGAATGGACCATCTGGTGCTGGATAAACTGGGGGCACGCCCGCAACAAGTTTACCGGGAGGGCCAATCCGAATTGTGGGTATATCGGTATGCAGATGGTTCCCGGCTACAGGTTTATCTGGACCGGGGCGTTGTGACCCGGGTGGTTTCACAGCCAGGGGATTAGATTTTTGTTCGTAAATCAGATTGCTATATAAATACAGTAAAGCGGGGGGAGATAAATCGTCACCCCACAGCGGCGCGATGCTGTCGGATACCGCTCATTATTTCATGGAAAATCACTTTGATTATGCCCCATCCCGGGACCGCCAGGAGCATACCCACCACGCCCCATTTGGAGCCGATGAGGATCACCAGCATCACAGTGAGTGGATGCATTTCCATGGCACCGGATACCACCAGCGGTGAGATAAAATTATTATCTATAAGTTGGACGATAATGAACATCACAACAATGTGGGGAATGAAGTACATGTGACTGGCCGCCACCGGATCACCAAAATTGTTGAAGAGCGAGACAACAATCGCCGGCAGGGTTCCCGCAAAGGGACCAATGTAGGGAATGATATTCGCCACACCCGCAATCCCGCCAATCAGAAACGGCCCGGAAATGTTGGCATCAAAGACCCAGTTCAATATGTGCAGACCAAGAATGGATTGAATGCCCACGCCGCCGGCAGCGATTAACTGTCCCCGGAGAAAATTGGTGAGTTGTTCCTGCGTTTTGTACGCGATGTTCAAAGACATTTCAAAA
Source organism: Fidelibacterota bacterium (assembly GCA_021734065.1). Taxonomy (GTDB): domain Bacteria; phylum Fidelibacterota; class UBA8477; order UBA8477; family UBA8477; genus UBA8477. The sequence goes on along the minus strand of JAIPJQ010000142.1, from coordinate 2,517 downwards.
TACTGATTCGGTACCATCCCGATCAACGCCTTCATCATACGGCGACCGTCCACCAGAAAAAAGACGGTGATGATGAGAATGAACAAAAATGAGGAAAAGGCACTCAGGGTCGTGGTGACAATCGTCCCAATCTGACTGAAAAAGGAGCTGGTCACCTTCGCCACCATGGACGGCTCAATCTGCAGGCTGGGCAAGTACTGGGCGACCCACGCGTTAAATTTACCGATCAATTGATCCACCGTACCGTTGGTGGATGTAGAGGGGATGAGATTTTTCAGCTTCCCAATTTCATCAATCAAAGCCGGCGCGCCCCGGGCGATTACCATACCCACCAGACTGAATGTGACGATAAAAAAGAGCGCTACCGCGATCCCGCGTTTGACGCCCTTCGCCTCCAGCCAGTCAATAGCTGGTGAAATAACGGCCGTCAAAACCACCGCCATAATGATCATAAATACGGCGTCAGTGATGAATGGGATAAATTTATAGGCAGCGATTAATGCCAGAATCAGAAGGACAAAATTTACCAGCGTCTTGAAGAGCGCTGAGTGAAACGCGCGAATGAACTTCTGGTTAACGCTATGGTCGTCACTCACCTGCATCGCGCCGCTCATCCTCCAATTTTTGTAGTTGCCGCTGTGCCCGGGACAATTCCTCATTGGTCATGCTCAAGCGGGTGGCCAGCACTTCCGAAAGTGCCAGCAGAATCTTAATGCCGATTTGGGGCTTGGTTTCCAGCAATCCCAACAGGTCCGGCCTGTAAAAGCCCAAAATGGTGCAGTTCTCCAATGCCCGGGCAGTGGCCGTACGGGGCGCGTCATTCAGTACGGCGATTTCCCCGAAAAAATCCCCCTTCTCCAATTCCGTGACCAGTTGCTCCTCATGGTCGTGATTCAGGATGTAAATCCCCACATTCCCGGAGACAATGATATACATACCACTGCCCGGCGCACCCTGCTTTACAATGGTTTCGTTCATGGTGTAATGCCGTACATGCATCACATTCTCCACCTGGCGAATTTCACTACGGGAAAGTTTGCTGAATATGTGGACAGTCGAGAGGACAATTTCTGCTTCCGAGCGATTGCGCCGGAATCTTCGTCGCACACTCTCATACAACGGGACTGTCATTTTACTCTCACTTTTCGACATAAGCCTCTCCTTATTGGAGAATAATGTTCACTAACTGAACCACGTCCTGCACGGTGATGGCGCTGTCTGCATTCACATCGGCGGCACAAATCTCCTCCGGTGTGGCTGACGCGCCCTGCTCCAGAATAATTGCCACCAGACGCACCAGATCGGTTACATCCAGCATACCATCCGCATTCAAATCACCAGCATCACACTCCGCAACCGTAGTTCCGGAAATGGTGTAATTGTAATTAAAGCTGGTTCCGGTTGTCTGGGTTACCACCGGTATCAATGCCGCTTCACTGGCGCCGCGCATATCCACCACAAAAGTTCCATCGTTGCTGCCATCCAGTGGAATTTCGCCCCATTCCACCGTATTCCCTGCACGCACCGCCCACATGGCAAACATTTCCGCGCCGTCCTGGCCATTAAAATCAATTTCCAGCGCATTCTGGACACCCGCTGTGGGCGGCATGAGTCGGATCATCCGCGCAGCCAGCCGTTCAAAGGACGGACCCGAAATGGTGACCGGATAGGAAGAATGGGTGGTCGTGAGCGTGGCAGTAGGGAATCCGTTAATACCCGCTTCGTCGTAACCAAACATGGATTGTCCCAGTACAACTACGGCGCGATTTCCGGTAAAGTAATTCCAGACCACATATTCCTTGAACGCATCTGCGAAGGTGGAACCGAAGTGGGAAAACATTTGCTGATACGAGGCTAAAACCGACTGGCTTTGATGCGTCTCACGCCAGGTCCAGAAATATTGGATGTACTCGGCGCTGCTGTAGGAATTCTCACCAAAGCGCTGGTGGATGAAGTCTTGCCAGAGGTAATCTTCGTAGGATCCTGTGCCGCCATGATCAAGACCATAATGAGGATGGGACAGCGGGTCTTCGAAGCCCATAAAGTTCAGCATGGAGTCATTCACATAATCAAAGACAAACTCTTCCGCCCAGGTAGCGTCCAGCTCCACCCAGCCACCTTCTGACCAGAATGAGTGCACCCGCTGAGAAGCATGTTTGAATTCGTGGGCACAAGTAACCTTCATGGCACCTTTTACATTCCCTTCAGGGTCATGATTACTGCCAAAACCAACAAAATTGCGATGCAGGACCAGGCGGGTCAATTCAGCGCCATCTACGCCGGCCGTTGTTGTATAACCATAGGATGACATGGCTTCGAAAGAAACATTGTATTTCCCGTCGCTATCACCACCCACATGATTGGGACCGGCGAATCCGGCCGAATCCACCTCCATCTCCCAGGTATAGTCCAGATACGCGGCTGCCCATTCCACATAATCTGGTACTCCGGATAAATCGCTGTCGGTAGCGGGAACCGCATTGGTACCGGTGGTGGAATAGCTGAATCGAAAATGGC
>JAIPJQ010000141.1 GCA_021734065.1 Fidelibacterota bacterium | reverse complement strand
AGGGCATCACCATCAGGATCACTTGAAGCCGAGCCGTCCAGGGTGACATCGGTGCTGCCAATGACACAATCAAAGGACTGATCCGCACCGGCATCGGCTACCGGCGGCTGATTGGTAGCTACCACGATGGTCACCTCGTCAGTATCACTGAGTTCGCCATCAGAGACGGTGAGAACCAGGGTATAAGTGCCATCAGCCAGCGAAATCGTCGGGTTGACGCCGGTAGCAATCTCGCTCCCGTTCAGGCTCCAGCTGTAAATCAACAGATTCTCATCAGGATCACTTGAGTCCGAACCATCCAATGTAATCGAAGTGCTCTCGCTGGTCTGATCCGGACCAGCATCGGCTGTGGGGGCATTATTCAAGTCTGCCGCCTCATCCGGGGTCAGGACCGCATCAGTAATGTCTTCGCAGGATGTCATGGTTACATCCACGCGGTAATTGAATCCCACAATGCCACCCCAGTCAACCATCATAAGTCTGATTTCGTTCACGCCGGGATGGAGCGCTTGTGCCACAACAGCATCCGCCGGAGCTGTAATGACGCCCTGATTTGCGGAATTCCCACCACCATCGATACTGTCAATAAAGGTATCGTTAATCCAGATCAGCGCCCGGTTATCGGCTTTAATCTGAAAAACCATGGAGGGATCGGAAAAATCCGCCGGAACTTCAAAACGAATCCGGTAGGGTGTCCGGGTATTGAGACCAACCTCATCATTGGCGTCAAAATTTACCCAGGAATTGGTCCCGGTAATATTTCCCCAAGGGTGGAAACCGGTCAGGTAAACCGGTTGCCACTCTGTAGCACCGGCCGGCAGGGACTGGCTGTAAGGATCAATATCACCTACATTGCCATTGGCGCCCAGGATGGTGAAGGTCTGTTCCTCCGGCACGCAGGCCACCACATCAATAGAGGCGCCGGAAGCGTTGCCATTCACACCATAAGGTCCATAACCCACGATATACTCATCCACATTGCTGAAACCGACGGGGGATGTTCCCGGTGCAATGGCGGTAAAGTCAATCGTAGCAGCGGTAATGCTAAAGCCGTTCATGCCATTACCCATGGCGTGGTAAACGATTAAACCATTGGTGTTGTCAATCGTGTTGGTGACCACATTGTTGAAGGGCGAGCCGGCACCGGTCGTTACCGATGTTGCCTGAAGGATGGTTGGATCAAAGGTGACCCACGCCTTGATGCCTTCCACGGCATGACTGCCGGGGTCGTCCTGGAATACCACATCCACGGTAAACCCTGAGCCCACCTCGCCCGATTGATTGACAGGCGTTATGGTGGTGGTCGCGAATTCACCTCCAAAAGCCGGGACGGTGATACCCGCCATTACAGCGACCATAGTCCCCAATAAAATCCGTTTTAAGTTCTTCATCATTTCTTTCCTCCCTGTACACGCATGTACACTGTTGTTTGTCTTCATCATCAGTTCCTTCCCTTTTGAAACGATTGGTGATGATTTTCATCGTGATTATAAGGAGGATTTAAAGGAAAAAAAGAGCACGGGACTGTATTGTCGCATGCCGACCCCCAGGATGACGCATTTGTAACCCAACCTGGGGAATCAAATCAGGCAAAACCGGGTGAATAGCGTCATCAGACCGGTAATTGGTTCAAATGAACCAGTCAGTCAGGCGGGGGAATTTCGTTTAATTAGTGTGGTTTTAGACGATCAGGTGGTGAGTAAATCGGATGGATGCTTACCGAACTGCTGAAAAAAGAGCCGCGAGAAGTATTTCACATTCCGGAAACCCACCGCATAAGCCACTTCGGCCACGGTTGTATACGCACCCTCACTCAGGAAAGCCTCTGCCTGGGTCAGTCGCAGTCTACGAATGAATTCAGCCGGTGAATAGCCGGTCAGATCCTTCAGTTTTCGTTCCAGTTGACGCTTGCTCATGAACAGTTGTTTGGCTAACTGGTCCACGGAGAATTCGTTCTGCCCCAGATTCTCAAGGATATGTTGCTTTAGATCCTGATAGAATTTTTCATCTGCTTTACCTACCTGCACCTGTTTCAGTGCGCCGGGCAGTTCTTTTTCCCGGAAAATCTCCATCAATTTGCGTCGCTCTTCCAGAATATTGGCGATACGGATTCGGAGTTCCTGAATTTTAAAGGGCTTCACCATATAGTCATTGGCTGTGGCGGCATAACCCTGAAGCCGGTCTTCGCCACTGCTCTGGGCGGTGAGAAAAATGACCGGTACATGGGCCAGCACGGCATCCGCCCGCACCGCTTCCAATAGCTCAAGCCCATCACCACCGGGCATAACCACATCGGAAACAATCAAATCCGGCAGGAACTCGCACGCCAACTCATATCCTGCTTTGCCATTGGATGCCTGGGAAACCGTGTACAGTTCCGAAAGACTGTCACACACAAACTGGCGCAATTCAGCGTCATCCTCCACCACCAGAATCCGGGTAGCGCCCGGTTCTACCAGAGGCTGACTAACCGGTTGCCGGTCGCTTTTCTGCTCCATTGATTCCGATGTTATCTTTTCATCGGGACTCAGGTGACCGGAGCCTTTGGGCAGGGTGAACTCAAACACGGTTTCCTCGCCGGGTGTGCTTTCCACATGAATGGTACCGCCATGTAGCTCCACCAATTCTTTCACCAATGCCAGTCCGATTCCTGCACCGCTTTTTTCGCTCATATCGCTTGAATCAACCTGAAACAGGCGATCAAAAACATTGTGAATGGCCTGCGACTCAATACCCGGGCCGGTATTGCTCACCCTGACAATCACAAAGGAACCCAGTCCCCGGTCCTCCCGGCGGCGGTCATCCAGAACTTCCAGTCTGATTGCGCTACCGGGTGTGCTGAATTTTTGGGCATTGGAAAGTAGATTCAGCACAATCTGTTCGAACTTGGGTTGATCCAGATAGATGATCAGCGGGGTTTCCGGGGTGCGAATCTCGATGGCTAAATCCTGCTTACTGAGCTGATGGCGAAATTCATTTCCTAAATCATGGCAAAGCATGGTAATGTCTGTGAGAGCGGCTTTCAGTCGGACTTTTCCCGCCGCAAACCGTGAGAGTTCAAACAGCTGATTGCTCAGGTCATTCACCCGCACCAGACTGCTTTTCACATTTTTCAGGCTTTTCCTGGCCGGGGACGGGATTTCCGACCCGATAGTTTGATTCAGTTCATCAATGTGATTATCCAGCAAGGTTAGTGGTGTGCGTAGTTCGTGGGAGACATTGGCGATGAGGCGTGATTTCATTTGATCAATTTCATTGAGACGGACAGCCTCCTCCTGTTTGCGTTTCAATTCATTCTGGAGCCTGATTTTCTTGATTTCGTTCTGTCGCAGGGCAAAGAGAACGCCACCCAGAATTAGCAGATAGATGCCATAAGCCCACCAGCTTTTCCAGGGCGGTGGTGAGACGGTGATGAGCAGCTCTCGGGCAGGACCGAAGGTCACACCACTGGCGTGACGCGACTGAACGGCAAAGGTGTATTCACTGGCTGGCAGATTGGTGAAGGTGGCCATCCGGTTTTTCGCGTGGGTATAGACCCAGTCATCATTCAAGCCCTCCAGTTTGTACCGGTATTCGTCTGTGGTAGCGGTCAAAAAATTCATGGTGGAAAATGCGATACTGACAATTTTTTCCCGGAAGCTGAGATGCAGTGCCTTCGTGATACCGATGTCTTTGGGCAGCAGGATGTTCCCCCGGTAGGAATGGCCAATGGCTACCGGCATGTTTTCCACCCGGAAATCGGTCAAAGTCACCCGGGGTGTTTTGAGTTGGGCGTACACCCGGTCAGGAAAAAAGGCTGTGAGGCCACCAATCCCACCAAAGAACATTTCACCATCTGGTGCCTGGTAATAGGCGCCGGTGTTGAATTCCTTGTTCTGTAAGCCCCAGGCAACATCAAAATTCCCGGCAGCCTTACCAGAGTTGGTGTCGAAGAGAGAAATACCATTGTTGGTACTGAGCCACAAGCGTCCCGCTGTATCCGCCAGAATTCCGTAAATGGTATTATCTGCCAAGCCATCACTCTGGTCGTAGTGGAGAATTTGTCCGGATTCTGTTTCCAGTGTGTTCAACCCGCCGCCGTTGGTTCCAATCCAGAGTTGACCGCGACGGTCAAGGAATAGGGATTTAATCCGATTGTTACTCAAAGAGTACCGGTTATCGGAAGAATGCTGGTATTGGTTACGCACCGAATAGTCCGAATTCAGCGTGTAAAGACCATTCCCGTCGGTCCCGATCCAAATCTGCCCGGCAGCATCCCGAACAATCGCCAATACATCAGCATCATCCCGCAGACTGGGGCCGGTGGTTTCTAACTCGATTTTTTCCGGTGGGCCGGAATAATTGTTCCGTCGCGGGAGATGGAACAACCCAGTATTGGTACCAATCAGCAACCCGGAATCGGGACAGGTGAACAATTCAAAAACCATTTCTGATTCAATTGACGGATTTCCTACGGTCTTGAAACGGGGTTTGTAAATAAAATCGGTGCCATGATCCATTCGATAAAGTCCACCACCTTCTGTTCCAATCCACAAATTGCTGTCAAGGTCGAATGTCACGCTGTAAACATTGGGATTGAAGGGGCCGCCGGCTTGTGTATTCAGCGCGTTATAATGTCGCGCTGCCTGACTCGCCCGGTTAAAACGATCCAGACCGCCGTAGCTGCCGATCCAGAGGTTACCGATTTTATCCGTAATAATGGCTCGGACACTGTTGTTACTCAGGCTGTTATTATCATGAGGCCGGTGGTGATAGTACTTAAACGGGGAATGGGGATCAAAGTATTGTACCCCGTCACCATTGGTACCCAGCCATAAAAGTCCTTCACCATCAATATAAATATCAAAAATAGCTGACGCTGAAAGCCCCCAGGACAGATTGGGCAGTGGGACATGAATCCGTTGGGATTTGGTGTGCCGGTCAAATTGAATCAGTCCGTTGCTGCTGGTGCCGACCCAGAGGGTGTTTCCTGCTGTAGCTTTCAACGACATCACTTCATCGGGTTCACCAAACGCATCGTTGTAAGGGAATGAATAAATCTCGTTCGATTCGGGGTGATATTCAATCAAGCTTCCTTTCGTGCCGATCCAAACCGTCCGGGAGTCATCAATTTCGATAGCCTGGATGCGGTTGTTACCAGCAATGGTGTGAAACTTCTGAATAAATCCCGGCGACAAGGCTTCCGGGTAACGAATAACGCCGAAGTTTTCTGTGCCGATCCAAATATTTCCGGTCCCGTCCCCGGTGAGTCGGCGCAGTTGTTTCGCCTGCGTGGAAATATGTGTAGCGGTGGGGACATCACCACTCAGATCCACGGTAAACAGACCATTCCAGGTGGCGACCCATAATTGTTGTTCTTCCTCATCCAGATAAAAATCCCAGATCTGATGCGCTTGGGCGGTTTTTGTACTATCCAGGTAAAGGGGAATCTGGTGAAAGTCACCGTGCATCAGGTCCAGATAATTAAGCCCACCCACATCCGTACCGATCCACAATCGCTGTCGGTGGTCTTCGGTCATGCAGCGGATGTAATTATCGGAGAGTGTTTTTTCCCGGAGATTAGGATCGTAACGATAGACCCTGATGTCATACCCGTCGAAGCGATTGAGTCCGTCGGCGGTCCCGAACCAGATATAGCCACGACTGTCCTGGTGAATGCTGTTCACGGTGGATTGGGAGAGGCCGTCATCGGGGAACAATTGCTGCACCCGGATTCCCGGGGTCTGGCCCAGCACGGACACCACCCCCAGCCATCCCCAAACCA
>JAIPJQ010000140.1 GCA_021734065.1 Fidelibacterota bacterium | reverse complement strand
TCCCCGCCGGCCGGGACGACTGCCGATATTGACCATTTCGTAAAACCGGAGTGGACTGCGCCGTTCCAGGTAGGGGATAAATTGAGGATGATTTTTCAGTTCCACATACTTGCGATAGCTGATCTCCGCCAATTCCGCCATCAATTGTCGTGCAGATTCCGAAATCTCGTTTTTCCTGCCTGGAAAATTGGTGAACAACCCCGCGGTTAAGAGCTGTTCACATTGGTGAATAAACTGCTCCCGAGTCCCAAACTTACTGGTGATGGTCTGGCCCTGAATGGTGAGTTGAATCTCATGATTGGCAATATAGGGACTCTGGGAGGCGTAAAAGCGATAGGTCTTCCCCCCACCCCGGGCTGGCGGACCACCCCGACCATCGAAAAAGACGACCTTTACATCCCAATCACGCGCAACTGCAGATAATCTCTCCTTGGCCTGAAAAATGGACCAGTTCGCCTGAAGATAGCCCCCGTCTTTGGTACCGTCAGAAAATCCCAGCATGATGGTCTGCTTATCCTGACGCTGGCGTAAATGATCACGGTAATCCGGCAGTATGAGAAGCGCCTCCAAAACAGTATCCGCTTGTGCCAGGCCGGTCATGGTTTCAAACAGAGGTATAATGTCAAAGGTCATGGCATCTTTTGGCCACCCGCACCACCGGAACAGGGCAAAGACACACAACACCGCGAAAATGTCCTCGGAATTACTGATGATGTAGCGGTGACAAGCTTCCTGCCCATGCTGGTGTTGAATCGACCGCAATCCGGAAATCGTACGAAGGGTATCCTTTATCAGCTCGTCATCAAAATCATCGGCGCTGGTCGGGAAATTCTCCTCCAGCAAAATGCGCGTGAGTTCTTCCGTTGACAACTCCTCCAGACGCTGCTTGATAACCCCTTCCTTTTTCAGAATTGCCGCAATGACCCGTTGGTGCACACGATGATCCTGACGAATATCCAGCGTGGCGAAGTGGGTTTTGAAAAGCTTCACCTTATCCACGAGGCTGTCTATTTCCAGCAAATACAACCCATGGAAATTTTCCACCACCAGACCTCGCACGGCATTTAACTGATCCAAAAGTTGGGAATAGATATTTTCCTCAGCCGGTTTCAACGTGTACGCATATAACTCATCTTTGAGTTTGCGGAGAATGTCGTCAACTTCCCGGAATGTGAGTAGTTTCCGCAGGCGTTTCACATCGTCATGGTAGCATTTCATGAGTGTGGTCTGGAGCAGATCCAACACTGCCGTAGTGGTGTCAAATGTGACGGACGGATTGCCATCCCGGTCGCCACCGGGCCAAAATCCCAGTTTGATGAGATCATAATTTTCAAATGGCTGTGCGCCCATCTGTTCTTTAATGCGTGTGTACAACTCACCCACCGCGTCGTAATAGACATTGCGCAGGAAATAGACAATATTACGCGCTTCTTCCAGGGGCGTGGGTTTTTGGGCATGCAGGAGCGAGGTCAGCCCCAATTGCTGCAGGGTCAGATGGATGTCATCAATCCGGTTTTCCCGGATCAGTTTTCGCAGGCTGTCAATGATATCCAGAATGGCCGGCGGGTAAAATTGGGTAGGGTGGGCAGTGAACACAATGCGGGCGCTGAAATCTGCTATCCGTTCTGCCAGGATACGCTGTTCGGTATCCGATTCAGCCAACTGGAAATAATCCTGAAATGAAAGGGCCGGCTCCAGCTTCCGCAACCCTGCGAAAGCCGCATCCTCCACCGCGTCGTACAACACTACCTGCCGCTCAACATATTGGATGACCCGGAACAGAAAATCGATTTTGTCTGTTTCGGATTTGATTTGGGTGTAATTCCGGAAGAATGTGTCCAGAATGTCCAGCGGTTCCCGTTCTTCAGTTAAACCGTTCTGACACTGCTCATATAAAATGGGGATGAGTGTCCCGATACTCTTATCCTGCTGATAGGGCAGATTCAGAAACAGGCTGTTGTAAATGCTGAATTTATTGTGAACCAGTTTCTGAAATGTCACGGTTGTTCGGGATGTGCGCATAATGAACAATATTAAGGGGTGCTGGTGAGGGGGACAATTGTTTGTTGGGGGTAGTTAATAGGGAGTAGATAGTAGTCAGGGGCTAATGCCTGTCATTTCGGGAGTAGCTGGGGGAATTGAGGAATCTGGTCATCAAAGCACCTGACCCGCTCGTCAGGGTGAGGCATGGCACAGCCGTGCGTTCACGAGTCGGCTGTATCTTTTGGTTCGGCTATTGACTTTGCCTGGAAAGCGCTTAAAGCATTCTGCCCACACGGCCTTTAATGTTTTCGGGAAGGTGTGTGGCCATGGATTCGTTGTATTCAATCGTTTGTTCCTGAACCTCGTCGAGATTGTCCAGAACACGGTGGCAACTTTCCACCATTCGTTCTCGTATCATTGGCCAACCAAGACCGGTCTTCTTCACCATCTTCTGCCAGTTACCTATCGTGAATGCGTTGACTGAGCTGCAATCACCAATCTTCATCGCGAGATTCCTGGAGAGATTAGGCCAGGCAAGCGTACAGACAAGATCATAATAGGGAGATAACCGTCGATCGCTATTAGAATACAATAACGAGTAATTTTTGCCATGAGCATCAGCATTACCGATCAACACATTGAAGATCAGACCGTTGATGAATTTGGGAATATCAAGAACAGGCGTGGTTGACCAGTCCCGAAGCAGTGAAATGCAGTCGCCAAGCGTCGGCCCCCTTTCTGCCTGGTACTTTCGCTCTGGCGGAAATCCTAGTGCCTGGCAAAAGTCCTCTTGGTGGAGGCGGGTCGTATGACCGGTTTCATCGGTTGTTCGGTCATATCTTTGAACCAGAATGCACGACTTGCTTCCGATCCGAAGATATTTGGTTTTAGGTACGTTCAAACCAACCGCATGAGCCAGAGTCATGCAGAAAATTTCGTTGACGGCCAGTCCCGGAAAACGATCCGGCTCCGGTTTCAATATGTGGGTGCTGGGCGTATCGTCAATAGGGAGGCATATCCCGTTATAATGAACGATAACGGGTAATTTGTCTTGTGCACGGCGAGTGAGAGTCGTAATCCTTCTGCACCGGCCATCAAGGGGCGATTGGGTAATTCGGCTATGAGTTGTTGCAACTCCTGTTCGGTCAGTTCGCGATGTTGAGTATTCTTCGTATCTGTGGGAGCAACGCCCTCAGGAAGCAGACTGACAGCACCTGCGCACTCGCCTCCCATGCTCTCCAGCATTGCAAAGTCATTGGTGCTACTGATCCCGAGTATTTCGGCTATCTTTTCTCGTGGACCCTCTTCAGGAAGTATGCCGGCAAAGAATGGCCGAGTCCTTTTCCCCGAGAACACCTCGCTTTGGAGTGGCAGTGAACGTGAGAGGGGTATGGCATTGGGCTTCTCAAGCCAGGTCTGATCATAGGAGAATTGCAGCAAGCCACTATCGTCTTGTTTGAGGCTTCCGACTCTCTCGGTATTCAGATAAACGATCAGGTTATTCATGGCTTTTCACCTTGGCCGGCATGATCATCGCCAGGGTTAACAAGCTGAAATTTGAGCCCCAGAGCCTGGAGGACCTGCAGGGTTTTTCCGATTTGGCACGTTGCTTTGCCCTTCTCAAGATCAATAATGAAGCGCAGCCCCGTCCCACAGGTCAAGGCCAAGTCCTTTTGGGTAACTTTTAACTGTCTGCGCCGGGCACGAATTGCAGTGCCAAGCTGGTCTGGATTTTTAATATAAGGTTTCATATTGTTACCGTTCGGGAATATTATCTTGCTGGATGCTGAACGATCAATCATCATTTAAAGCCAGATAATCATGCACCGGACTTTCCCTTTTCATGAATCTGTGATAAATGCAAAATCGTGAACGCAACGAGCAGCATCAGCTGCCGGATGCATGAGATGGTGAGGCAAATTCAAATTTCAGCTGTTTTCGAACCCCCCTGTGAAGTACCAGGGATTTGGCCAAACGAATTAAGCCGAAGATGGTGTTAGACGATGCGGTGTCATCTAGTTCAGAACCCTACGGCTCCCTGTCGCTACTTCCCTATTTTACTTCTACATATGCGGTGGTTTCAACTTCACCCTGAACAGCCTCGATATAGCACACCCCAGGAGCAAGCCCAGTGAATATCACACTTTGTCCTTCGTTTTTATTCAGTTTTCCTAGTTTAGGATTCTGAACACTCCAAGTCGGATTAATCGCGCCAGGCCTTTTAATTTTAGCCTGTTTAGCATCATAACCAACCGCTTTAAGTGTGACCGTTTCACCTACACTCACGCTGCTTGGCCCATCGATAATAAGATTATCCACACCTCCGGTGATAATACCTCCACCAACGCCGGTTTTCTGCCTTGTTTTTTCGGCAACAGCAGCACAACCGACTAGCAGTGCGATTACTGTTAGTACTACGATTTTTCCTGCAAATTTGCTTCTCATTTTTGCTTCCTTTTTTCTTTTTTCTGGGTGGTGTCACATAGTTAATCGTGCCAATCAAATTTCTTGAGTTAATCCCACCCAAATTAAATTCTTTAATCTGATTGCATTCCAATTATTATTTCACACATCACCCCCTTCATTGCAGCCTAAGCATCGCCTTTATTCACACCAATTGGTAATCTGTTTTGGATCAATTGAAGTTGGTTTAAAAGCTCTCTTCCCGTTTTGACAGTTGACCTGTGGGACTCCTTTAATCCGACAGTTTTTCTCATCTGTTTGTCTAAAAATTCTACCTCACTATCAAGTACAGTTACTTCAGTAGTTCTATCTTTATCTACTGTTGATTTAAATTGAGTTCTGCGAACTGAAGTTACTGCCTGAGGTGAGTTATATTTGAATGACCCAATTAAAAGTTTTTCAATTATAAAAATAAATTCTCCCCTGAGCTGTTTAAGAAGTTCATATCAAGAACGGTTGCAAGCTTCGTGCCTTTCGGTGACAGATTGTAGAAATGTCGCTGTTTTATTGCAGTCAATCTTCTGCATCATGCCCCCTTGATTAACATGGGAAGTCCAGTTTATACAGTCTGCATGGAACCATTAACGTAGATAGATTATGTTTCTAATATATTTAAATACTGCCGAATATAATCCGGTTCCAGTGAAAATATCCGTGGCTTTATATTGCTCTTTGTTCCCTAGCCAATGCAACGTTATAAGGTCTGCTTAAGACGTATTCATAAGTTATCCAGCGGACTCCTGACACGATGACCACCTTTATTTAGATCGTAATTTTTCTTGGTGGAACGATGTTGGATAATTGTATTTTAATGTCATGTTTCAGAACTTCAACTGTATTCATTATCAAGAACCTAGGCACTCAGCTCACTGATAAAAGTAAAATCATGCCGCGGGCGGGAAAGCAAGACGTTGAGGTTGAAGTTGGCTGGCGCCGGGATGCGGTTTCAAACAACGAAAAGAGACCCTAACTGTCATTCCGGATGTAATGGAGTCCGGCAGCCGCCGGACGGAACTAAGGAATCTGGTTAGCTGACCACAGGCGGTTATGATAACGAGATCCCTCCACTACGGTCGGGATGACATGGCTGCCTCCCGCTTTCGGGTCCCTGGTGCCCGACCTCCGATTATCCAACACCTTGGCGGAGCCTCCGGTGAGTGAGTGTGTTAGGATCGAATCAGGAAAGTCAAAGCTTTATAGTTTGAAGTGGACCCCAAAAACTGGACAGTGGCTTAGGTGTTAAAACTGGGTTAAACTAAAACCAGGAGGAACACCACAATGACGCGAAGAAAACGACGGAACCACAGCTCCAGCTTTAAAGCCAGAGTTGCAATTGAAGCC
>JAIPJQ010000017.1 GCA_021734065.1 Fidelibacterota bacterium | reverse complement strand
GTTCCGGCAATGTCAAAACTCACGGCTGAATCAGGAACATCCGTGGTGTTTTTCAGCTGGTAGATTTCGGTTTGATGCTGCTGAAAATCGATGGTGATATAGGTTTCGGGCTGGAAAATGCGCATTTTTCGCATTTGTCCCAGGGAAATACGGCTGGCCGTCACATTGGCGACACAGCCATTGGCAAAGGTGAGCCGGGCGTTGGCGATATCGGGTTGGCTGGTCACTACAGCCACACCGTTGGCGGCGATGTCTGTTACCGGAGATTTTACCAGCGAGAGAATGATATCAATATCGTGTATCATGTTTTCATGCACCACCGCCATTTGTGCACCACGGGGATTAAAGGAGGCCAGACGGTGGGACTCGATGAACATGGGCTGCAGATCCAGATCGTTCAGTACCATGAGCGCCGGATTGAAACGCTCAATGTGACCCACCTGGAATTTCAGATTGTTGCGCCGGGCGATTTCCACCAGTTCTTCTCCCTGCGCCACGGATTCGGTCACCGGTTTTTCGATGAAAATGTGTTTGCCTGCCTTCAGTGCCTGGAGCGCCAGCGGGTAATGAGTTTTGGTGGGCGTGCAGATCAGAATCGCGTCACTGGCGGCCAGAAGCTGATTGTAATCCGCGTGGATTTTCCCGCCAAATTCAGCGCTGACCTCTTGTGCGCGTTCCGGACGGATATCATATATCCCGGAAAACGCGAATGCGGCTTGACTTGCCAGGTGACGGGTGTGGAATCGGCCGATATGCCCCACGCCCACGATACCGATGTTGAGTTTTTGTGTCGTTTTTGACATAGCGGGAAAATTTAAGTCAGCGCCTTGAAAGCCAAAGAAGTTTAAACCACAGATTACACGGAGAGCACAGATTGGGAAGGCAGAAGAGAAACCACTAATTCCACGAATTTCTCTAATTGACAGCAGAAAACACCGAGAGCGAAATTCCTGGTAGGGCGATTTCGCCGAAAGCGCCGAAAAATCAATCGATCAATGAAAAAAGCAGCAAAGAGTAGCTATTACCTGCCAGGGTTAATTCTGCGTGGCCGGTGTCCGAGGAAGCAGAATCAAAAACTTTTGCCCATGATGACTCATCCTTCAATAAACTATTTGTCAATCTAAGTGTTTAGCTGGGAAGTGGAGAAACATTTAACACCCGGGCAGGGTTGGGCAACTGCAGGGTGACATTTTGCGCATTGAGATAACCAGTCCCAAGTTGCCCTTCGATGAACTCAGGGAGAGAACTTGGGATTGGTCTATATTCTATTTCTCCTGCTGATCGCAGTAATACGCGAAGGCGTCTTTGCAGAATTGCGCCAAATCCGGATGGATTTTATCGAAGTTGGCGCGGAAGTCAGGACTGTCCACATATAAACTGCCCAGACCGCGGAAGATTTCCAGAGTACAATCGTAATAGTAAGTATTGATGTATTGGAAATAGGCCTCCGCCTGCTCCTGAACTTCGGGGGCGGCAATACCCTGATCTATTAATCCTGCAATATTTCTGAAAATCTCGTTACCCCGCTCCATGATGGCGGATTTTTCCTCATGGGAATAACTGTTCCAGTTGCGATAAGACTGTTTCACCAATTCTGGATTGTAACGCTTTTCCGCCTCCTGTTGAACCTTCCGTTCTTCTTCCTTACTGCTAAAGCCTTTGAATAGCTCGTGCTTGGTCATAGCCTGCTCTCCTTTGATGTGCTTAAGGGTTTTCTCCACGGTGGCGATGAGGGACCGGATGCGGTGAAATTTCTGCTCCAATGCCGCCTTGTGTTCCTGCAGCGCCTGAATGGTATCGAAGTGGGGATCGTCCAGAATGTCCCGGATTTTCTCCAATGGCAGCCCCAGTTCTTTGTAGAACATGATCTGCTGCAATCTCAGCACATTGGCGTCATCATAATAACGATACCCGTTATCTCCGGTTTTGGCCGGACGGAGCAATCCGATTTCATCATAATAATGCAGCGTTCGATTGCTGATGCCGGCTGTTTGCGATACCTGTTTCACGGTCAATTTCACTATCATCCTCCTGTTGATTCGGGACGCATTTCCCTGTTAACCATGACCAAGATAAGGAATGACGTAACGTTAGGGTCAAGGGGTGAAAAGAAAAATTTTCTGATGTCGTATTTTTATGGGGAGTTCAGGGAATGTGGATGGAGATCCCGGAAATATTTCATGCGGACGGTCTAGTTCGTTGATGTTTACCTGAAGAGTCAAGCTGAATTCATTTCAGCATCTTAATCCGTCCGAAGACCCTGAAACCAGCCTTCGCGGAGCTTCGGCTCGGCAAGTAAATTCAGGGTGACGGGTTAGAAAAATTTTACCTCAGCGCACTTTGCGCCTTCTTGGCATCTCTGCGGTTGCCTCTTTTTCCCGTGTTCTTCGAGCCTTTGTGGTGAAATCTTCTCCATGTTGGTTGTGACGTGGTGGTGAATCTCTCCCCCAATTTCATTGCCCCGGTGGTTATGCCGTGTAAATTCCAGCCGTGTCAACCCCGGGAAAGAATACCAAACCCATGCGGATCATGATTATTCACGGACCCAACCTGAATTTATTGGGACGGCGGGACGCGACCCAGTACGGTACACTGACACTGGATAAGGTGAATCGGGCGATCCGCAAACAGGCCCGGGAGCTACAGGTGGAGGCCCGCATTCTGCAAACCAATCATGAGGGCACCATCATTGACACACTACACCGGCGTCGTAAATGGGCAGACGGCTTTTTGGTGAATCCGGGCGCGCTGACCCACTATTCCTATGCCATTCGGGATGCCATTGATGCCATTGGAAAACCGGTGGTGGAAGTGCATTTATCCAACATTTATGAGCGGGAAGACTTTCGCCGCATATCGGTGATCGAACCGGTATGTCTTCATCAGGTGGTGGGTAAAAAAGTGGAATCTTATCTGGAAGGTCTCGCCTTTTTGGTACAATACCTGCAACAGAATGAGCGCTGACAGGTCAGGAAATCATCACGCCGGCTACCCTGTAAATCGAGCCGACGACTAACATAGAATTGAACTGAGGAAGCCAATCCGGGGAACATTATCCCCGGCCGCAATGAGGGCATTATGGGTAAGAATCATGGCGCTGTAAAACAAACGACCGGCAAAAAAACGCGTTCTCCCTGGTGGTGGGTACCATCGCTGTATTACGCGGAGGGAATTCCCTATGTGGTGGTGATGACGGTCTCGGTTATCATGTATAAACGCATGGGCGTTTCCAATACGGACATCGCGCTCTACACCTCCTGGCTTTACCTGCCGTGGGTGATCAAGCCCTTCTGGAGTCCGGTGGTGGATCTGTTGCGAACCAAGCGGTTCTGGATTATTACCATGCAACTTTTTGTGGGCGCCGGGCTGGGTGCGGTGGGATTAACCATTCCCATGCCGGGTTATTTCACCATTACCATAACCATTTTCTGGCTCATGGCTTTCAGTTCAGCCACCCATGACATTGCCGCCGACGGGTTTTACATGCTGGGGCTGTCCAAACATGACCAGGCGTGGTTTGTGGGGGTGCGCAGCACGTTTTACCGCTTTGCAATGATTACCGGACAGGGATTGTTAATCATTCTGGCGGGATTTATCGAAAGCCACAGTGGCCTGGGAGCCCTGGATATTCCGGTGAAGGCCACACCCGATGCGGCGCAGGTACGCACCGTAACCCGGGACGCACTCAATCTCGCGGAAACCGGCGGTGAAATCAGACTGCGTCATGCACCGGAGGAGTTGGTGATTCATACCGACCGGCAACCAGCGGAAAAGGTGGATTCCATTTTACAGGCGGCCAGGGAATGGAATCTGACGCACGGTCATATTGAAGTAGTCAACGGAAATCAGAACGGGTCGGCGTCGTCAGAATCTTCCCGGGAAATGTCCTGGTGGGACCGGGCGGTAGTACAGAATCTGGAATCCTGGTTGCGCCGGAATTTTGGTGTGTCGGAAGTGGCTGTAAATACACAGGACGGTGTGGGCAATGTGGGCGTGGTTTATTTCTACCTCTCTGCCCCGCCACCGGCTGATAAATCTTTTGTGGTGAATTTCGGGCGGCGTGCCGGCGATAAATCCATTTCCCTGGTGGAAGGAGAACGGTTTGTCTTCAACGCCGATAACTGGAATATCCCGGTCATGGCGGTGATCCAGCTGGACCCCAAATTACGGACATTTTCCGAAGCCACTTTTGGTGTCCAGGCTGGGAATATCCCCCTTTCATGGGCGGTGACCTTTTTCTTTCTGGGCGGATTGTTCATCCTCTTCTTTGTGTATCACAAATTCATGTTGCCACGCCCGGTGACCGATGTGCCCCGGACGGTTCAGAGTGCGGGTGAGTTTTTCAAAAATTACTTTCGGACCTTTGCGCTGTTTTTCAAGAAAGAACATATTGGGCTATCCATCGCATTTCTGCTCCTCTACCGTCTGGGTGAATCCCAGTTGGTGAAATTGGCGTCACCCTTTTTGCTGGACGCTCAGGAGGTGGGTGGTCTGGCATTAACCACGGGCCAGGTTGGGTTCGTCTATGGAACCATCGGCATTCTCATGCTGACCGTGGGTGGTTTATTGGGTGGATTTCTGGCGGCGCGAAATGGGCTAAAGTACTGGCTGTGGTGGATGGCCATTGCCATTAACCTGCCCAATGCGCTGTACATCTATCTGTCCCATGCCATGCCGGACAGCTTCCTCATCATCAATATTTGCGTGGGGATTGAGCAGTTCGGTTATGGGTTCGGCTTCACCGCCTACATGCTGTATATGATTTTTATTTCTGAGGGGGAATACAAAACCTCCCACTTTGCCATTACCACAGGATTTATGGCGCTGGGGATGATGATCCCCGGCATGTTCAGCGGCTGGCTGCAGGAAATTATCGGTTATCAGCATTTCTTTATCTGGGTGCTGCTGGCCACAATTCCGGGTTTTATACTGTTGTATTTCCTGCCGTTGGATCCGGAATTCGGGAAAAAGTCGGACGAAGAAGCAGTGGCGGAATTGGATGAGGCGGATGCCGGATAATGTCGGCATTGAAACGAATTTTCAGGAGGGATGATGCTGGAGAATAGCGGTTTTCAAACACTGGACATTATTATTCTGGTGGGTTACCTGGTGGTGATTGCGGCTATCGGGAGTTTTTCCGGGGGAAAACAGCGCACCATCAAAGACTACTTCATGGGCGGTTCCAATATCCCCTGGTGGGCGGTGACGTTCGCCATTGTAGCCGCCGAAACCAGCACCCTGACCTTTATCAGCATACCCGGGCTGGCGTATGTGACCGACCTGACATTTCTCCAACTAACCATCGGGTATTTGATCGCCCGGGTAATTGTGAGCTTCATTTTCCTGCCGGCTTATAAGAAGGGGAATTTGAGTACAGCCTATCATTTGCTGGAAAATCGTTTTGGGCATCAGACCCGCAGCTATGCCTCCACCGTGTTTCTGTTCACCCGGGTGGCGGCGGACGGTGTACGGCTGTTTGCCACGGCTATTCCCATCGCGGTGATCTTTAAAACATCGGCATTTTTCGCCGAATGGTCCAACATGGAGATTTATGTGCTCTCCATTGTGATTATTGCCATTGTGACACTGATTTATACCTACACGGGTGGCGTGAAGGGCATTATCTGGGTGGATGTGATACAAATGACCATTTATATCGGTGGTGCGATTCTGGCCGGCATTCTCATCTTAAACTCCCTGCCCAACGGTTGGCAGACCGTGCGCGACGTGGCAGGACCCATGCACAAATTCAAGGTATTTAACTTCGATTTCGGGAACAGTATCGGTGAATTTTTTCGCCAACCCTACACGCTGATTAATGCGCTCATCGGCGGGACATTCCTCTCCATGGCATCGCATGGTACGGACCAGCTGATCGTCCAGCGCCTGCTTACGACGCGCACATTGAGGGACAGTCAGAAAGCACTTATCGGCAGCGGTGTGATGGTGATGTTCCAGTTTGCGCTGTTCCTCACTGTGGGTGTTTTACTCTATGTGTTTTTCCAGCTCAAGGGTGTGGATATGAGCGCGGCTGCGGCACCATTCCACAAGGCGGATGAGATCTTCCCCTACTTCATTATCAATTACATGCCCACAGGTGTGAAGGGCATCATCATTGCCGGCTTGTTTGCGGCAGCCATGTCCACCCTGGCGGGGAGTATGAGTTCACTCTCATCATCCGCCATGATGGATCTGTATAAACCCTATTTTGGAAAAAACGCCACCGACAAGCAGGATTTGTGGGCATCCCGGATGCTGACGATTTTCTGGGCGGTGATTTTGTCCGCCGTGGCGTTGTTATTTATCAATGTCCTGGCATCGGTGGTGGAAATTGCACTGGGCATTGCCAGTATCACCTACGGTGGTTTGCTGGGGACATTTTTACTGGGTGTGCTGTTCAAAGGACCCAAACAAACCAGTGCCATTGTGGGTTTCAGCGCCGGTATTGCCGTGATGTTACTCATCATTTTGATTCCCATGGCGCTGGGAAAACCGGCTTTGGTGAATTGGACCTGGTACACTTTGATTGGGACCAGCGTGACATTGATCGTGGGTAATACCTGGCATCGATTAACGGGGGAATAACCAAAACAATAACCCCGGGGTTCAGGGTTTAGTTCAAGAGGTTGGTTTTTTGTCGTCTGGCCAGCCCATTGGTAGTTTTCCAGTTGGCAGCTCGCGGCTGAACAGTGCCTCAGCGACACCATCCCCTTCTGTTCCAGGCAGCCAGGCAACCACCGTGGCATCAAATTTATCCAGATAAGGTTTGATCACCAGCGGCCGACCTGCTATAAGGATACATAAAACTGGCACATTGCGATTGGTAAGTGCTGTAAGAAATGCCTGCTGATCCTGCGGAAGTTCCAATTCTGTTAAATCGCCATGAAATTCGGCATAGGGATATTCGCCTGCCACAGCGATAATGAGGTCGATTCCATCAGGCACTTCGGCACCCGGCGAATAGCTAACGGTCATATCGGGAGCGGCCAGGTTACGCAGGCCTTCCAGAATGGTCGTGCCCTCTGTAATCCTGCCTCTACTGCCTTGCCATGAGATGGACCAGCCACCGCATTGCAAGCCGAGATCATCGGCAAATTCTCCACAGACATGGATTCGTTTCACTTTGGATTTTAGAGGTAGTATGGCTTCATTTTTCAGGAGAACCACCGATTCTCGGACAGCGCTTCTGGCGATATTCCGGCTCTTCGTTTTGTCGATTTGGGTTGCTGGAGGCAATTCAGGTTGTTGCCTATCCAGAAGACCCAGCGCAGCTTTTGCCGTCAGAATGCGTGTAACGGCATCATTGATGCGTGACAGGTGGATATCACCCCTGGACAGAAGTTCCAGTAATCCTGCATGACAGGCTTTGTATTTCCGGGATGCCATAATCATATCCAGACCAGCGTTGATAGAGAGTGATATTGCATCTATATAACGATTCTTGGGGGCCAGATCATCGATGGCGTCCCAATCCGAAACGACAAAGCCCCTAAAGCCCAATTCATGCTTGAGCAGGTCGCTGATCAGGTATCGACTGGCATGGCAGGGTGTGCCATTCCACTGGTTATAGGAAAGCATGATGCTGCCAACTCCGGCGGCAACAGCAGCTTCGTAGGGAGGCAGAAAACGCGCTCGAAGTTCAGCCAATTCCATCTTTGTGTTGCCCCTATCCACACCTCCCACAGTGCCTCCATCACCTATAAAATGCTTGGCACAGGCTAAAACTCTGGCTTTGCCTGTTCCAAAACTGGACTGAATACCCCTCACGGCGGCGGAACCCAACCGGGTGGTGACTTCGGTATTCGAAGAGAAACTTTCATAGGTTCTGCCCCAGCGCGGGTCATCAACCACGGCAACACAGGGTGCAAAATTCCAATTGAAGCCAGTTGAAGCTAATTCCAGTGAGGTGATGCGAGCAATTTCTTCCACCCGCTGTGGATTATTACCCGCGCCCAAACCGATGTTATGGGGAAAAAGTACGGAACCATACAGATTGTTATGACCATGCACGGCGTCAGTACCCAGAAGCAGGGGTTTTTTCATTGAGGACTTACCAGCGTAGTGTTGCATCGTTTCCGCCAATAAAATCCAGGATTCTGTCGTATTGGGTGGCGGCGCTCCACCACCATTAACAAAAACCCCACCTATATTGAAGGTTGAAATGTCAGCAGGCGTATCCAGGAAGCGTGGGTCTACCAGGATCATCTGACCGACCTTTTCCTCAGAGGTCATTTTACTGACCAGTGCGGTTACCTGGGCGAGCTTTTTTACCGAGAGGTCCATTCTGAAGGTTCCAATAATAGGGTGTTCTACTCTAACTATTCGGGGTCTCAGGGTGCAGGGAAAAATGGTTCAGGAGCGATGAGTTCCAAGACTTTAGTCATTGCTCCTACCTGTTTGAAAGTCCTGGGCAAAGATCCCCTATTCAAATAATTATTGATTGACAGCAGAATCATCCCCTGGTCAAGAGAGAGGTATTTCTCGGCGACTTCTCCCGTTTTGGGATTCACTGAGTCAAAGAACCCATAGTCTCCACGAAGCCTGTAACGCTTTTCCAGGATATCAAGATTGTCCACCACCCAACGGGGTGCAAAGCTTAAGGCCAGAATACTGGCATGGGGTGTGACAATGTCTTCACGACTCCCCTCTTTACGGCTGCCAATATCTGAGACTCCAAAGACATCATAGCCGCCCTCGGGTGTCGCACATGGGCTCATGCCCCAGACTTGATATCCCAGGTGGTTCAGAGCGTAATCTCTGTGAACGGCAACAATTCGCTTGTCGTTCTCCCCCAGTCCCAGGGTTGCCTCGCGTTGTTCGTCCACAAACAGCGTGGGCATAAGATATTCAAACATGCTTCCACCCCAGGATGGCAAAATCTGCAGAAAATCTTGATAGAGGTAATAGCCACTGCTAAAGCTTTGTTGCTGATCATACTGTTGGGAGAAATGCCGCGGTGAACCCTGTTGATCGACAGAATCTGGTAAGACACGATAAAGCCGGGTCCAATGACTCTCCGGAACCTGCTGCCAGGCGAGAGCCAGATAACTGACAATCCTGCTCTCACTGCAGAGCATGCCATAGTGATAGGGTGAGAATTCCTGTTTTTCCAGATCATAACCCAGATAGAATTGCCCAAGTGCCGGGTCAAAAAGCCAGGCGAAGTCAACGCCACCCAGAATATTCTGGCAGCCATTGTTCAATTCCGGGTATTTGATTGAAATGGCGGCAACACTGGCATACAACCAGGCGGCATCAACGCTTGAAACATACGCTCGTGTGACTTCCATGGCAGGAAGGCTATACCAGTTGAGATGGAATCCGTTGTGGCGTTCCATTTTCTGCAAGGAACTCAAGGTGCGACTCAAATAATCCAGGGCCTGCTCGTGGGTGATAAATTCCAGATCTTCGGCAGCAGCCACACAGACCATATAGAGACCTATATTTGTCGCCGATGTGTAATCTGACGGGTCAAGCTCCCGACCATTCATATGGTCCGGTATCAAGCCTGTAGCACGATCAACGAATGTGGCGAAGAACTTCCAGGTCTCCGCTGCAAGCGTTCTGAGATAGAGGCTGTCTGCGGAGGTGATCTGTTGAGGTTCAGTCCTATTTAAAGGTAAATTGTTTTGTGGAACAGCCAGCGGTTGTGATGAATGAACGCCGCAGCTTGTGAACGACTGCAAGATCACTGAAAAAAGAATGATGACTGGAAATAATTGCTTCTGCATAGGCGGACCCTGGTCAACCCGACTGGGTAACAACCCTTGTTGCTCGCATCACATGGTGACCTGCACCAGGCAGGTTTTTGATGGTCGAGGCGGGATCACATTACCTTGAATGATCGAGCCATCTATCTGGAGCTCACGGATACCCGAGCTACGATTGAGGGGATTACTCACCTTGATGGTATAGACGGTTCCCCTGAATTTTCTGGTCATGGAATAGTGTTTCCATTCTGCGGGAATTGCTGGATCTATAAGCAGTCCTGCTCTGGTTGGCCGAATACCCAGGATGCGCTCTGAAACCATTTTATCGAGCCAGGCTGCCGAGCCTGTATACCAGGTCCAGCCACCCCGGCCATAATAAGCAGAGTCAGGACCATCAATATTTCCAGGCGTTACATAGGGTTCTCCAAGGTATCTCGCGGGAATCATCCCGTTGTGTATGGGAGAAATACCCTGGTAGACCTGATAAGCCAATTCTGGTTGACCCTGAAGTACAAATGCCCAAATAGCCCAGGTTGCCGCATGGGTATAGACACCACCATTTTCCCTGGTTCCTGCAGCGTAACGGGAAAGATAGCCAATAAGGGGATCCGGTTTGCTATACGCAGGTGACAACAGCAAGGGACCAAAATCTTTAAGCAGATGCAGTTTAACTGCTGCCATGGCCTGCTTTTGCTGCTCAGATGTGCCACTCCCGCTGATAACCGACCAGGTCTGTGCATTCAGGTAGATCTTCCCCTCTTGGCACTCCTTGCCACCAATGATCTCGCCATCGTCTTTGGTTGCCCGAATAAACCACTCTCCATCCCACCCTGCAGTTTGAATGGCATTGACCAGAGCAAGCGCTTTGTCCTGAAAAAGTTTGTGATGCAAAGTGTCACCGGTCTCGTCGGCGAGGAGGATAAATTCCTTCAGGATGAAATATAAAAAGTGTGCCAGCCAAACCGATTCACCCTGCTCCTCCAAACCAACAGCGCTTAGGCCGTCGTTCCAGTCTCCGGCGCCGATAAAAGGCAGTCCGCGTTTACTTGTGCGCAATAAACTGCGTTGAATGGATCTCAGACAGTGTTCATAGATCGATGCCGTTTTTGGGTCATCATAAAAGGGAATTTGTTCTTGGAGAAATGAGATGTTATCTGTTTCCTGCAGATAAGAAATTACCAGGAAGGGCAGCCACAAATAATTGTCAGCAATGCCGGAATGCAAACCCTGCTCAGCAATGGGATGCCACCAGTGGAGGACGGAACCATCCATGTATTGGTGGGCTGCATGGAGTCGAATCTGTTTTTCAGTTTTGCTTACATCAATGGGCAGAAAAACCTGACTGTCCTGCAATTGATCGCGGAAACCAAAGGCGCCACTCTGCTGATAATAGGCGCTACGACCGTAAATACGGGCTGAAATAGCCTGATATTTCAACCAGCCGTTGGCCAGAATGTTAATGGATGCATCGGGTGTCTCCATTTGATGGGCACCCAGCAGCTCTGACCAGTACACTTTTACCGCATTCAGAGCTGAAATCCTCTGGTCTTCCGTCTGATATTTCCCCATGGCAACCTGACAATCCTGAGTGCTGGCGTACATGCCGATCAAATAGGCCAGACTCTGTCTGGCTCCCGCTGCCAGTTCTACGGGGACTTTGAGACTGGCGATGGCATCCTGCCACATTCCCTGTTTGCCTGGAGAACCATTTTTGGCAACGGCTTCCGGTCTCTCAAGGCTGCCATACTGACCCAGAAAGGCTTCCTTGTCGCATTCGAATCCGCTGACTTTGCTGGTACAGGAGAGAAAGGCATTAAAGGGATGGTCGATATTCCAGTGACCTCTATCTCCCAGAGCGATGTCCCAGAGCCGTTTTTGAGCCCAAATCGTATTTGTGTCAGGTTCAAATTGGGTCTGGATGAAATTTTTATGAAATTCCCGGTGGTGGTCATTGCTGGAGCCAAGTGTCCATTCAAAATAATTGAACAGACTTAGGGATCTGGGTTCAGACCCCAGGTTTTCAATCTCCACATCCCAGACTTCCATTTGTTCATCCATGGGTATGAACACGGTCAGCGTAATCTTTATCGTATTGACGCGGGAGTGGAAGACCGTATATCCAAAACCATGGCGACATTGATACGCATCAAGATCAGTCTTTACCGGTAACCAGGTGGGACTCCAGAATTCACCGGTGTCATTATCCCGGACATAGAGGTACTTGCCCCAGTCATCTTTCACCAAATCCTGATGCCAACGGGTAATACGATTAAACTCGGAATGATCCAACCAACTGAAGCCTCCACCACACTGGGAGATCGTCAAACCATAGCGACCGTTGGACAACACATTTATCCAGGGTTTGGGCGTCCTGGGAGTCTTGATGATATATTCGGTACCCTCCCGATTGAAATAGCCCAACTCAGTTTCAAATTGATGGTCAGCATTCACGTAGGCGATCCCGTCATGATATTTTTTAAAAGGTTAACGAGCATTTAATCAGAAATGGAGCAGGAGGTCGATTCGCTGGACATAATTAAGACGACCAAAATCCTCATAGCTGTACTGAAATCCCAGGTTCATTCCCCCAACATCCAGATAAAGAGATCCACCCAGTGTCAGACCTTTTTCGCTATCTTTCTGAAAAAGACTTTCATATCCCGCCTGGAGGGCAAGCACGGACCAGGGACGCCATTCGAAACCGAGATTAAGGTATTCGTAATTGTCATTGGGGTGGACGGCATCTGCTTCAAGCGTGATTTCACCGATTTTCAGCTTGGGTAAATCGTAAGCCAGGCCAAAGCGAAAGGTCAGTGGTATATCCCAGGCATTGGTGTACAAAATGGCCGGGATATGCGAATTATCTCCAGAGGCATCGGGATTCTGGTCGTACACGATCATCAAGTCCTTGCCGCTGTACTGCAATTTTTGACCAAAATTTGAAACGGTAGCGCCAATGCGCAAGCGTCGGTTATCAAAATAGTATAAGCTCCCAAAATCCAGCACGATGCCCGCTGCGGTTGAATTCCAAATGCGTTGATGGATGTACTTTCCATTGAATCCAATGCTGAAAAAATCCGTCAGAGCACGGGCATAGGATAAAGTGATAGCCAGATCGTTGGCGGAAAAATATTCGCCGGTACCTTCAGGTTTATCGACGGTTCTGACCAGCATGTCACCGGTGGAAAGACTGACGAGGCCAAGACCCAGTGATTGTGAGTTGCCCAGAGGGATAATTGCGCCATAATAGCTAAAATCCATACCTGCAATCCAGCTACATTGCTCCACCTGAACATTCCCGTATTCAAAGAAGGCACCTGCTGCAGGATTCCAGTACAGGGCGCTGGCATCGTTCACCGAAGCAGCAGCAGCTCCGCCCATGGCCATACTTCGGGACCCCAGGCCAATTTTCAAGAATTGCGCTACAGTTGTGCCCGATTTGCTGATAATATCAGAAGCCATTATTGGATTCCAGGTCGCCATGAATACGGCAATGCATGCAACAAGACGAACGGCACTTGTGGTGCTTGTTTCGCAAAAGCGTTTCATGGTGGATTCCGTCACTTGATTCCTATTTAATCACGGCAAATTTGCCTGTAAATGTTCCTGCCAAGGCACTATCCACATAATAAATGTAGACGCCTGGTGCCAGATCCAGCCCGTCCTTGGTCTGGAGATTCCACGCCAATGCACCATCATCTATCCCGCTTAAGTGATCCAGAGAGATCACATGGTCCCCACTCACATTAAAGATGCTGATCTGGGCTTGTTGGGGAAGATGGATAAAATTGATCTTGCGTTCTCCACGTCCTGATGCACTCATCCGCTGAGACTCCCAGGCGGCGGCTGCCACATAAGGGTTTGGGACTACGGCTATATTTCTCAATTGACGTTTTGCCAGCGTTTGATCCATGTCAGCCGCAAAGGATGTGAAGGCGAACTCATCCCCGCTTCTAAAGGGTAAGTGGATACCAATATTGGCGACATCTCCAGAATCCGGCATGATTAAATTCTCTTCAGGTCTCACAAAATAAATCCGCCAGGTGTCCCGCCAAAGTCCCCCGACCTTTAATTGCAATCGGAGATAATCTCCGGCAGAAAGCAGACTATCCCGATTCTCCAAGGGCTCCCAGAGATAGGTTTGCACCTTCTTTCCACTGACTTTATCGATCACACGGAAATTTGAGAGATGTTTAAAACTACTCTTCAACATGGAACTGTCCACCACACCATAGTGTACTTCATAACAGGCAGGGTATCCTTCAATCCTGCCCAAAAATCCATCCCAGTAAGAGTCACGTTCAGCGTAAATCAACATATTCGAAACACCCTGAGCCCAACCGGTGTTTTCCGGATCTGGCGCTATTGTGTCATTGCTTACCTGGATGCGCATGCCTGCGAAAAGGGGGTTGACATCCTCATTCATAAGTGCTTCTGAATCGCTAAAGATTATCATCGTATCAGGTGGATCAGATCCTATTTCGGACAAAGTATAGCTGAGCGTGTCCTGACGCGTCGTATCATCAAAACTGATCCGGTATTCTCCATCAGTCACCAGGGCCGGATCAATGATATTTATTCGGATATCCCCGGTTCCAAAACCCTGTATGCGATGTAGACCTCCAGCGATCTCAGGTGACACATATCCCGCCGCCGGGGCATTGGGAGTGACAAAAACCGTATTCTTGTCAACCGTAATTTCACCGGCGTTGTTCTTGACGATGACCTTGGTACATTCAGAGGGCAGGATGTTTTTTTCTTCCCAGCCACGGTCATAGGACACGACTGCGTAATAATAAGTCACGCCATTCTGGACATCCGTGTCTACCCAGGAATGTCGCAGACCGGTGTCCCCGCCGAGATAGTATTCAATACCATGGACATCGACATTGAAGAAGCCCTGGACATCATTGTCATAATCGTATTGTGCGACCGGATCGTGGAAGGCTGCTTCGCCATATCCGTTGGTGATGTTGTAGGCATCGTTGAAGGAAGCGTCGGTGGCTTTATAAATCCGGTAACCTTCAAAATCATATCCGCCAGTCGCCGGGTGGGTAAAGGCTGGGTCATCGTAGGAACTTTCGGCAAAATCATCCCAATACAGCGTCACCTTGCCGTCGCCAGCCACGGCTGTGACGGTAGGTTTTTCTGGAGGACGGGCGAAATTATAATTGGCGTTATAGATATTTTGGACCACCTCTTTATTGCGCCTCAAGTCTTCAAGGTTTTTACCAAATACCAGGGCCATGGAGAATCGTTCGGTGTGATTTGGTGGCATGATAAAGGGTCCGGAACCAAACAGAAAAGCAATGTTACCGGGTAATGCTACGTTGCTGAAATGATAGTTGGCCACGCGATCCCAGATCACCTCATCCTGACCAAATTCCACACCCTGACCGATATAGAAAGCATCAAAGGCCGTAAGTCCGATCTGATCAGACTCATCTTTATCAGTGATGTCAAAGTTTGGCTCACCCAGCGTCGGAAGTCCGTCTCCCTCACCGGCATCGCCGGTACCCGCCAGCCCGTCTGCCCCCACATCGTGGAGTTCAGGATCCCAGTCACCATCGTTATCCACACCATCATCCCTGGCTTCATCAATGAGCGGATCATCCAGTCCGGCGCCAGTAAAATAATTCTTAACCTTTAACCCCATATGTACGGCTTCGTTTTCGTCAATAATTCCGTCCAGATCATCATCGACACCATTAAAGGGTATATCAGTGTAGGTTGACCCGCGCACATAGACGCTCACGCTATCATATTGATTCAAGAAGAGGCTGTCGCCGGAAAAATGGTAAAAATCATCTGATCCTCCCGCGCTGAAACTGGTGAGTATCCGTCCCCGGTTATTGTCCACGGTCATATTTTGGTAATCGATCAGCACAACCTCATCAACCAGGTTCCGCGGTTGAAAATCCACGCTCCCCAGCTCAGGTGATGAGCCTGCAGATGCGTCTTCGTCATTATCGATACCATCGAAAGGATTCCCCGGACTTTCCAGAAATGCATAACCGGCGTAACCGGTTTCCCAATTGCCCTCTCCCAGATTGTTGGAATCCCAGGTATATGCCAGATCCAGAGACAGGTCGTAGAAAGCCAGATCATCGTTACTATCGTTTTGGCCGCCCACTCCTGCATCGGCATACATCCCAAAAACCGTCTTAGGATAGGTGGTTGTTGATACATTGGTAATATCATAATGCCAGAAAATGATGTCTTCAGCCAGTACATTCGACCATTGAAAACCGCGTACGGCTACGCGCATTCCCAGGCCGCCACGACTCGGGTCAAGGGAATCTGAGTTGAAGAGCCCCCAAAAATCCTGTCCATAATCCTGGTAATCATCCATGACAAAATAGCTTTCCTGGTCGGCATTGGTTTTTCTGCCAAAATAGCCGTTCCAGGACCCCCCCCAGTCTGCCGGCTGATCCGGCCAGTAGGGTGGCCAGGTATTGGGATCATCGCTGAGTGCGATATAATCCTGGTCAGGATTGGCAAAATCAGGCAGCGGTTGCCATCCGAATTCCATACCGGTGGAACCCTCTTCATAATGCTCTCGGTAGCCACCCTCAACAATGTGAGTGATCCGTCCATCACTAAGCTGCACCTCTGCGGCCACCAATGGGTAAATACCATCCATATAGGAGTGATTGGTTCCTTTGGGCCAGACACCGGAGGGTTGTTTGCCCCACCAGGCTACTTCGCCAAAATTCCAGAACAGTGTTTCTACCAGATTCCCGTTATGCAGACCCTGTTTACGATTGATACGATCCCCATGTAGCGCATCAATGTTATTTTGTGCGTTGAGCAGGGGCGTTGAGATCAGCAACATGCTTAGGGCGATAATGCATACTTTGTTTTTAAAACTCATCTCATCCCCATTAAAGTATGAATTTCATACCAACCAACACTTCACGAGGAGCCTGGAAATAATCGGGACGCGACAGGAAATCCTCTAAAGTGTGAATGGATTGTTCAGGTACATAGGTAGGGACCAGACTATATGATGGGCTGCCCGTATCCTTATTGACGTCCTTAGCGTTCTTACGATCCATTACGTTCTTAATTAAAAAATACAGAGCTAGACGGGAAGCCCCCAGAGGGATGCCGTATTCTCCAGACATGTCCAGATTCAGTGTGCTGGGTTTCCGTTCAGAATTCTGGAAAGCAGTACGTTCACCCTGAAACTCAGGTGTGTAAGGCAATCCGGAGCCATACTGGCCAATGAGACTCAGATACCAGTTATTTCCGTTCATGGTCATTGAAATATCAATGGTATGGGTCTGATCCCAGTCCAGCGGTACCACCTGGATTTCACTGGCGCGAGGAGGATCACTCTGGCGATCATTAAAAACACTGCGGGGATCGGAGGCATTTCCTTCTGCTGTTTGATAGGTGTACTCAATTGACCCTGAGAAAAGACCTATTTGCTTCATGGAAAGTGAGAGAGCCACGCCCCTGACATTGCCATAGTCTTGATTTTCGTAACGGGCATAGCTATCGCCAAGGATATAGAGTTCATAAATTTGAGTACCGACGAGATTGCGCATATCTTTGTAATAGCCGGTGATGTCCAATACAAGATTGGCAGAAAGCATTTGCTGTAAGCCGAATTGATATATCACTGTTTTCTTTGGTAAAAGTGAAGCGTTACCAACGATGCTCTTTAGATCCCCACCCTGAATTTCAAATTCTGAATTATGGTAGAGATATTCATATGCCGGGATCTGGAAAAAATGTCCATATGAAATGTGGATTGCACCTTTGTCGCTAATCGGATAGGATAATCCCAGACGGGGAGATAATTGGGATGAGCTTGGGGCATCCTTAAATGCCTCCTCCGAATTTCCCGTGTAACTCCCGTCCGGGTCTCGCAGATCCAAAGGTTCCAGTCCATCAGGCTGGAAATAATCATAGCGTAGCCCTGCCACCAGCACGAGACGTTCAGCCTCAATCTTATCTTCAAGCCAGATCCCTACTTCCAGGGGACTGTGAGTGTACTCGTTATTGCCCCAGTGTTCTTCGGGAAATATTTCAGGCAGCCAGGCAGTACTACGATCCAGTTTTATACCGAAATCATGTTGCCAGAGTTCGCTTTTCCGGGCTTCAATTCCAGTCTTTAATTCATGATGGCGATTGGGTTGGGCAATCAAATTGATTTTGATTGTATTTACGGTGCTGCTTCTGTAGAAGTGACTCATGTCCACTCCACCGGTATAGAAGCCATAGCCCAGCCGCCTGGATAATAGGGTACTGACGTAGCGCTCATCCTTGTAGTCTTCGTAGACATAATTACTCAGGTCGGATTTGAAGCGAGAGAAGTTGATGGTATAAAATAATTTTGAATTTGGAAAATGGTTCAGGGACAGGGTTGTCTGGTAGCTATCCTTAAAATGGGTCTGAATGCCCTGGGGGTTATACTTGTAGAGATGGTCGTAATTTGACCAGGATTGCCGGGTTAGATCAGAGGAGAGATCGATTCGGACCTTGGGACCCAGATGCTTTGATAGTTTGCCGTGTGTGGAAAAGGTGTTTTTATAATTCATGGGGACGATTGCACCGCTTCCTGATCGGGAGATATACCAACTTTCCGGATCGGGGTCATCGATATTGGACGAATCTGAAGGTAGAAATTCTTCGATGCCAAATAGGTGACCTGCATTCGATTGATTTTTTACACTAAAAACAAAACCCGCACCCTTTCCAAGAATTCCCAGAGGTCCGGTTAGGGTAAATTCGCCGCTGAGGTTCTGTGACGGATCAAGTTGGTCAATATTCACAAAAGTATTGGTGTTCCTGGAAATAAAATCACCCCCATATACATTTACTGACAATCCAAATTTCGGTGCACCGCTCTTGGTGACGATATTCACCACACCGCTCATGGCCTGTCCGTATTCGGCACTAAAAGTACCGCTGATCACCTTGATCTCCTGAATGTTGCTGTTATCAATGGTTACGGCCATTTCACCGTTATAGGGATCGGTGACACTAATCCCATCCAGCATATAGCTCACTTCACCACTTCTACCACCCCGGAAGTGACCATCCACTACCCCGGCTTGCAGACCAACCACGTCATCCATTTCAAGCACAGGCAGTTTATCTATTTCTTCTGAACCGATCACCGCCAAGGTACTGGTACGATCACGTTGAATATCTGGTCGGGTTGCGATGACCTCAACCTGGGTTGCTGCCTCCAGTACTTGGGCAGTCAATTTAAAATCGTTGATGGAATTGAAGTCGGTGAGGACCCTGATATTATCCTGGCGGATTTCTTGATAACCGATCATTTGAACATGTAAACTGTATGTCCCTGGTGGAACATTCAGAATCATGTAATAACCATCCAAGTCGGTAGCCGCACCGTAATTCGTGCCCGACAGAAAGACATTGGCACCAGGAAGGGGTTGACCCGTTTCAGCGTCGGTGATTTTGCCGCTGAGCTTACCTGTGGTACCTGAGAAGCACACCAGCGGAAGGAATTGAAGGATCAACGCGATCAGTATTGCTGATCTCATCTTTATGAACATCCATTTCAATTGCTGCCCATCCATGATATTTCACATGATTTATCCACCGATATTTTCAAGGTGGCAGCACTGAATACCGCCACCTTGAAACTCGGACAACAGTGATCTTTCGTAGTCAAAATCCTCATGTAATCGTTGTAAATGATACAACGACAGGGGGATTATTTGACCATTACCATTTTCTTGATGGCAACCTGATCACCTACCGTCAATCGGTAAAAATACACGCCTGTGCTGAGCTGCTGATTGTGATTTCCCAGGCTATTCCATGAGAAATTGTGACTCCCTGCAGAGAGAAAACCATTATACAGGGTAGCAACATTCTGCCCCAGCACATTGTAAATCTCCAAATTCGCATTCCCTGATTCGGGCAGAGACATACTGATGACGGTCCCTGCATTGAAGGGATTTGGATAATTTTGAGAAAGTTCAAAGCTTGCTGGTACTGATTCAAAATCAGTGGCAGAAACCGGATCAGAACTCAAAATAACACCGCGATACATGTAGTATTTTTCAAAGTTGGGATCAGCCCACTGGGTTCCCCACCATTCAGGTGCATAATCAGCAATAGCGGCATCGTATTCATCTGCACTGGAATAGTCCAGATCCCAGATTACGGTGCTTAAGCGTACAGTGTCGCCCACTTCATACCCAAAATCAGCAGTATTGATGACCACCTCAATGGAATATCCTGCATCGTCGCCATTGGTTCCAGAGTGTGTCACCGTACCCGTCGGTTCAAAGCTGACGCCTTCGGCAGAACCAGTTGGAACTTGATCATTGGTTTCAAAGGAAATTCCGTCTCCCTCTACACCGGTAAAATACATGGCTTTAATCTCTTTACGGGCGGCTGGGGCATAATCACCCTTATCTGTCATCCAGAGAAACAGGCCATCAGCTTCCCAGCCTGGGGACCATTTACCCACGGACATGTCATTTGATTCTACTGCGATATAGAGTAATGCGCCGTTATGAATGAACTTGATGCTCGTTTCACTGGCATCCGTATAGTCATTTGACGAATCGCTCCACTGTGCATAATAACCACCGGTGGAACCGTTGGTATTATGGCCGACAAGAACCGATTCGGCTCCTGCCCAGAAAGCTTCATTGATCTGACCGTCCAGGACAATCTCGTCCTCAGTAGCAAAGGCAACGCGGGTCGGTGGATCTGACAATCGCAGAATACGCATGTCGGGACCCCATTCGCTGCCCCACCAGGCTTTGTAAAACTGACCGACAGTCCAGGCTTCGCCACTTACACCCGTATAGCCATCCGGATCAAAAATGTTGATCAGCACAGGAATATCAGCATACATATCGGTATAACCCAGATCAGCAAGATGAATCACAAGTTCTGCAGTATATCCTGAATCGACACTGGTGGTATCGTTTACAATAGTACCTGGTTTTTTATAAGCGGCTCCTTCGGCTGATGTTGGATAAAGACCTGGAACTTCCAAGTGAATGTCTGGATCTGTGCCTTCCAGATTAAAGTACAGTTTATATTCCATATCGGCGCCACTGGCATCTTTTATCTTCATGAACATGCCATCGCCTTCCCAACTGCTGTTGAAGCGGCAGACAGATTTATCATCCGAATCCAGACTGATGTACAAGTCAAGTCCATCATGGACAATCTTAACAATTGTACTGGTGGTGTCTGTATAAGGGGCCTGAACCTCAACGCCGCCGGTGACGGCGAAGTCAACATCGCCCGTGCCCATACCCGCATTAAAGACCAGCCGATCATAGCGGCGCGCCCAGACATTTTCATCGAGAACACCATCCACTGTGGGAGCGGTTTCTACTGACACGACCTTTATAAAGGCCGGATCAGCGTGACTTCCGGCCAAAACTGCTACCGGATAACTCAGAGTGGTAAACACCACTAGGAGTGCTGGTAATACACGTAATTTCTTCATCACGTCCTCCTGTTTGCTTGCGATTGAAATCCTCTTTCCGAAATCAGTGTTGTTTGATTCCCATGGAAAAGGACCCTTTTTTTAAAATTTTTCTATCTTGACTTTCTATTCACTACCACAAGATCTGCGAATGATGTGTTGCAGTGGAATAATGATCTTTTCTGTCGTGCGGTCGGCAAGATTGGTTTTCAGGTTTTTCAACATAGCTTCTGCGGCCAGGTGTCCAAGGCGACGCAAGGGAACGTGGACGGTGGTGAGTGCCGGATCCATGTAAGCAGCGGATGAAATATCATCAAACCCGACGATAGCCAAATCTGCAGGCACCCTGAGTTTCAGAGCTCTGGCGGCTTCAATGGCACCAATGGCCATGGCATCATTGGCAGCAAAAATTGCTGTGGGTGTCGGTTTGCGTTTCATGAGTTCGAGAGTCGCCTGAAATCCTGAGGATTCCGTGAAGTTTCCCATAACGACCAGATTCAGCTCCTCGTCAGCCGGGCATGCTTTCATCCCATCCATATATCCCCGATAGCGTTCGTGGGCATCATAGTTATGCTCACCCCCATGTATGAAAGCGATACGCTTGTGCCCTAACTTTGACAGGTGCTCCACCATCTCTTTTGCAGCGTTGTAGTTGTCCAGTAAGATGGTGGTAGACCTGGGAGCATTGATCTCACAGGAGATAAAAACCTCAGGAATTTTATAAGCTAAAGGGATTCTGAACCCATTATTTCCATTCGCAGAGGGCATCATCATGATCAGACCATCAATACGCCCACCCCTGACAAAACCATTGATAATTTTGATTTCTTCCGCTTCATCATGGGCACTTGAGATCAGAATCTGATGATCGTTTTGAGAGAGATGACGATTGATCCCCTGGATAATCTCAGCAAAATAATAGGCGCTGGCGTCAGGAAATATGAGACCAACTGTCTTTGTTTTTTTGCGTTGCAATCCCACAGCGGCGGCATTGGGAATAAAGTTTAGCTCTCGGATAACCTCATTCACGCGATCTCGCGTTGCTGATCTGACTTTTTCGGAGTTATTCAGGACACGCGATACAGTGGCAGTGGACACTTTTGCTTGTTTGGCGACATCTCTGATTGTTGTCATTTGATCACCATACGTGGAACTCATCGTCTCCGTATTCAAAAAATGTAATCGGTTACATTCGAATATATGGACGTCCTGGTATTTGTCAAGCCATTAATATTAACTCACCGTAAAGCGAGTTTGTAGGCCGGTAAACACCTGTTGTTGGGAGAGTTAGGTGATTGGCCAAGTGGCGCAATGTGTTTTCTGCGAAAAACGGAGGGACTTCCCAGGGATAAAAAGAGTGGTGCCCGATCCTTAGGGCTTTGGGTACAATGCTCCGGGACAGGGCTTGGCGGCTATTCTCAGGCTAAACCCAGACAGTATTCGCCCTATTCAGAAGAAAGCGCACAAGCTTTGGCAAATGATACTTAGGCTTATCTGATATATCGGGGGAGGTCCGTGCACGATTACTTCTTCCAAGATCTCTTCCAAAAGTTTACCTTCCGCCACTGGGTTCATGTCAAGGTTTTCCTTTTTTGTTTGTGTGTTCACTTCATTTGAGAACCCTGAACCCAGTTTCAACGACCAGGTGTTGTCACCATTTTAAGAGAGAATGCTACACTGCCATATTACGCTTCATCTTACCAAGGGAGGGAGATGACCATGAAAACATTAATCATAAGCTCAATATTGGTTCTGGGTCTTACGACGAAATTCGCCCAGGCTGAGGATTATATCTTTTTTGACGACAGCCCCACATCCACGTCATACGATCCAAGCTGGTGTTTTGTAAATTCACCCAGCCTGCTGGAACGCATCGGTGAGAAATTTCCGGTGGATGAGACAACCGTGTTCATGGGAAACAATAGTTTACGGCTCCATTGGACCAGCCAGGCGGGTGGTAACTGGGGTGCGGCAGTGGCGGAAATTGGTTGGCCGGGACACGATCTCAGTACCCAGGATCTCCTCACCTTCTGGCTGTATTCAAGCGGCGATATGACCATTGATGACCTGCCCAATATTTATCTGGAGGATACCGGCAATCAAAAAACCAGCCCCGTGAATATGGGAGCATATGTCGATTCCATACCCCTGGGACAGTGGCAATTGTTCTCAATGCCGCTGGATACTTTTTATGCCGTGGCCGGTAATGCAAATATGTCATCAATCAAAACCATCTTTTATGGTCAGAGTACATCCGACGCGAGTGAGCATACCCTTTTTCTGGATGAAATACGGATGACCTCCTATGGAAATAGTGACACAACCGCACCGGCTATTCCTGTGAATCTTACAGCGGTAGGTTACGACCTGCATGTGGATTTGAGCTGGACCCCGGTGGCTGATGAAGATGTAGCAGGTTATCGAATTTATCGCAGCAACTGGGGCGGAACCTACAGCTTGGTAGGATTCGCACAGCAGGATATCCCCTTCTTTAACCATTTCCTTGGTGAATCGGATCTGTCTGGTTTCTACAAAGTGTCTGCCATTGATGGAAGCTATAACGAATCCGAGTTATCCCTAAGCGTCGAGGTGAGCACTCAGAGTCAGGATGATGAGGCTTTTCTCGACATGATACAGCGAGCCACCTTCAGATATTTCTGGGATTATGCCCATCCAGTCTCAAAGATGGCCCGCGAGCGAACGCCGGGGAATAACGAAACGGTGACCAGTGGCGGGACCGGTTTTGGTATCATGGCCATCGTTGTGGGTGCTGAGCGAGGTTTTGTCAGCCGAAGCGAAGCCGCAAACAGACTATTAGAGTTGTTTCAGTTTCTTGAAACGGCAGATCGCTTTCATGGTGCCTGGCCCCATTGGATGGATGGCAATACAGGGGAAGTGATCCCCTTCAGCCAATACGATGATGGAGGTGATCTGGTGGAAACGGCCTTCCTGATTCAAGGAATCCTGGCCGCACGAAATTATTTCGATGGTGCTGATCCCGTTGAACAGGCTCTCGTGAGTCTGGCAACCAGCTTATGGGAAGGTGTCGAGTGGGATTGGTATCGACGAACACCAACCAGCAATTTTCTCTACTGGCATTGGTCACCCAATCATGATTGGGCCATGAATTTTGCGCTTCAGGGACCCAACGAAACCGGGATCGTGTACCTGTTAGCCGTTGCTTCACCGACTCATGGTGTACCGGGTGAACTCTGGGAGAATGGGTTTGCATCGTCCCCTGCGTATGACAACGGAAACAGCTATTACGGCATTAATCTTGACGTGGGCTGGCCCTATGGTGGCCCCTTGTTCTTTGCCCATTATTCCTATCTAGGTTTCGACCCGCGTGGGATTCAGGACAGCCACACCAATTATTTTTTCAACAACCAGAATCACACGCTCATCAACCGGGCCTGGTGTATCGATAATCCCGGTGGCTATGTTGGTTATGGTGAAAATTGTTGGGGACTTACTGCCAGTGATGACCCCTTTGGCTACCTGGCTCACGAACCCACGATGGATCGGGATAATGGGACCATCACGCCCACCGCAGCGCTGTCCAGTTTTCCTTATACTCCCGTTGAGTCCATGGCTGCGCTTCGCCATTTTTATACAGATCATGGTGACAGAATCTTCGGCCCCTTTGGTTTTTATGATGCTTTTAATGAAACCCAGGACTGGTATTCCAGCTCTTATCTGGCGATTGACCAGGGACCCATCATTGTGATGATAGAAAACTATCGTAGCAACTTGATCTGGAATCAATTCATGGCAAACCCCGAAATCGCTCCGGCACTGGAATCCATGGGGTTTTTTCCGGATACAACGGTTGGTGTTCAGCCTGATGATGACCGCTTGCTATCCGCACAGGATTTTCGTTTGCTGAGTACCTATCCCAATCCTTTCAACGGTCGTGTTGGCATTCACTTCCAGACTGCACAACCTGGCGATGTGAAGCTGATGATCTACGATTTGTTGGGTCATGAACTTTATCACCATAGCCAGCGGCAAGAGGCCGGTTCGGGTAAGATTTTTTGGGATGCAACAAACGAGGGAGGTGGGGAAGTGGCCAGCGGTATGTACCTATTCCGTCTTGTCAGCGGGCCTGAGTACAAATCTGGCAAGTTGCTGCTGATACGATGAGGGTTTTTGCAGCATGAGGAAGCTCAATCCAGGAACCCTGATCGCAAGCCTGCTCCTTGGTTGTATCCTGATGCTGATGAGCATATCCTGCAGCAATAGCAGGGGTGAAAAAATCGTCACGCTGGACTTCTGGGCGTTTGGAGCCGAGGGCGATAAGGTACGTGAATTTGTTACCCGGTTTGAATCCGAGAATCCTGGTGTTCACGTTGTGGTTCAAAATATTCCCTGGACGGCAGCTCATGAGAAACTCCTCACGGCCTTTGCCGGCAATTCATTACCCGATATCTGCCAATTGGGCAATACCTGGATCCCGGAATTTGTTGTGCTGAATGCACTTGAAAATTTAGATCAGTCCGTGGATTCATCGAATATGATCACGCCGATCTCTTATTTTCCAGGCATCTGGGAAACGAATCGGATTGAAGGAAAATTGTATGGTATTCCTTGGTACGTTGATACGCGCTTACTTTTTTACCGAACTGATCTGCTCAACAAAATTGGTTGGGAAAGACCTCCTGAAACTTGGGAGGAGATGCTGGAGATTTCCAGACGATTGGTAAAGGGTGGCCATTCAAAATATGGAATATTCCTACCCTTGAACGAATGGGTGGTGCCCATTGTATTGGGAATGCAACAGGGTTCAGAGATACTCAGAGAGAAAGCCAGCTTGGGTGGATTCTCAGGTGCGGAATTCCTGGCAGGCCTTGAAATATACGATCAATTTTTTCAGGAGGGGCGAGCCCCCAAAGGCATGACCGAGGTGAATAACGTTTATCAGGGTTTTCAGGAAAGCACTTTCGCCATGTATATCAGTGGTCCCTGGAATATTGGAGAAATGACCCGCAGACTACCCGAGCAGATGCAGGATGACTGGGACACCGCCCCCTTGCCTGCACTCAGGACGGAAGATTATCCCGGACTCTCCCTGGCTGGCGGATCATCGTTGGTAATTTTCCGTTCCTCCAAGCACAAGGATCTCGCCTGGGATTGGATTGAATATTTATCGCAACCCGACGTGCAATCAGAATTCTATAACCAAACCGGGGATTTGCCGGCTCGCCTGGAAACTTGGAATTCCATGGCGTTATCCGAAAAAAAACCAACAGCAGCATTTTTTCGACAACTCAAATCAGTGAAAAACACCCCACAAGTGCCTGAGTGGGAACAGATAGCGATGAAACTTCAGCAGTACCTGGAGTATGTTGTCTTTGGAAAATGGACAGCGGAAAAAGCAATGGAGCTATTGGATCAGGACGTGGATAAAATCCTGGAAAAGCGTCGCTGGTTACTATCTCGGGATTAGTCAAAATTAATGGAACTGAAATTCACATGAAAACGGGGCGATTTTTCAAGGTCTGGATGAGTCCTGCTCTATTTCTGGCTCCAGCGCTTTTGCTTATTGCTGTATTTTTCTTTATTCCCGTGGTAGCGTCATTTTTAATGAGCTTTACTGATTTTGACATCTATTCCCTGGCAGATAGCTCGAATGCGCGATTTGTAGGACTGGAAAACTATAAAAATTTATTAAGCGATCCACTTTTCTGGAAAGCGATGCGCAACACCCTCTATTTCGTGTTCGTTGGCGTTCCCCTATCCCTGATGGTTTCTCTCGGTACGGCTTTGCTCCTCAATTCAAAACTCATCCGTTTCATGTCCCTGTTCAGACTGGCCTACTTCCTGCCCGTTGTTACCACGCTTGTGGCCGTGGCTGTCGTATGGCGCTACATTTATCACCCCTCGTTTGGGCTGGTCAATTATCTACTGAGTTTTTTAGGTGTCGGTGCGGTGGACTGGTTGGGGAATCCGAAATGGGCCATGCCAGCACTGATTCTCATGGCAGTCTGGAAAAATTTTGGTTACAACATGATTATCTTTATCGCCGGATTACAGAATATTCCGCCAGAACTGTATGAATCCGCTCGTATAGATGGCGCGGGGAAATGGCAGGAATTACTTCACATCACCTTCCCCATGCTCCTGCCCACAACAATCTTCGTATCAATCATTACCATCATAGGTTATTTCCAACTCTTCGCAGAACCTTATGTCATGACTCAGGGCGGTCCCATGAATGCTACACTGAGTATTGTTCTTCTCATGTACCAGGAAGGTTTCCGTTGGTGGCGAATGGGTTATTCGGCTGCACTCGCCTTTGTGCTATTCCTGATCCTGTTTATTGCGACCCTGGTCCAGTTGCGACTCCAAAAACATTACAGCGGGGTCTAGGGCATGAAGCTCAATAAATTCCTGATACACCTGCTGGCGATTGCCATTGCCTCAATGACACTGATTCCGTTCCTCTGGATGATATCGGCATCCTTCATGCCTCAGGGGGGCGCCAACCAGTTTCCACCGCGCTTTATCCCCGATTCTTTTAGCTTGGAGCATTATATACGCCTGTTTAAATCCATGAATATTTTACGCTATTTTTTCAATAGCCTGATTCTCTCCGTTAGCATTACCGGCCTTTCTCTACTGGTGAATTCCATGGCAGGCTTTGCCTTCGCCAAATTCCATTTCCCGGGCAAAGAAAGTTTATTCAAACTCCTGCTGGCAGCGATGATCATCCCTGCCCAGGTGACCATGCTGCCCCTGTTTCTGATGATGAATCAGATGGGATTGATAAACAGCTACCTCGGGGTCATAATCCCCGGAATGGCCAGTATTTTTGGCATCTTCCTTATCCGGCAATATATCAATTCACTCCCGGACTCACTCCTTGAGGCAGCCCGTTTGGATGGTGCCAGTGATTTTAAAATTTATTGGCATATTGTCCTCCCACTGGCCAAGCCCATCCTGGTAACCCTGGGTTTATTTACCTTTATGGGAACCTGGAATGATTTCATGTGGCCGCTGATCATCATGACCCGTGAGAACATGTATACCCTTCCCGTAGCCATGGCCAATCTCTCGGGTGAACATGCCCAGGATACGGAATTGATGATGGCCGGGGCAGTGCTTACAGTCCTGCCGGTGATCTTCGTCTTTTTAGCGCTGCAGCGCTTCTACATCGAGGGTATCATGTTGGGTAGTGTTAAAGAGTAGGGATAATTTAGTTTACGGAT
The DNA here is from genome assembly GCA_021734065.1 of Fidelibacterota bacterium. Lineage (GTDB taxonomy): Bacteria > Fidelibacterota > UBA8477 > UBA8477 > UBA8477 > UBA8477. Next base: position 3,804 of record JAIPJQ010000017.1, on the reverse strand, counting down.
CCAAATTCAGAGTGCGACATTCGGGAGTGTCTGTTCTCGTGCCACTTTTCGAAAAAGCCTGGCCGAAGCATACCACAAAGCTGCGAAAACCATATTCAGGACAATGACCCCCAACACACCCAGCGATTCTTCCACATTGGACATGGGTGGTTTCCAGATCAGCATGGCGATGAATGGAACCAGAGCCTGAGCGAGAGCGGTGAGAAACAATGCCCGGGACATTCCGCGGGGTTTGAATTGGGACAACATCACACCCGTGAAGCCAACAACGAGCACGCCGGCATACAGCAGATTGGCGGGATTATCCTCGCTCCCGATGAGTCCAACCGCCAGATTCATCCAGACCAGCAGCAGCGCGGTGAAAACCGCAATACCTACAGCGTATTTATAGGTGGTGTGACCCATCCTGCCGGAAATCAGCTTGTACGCGATCCCGGCACCAGCCAGCAGAATCCAGGCAATGAGAAAATCGCCCGGTCCCCAGATGACCTCATCGGTTAAGACCATCGCTATCAACGGGATCAATAACAATCCGGCCGCGATGACGCCAATTTTCAGCAGGTCATTAAATCGCTGCGACATATTCCGTACTCCTTTTTGTCACTGGTCACAATATCGCTTCAATGTCGGGATATGGCGTGAGGTTCCTGGCGAGTCATTGCTGGTAAACGGGTAAACGAGTGAGCGGGTATGCGGGTGAGGGAAATCCCAAGATATCATCATGGCTGGATTGGGGATTGGCGGATTATCGGATTGCGAATTGACGGATTGACCTCATCCCGCTCACGCGGGATTCGTCTTACTTCGCCTCGCTTCGTTTGGCGGATTCGGAAATCCCAAAACACAAAAGCCAAATCTCAAACAAATTCCAAATCGCAAATCTAAATTCTCAAAACGGGAGTCCAGTCCCGGTATAAGTCTGAGTTATATCCGGCTCCTTTGTGAGCTTGGCGCCATCTCTGCGCCCCCAGCGGTTAAATGCTTTTTGCTTCCTGTGGTTTAAAAGAGCAAACATCGAATCCGTCTTCGCTCGGCTTCGCCGGACAGGTGAATCGAATGGAATCGAATGGTTTAAACTGGCAGAAATCCCGAACCCCGTCAGGGGTTCTCTCTCTGTAGTAAAATCAGATCAGAAAAAAGTTTAACCCCGTGGGGGTTTTCTATTTCCGTCTTTGCTTCTCAGCAGGGAACCCCTACGGGTTTATCGTCTTATCAGGGATGCCATATTGCTACAGATAGAAAACAGCTCCGGTGTTTCGCCCTGGTCTAGATTAACACGAACACCAATGCTTGGATTCGAAATTCCCAAATCACAAGCATCAAAAATCAAACAAATCTCAATTACCAGATACAAAACAACTGAAACAACGTCGGGATTGTCTGTGCCATCTCTGCTTGCCTCGGCGTAGTTCCGAATCCGTTCGGAACGAAGATGGGTGTACCTGTGGTCAATCAATCCGTGAAAAGCTGTCAAATCCGTGTAATCTGTGTTCCCCTGTAGCTAAAAAACTTCGTGTTCTTCGTGGCTTGGTGGTGAATAAAAAACTCACATCCCGGTATAATCCAGCTCAGACCCCAGAACAGAGTGGGGAATCATGAAAATCACCAGCATGAGCAGTGTGGCGAATAGAATTGCTCCCCGGCTTTGTGCTTCACCCCGGTTTTTCCACCAGGCAAAAAGCCACCCCAGGAAAGCGATGAGGGTTTTATTGTCGGTCAAATCATACCCAAAGGGTACACCGGTCCAAAAAGCATCAAAGGCGAATTTCTGGACCACCGGCCCAAAGATGAGACCGCCCAGAATGACAAAAGCGATGGTCCAAAACATCAATTTCCGCGGTTTCGCCTGCGAGCTCAATGCTTCCAGTCCAGTCCGATTGGATAAAAGCATGGCGCCGAACATGAACAGGACATGGGGAATCAAAACCGCCGTGGGTACTGCGCCTTTGTATCGAATTATTACCGGCTCTTCACCGGTGAGGGAAACCGGATCCAGCCTGGAGGTCTTTACCAAAACGCGATACATGATTTTTCCCGCCGCGGGCTGATCCGGGAGCAGGGCCATGACGGTGCCATCTGCCTGGCGGGTCATGGGAACCAGCGTCCATTCGTCGTAGGATTTATAGCGCCGGAAATGAAGATAAGCCGTCATGGACGCGTCCGGCAGTCCCAGTACAACCGGTGTATCAGCACCCGTAGTGGCCGAGCGGGTCAGTGCGTAGTGAATGGTTTCCCCGGCCAATGTCAACTCACCCTCCACCGGATAGGTGGGACCGGTATGACGCTGGTAAATGGCGGAAGCTGCCGTAATCACAATCGCCAATGACCACAAGAAGACCGGATTTTTTAGAAAATTGAGACGGATTAACGGACAAGCTGGCATCATAACCTCCCCGGTTTACATACGATTACCCACGCGGTGCGTTGCGAATCATGTGCCAGCAGCAGCTATTTTATTGAAACTGCGGTTTTCCGTCCAAATTTGAGCTGCACCAGAATCGCTCCGCCAGCGGCAATGGTCATTCCAATCCCAGCCTTGAGGGAAATCGATTCGCCCAGGAATATCCAGGCCAGAATAGCAATCTGAATCAGCATCGTCCCGTTGATGATGCTGGATTGCATGGCAGTTAATGAACGCAGGGTCACATTCCAGATTGTGAAAGCAAGCGCGGTATTAATCACTGCCATCCATAATAAAAGAACACTATTTGTCAGACCGATGTGCGGGACGCCATCTCTGGTAAACCCGATGATGAGCAGAATGATTGCCCCGATTCCCATACTCACCACTGTGACGATTAAAGGAGGGATGTCATCATTGTAATTAATGGTGCGTCCCAGAACACTTGAGCCGGCATTGACCAGGACGCCGACAACCATGACCATTAAACCCAGCCACTCACTGTGAATGAAACTGACCGGGTAGAAATAGACCAGAATACCCACAATGAATAGTGCGGTTCCGACGCCCTGGATACGGGTTGGGACTTCATTGATAAAGACCATCCCCATAACGGCGACGACGATGGGTGAAAAATTCAAAATCAGGCTGACGGTTACAGAGGGTAATAGAGACAGTCCAATGAACATTGCCCCCTGGGTCAGGCTGTAAAACAGCACCCCAAGGAACGCCAGTCTTGTCCATTGTCGGGGGCTGAGGGAGGTGAGCGCGCTACGGTATTTGGGTGATAATGCCCACGGAAGCAGAACCAGAAAAGCAATCGTGTAGCGTAATCCGGCGAAGGTTAGTGGCGGGATCTCACTCAGACCCCATTTAATGATAATAAAACTTGTTGACCACAAGAAGGTCACCAGCAGTGCCTGCAGAATTGGAACGAGCAACGGGTAGGGTTTCAGCATAGGCGAATTTAGTGATTTGGGAAATAAAAACAGGGCACGTGAATCACGTACCCTGTCATTAATGGTCGGTTTTTATTCCGGGTGAGTCATTCAGATGAATGACTTCCGGATCAATCACCGATTAGAAGCGGCGTGGACGGTCATTGTTACGACCACCCGTGCGTTCCCGTGCTTCGTTAATCTGCAAGGTACGGCCATCCAGGGCGTAATCCTGCAAACCAGCGATGGCTTGCTTGGCGGGTTCTTCATCCATGTCCACGAAACCGAAGCCCCGGGGGCGACCGGTTTCACGGTCGGTGATTAACTTAACGGACTGTACCTCGCCGTATTCCGCAAAGATATTGCGAATGTCGTCTTCTGAGGCGCTGAAGGGCAGGTTGCCCACATAAATCGTCTTCATCTGATCTCCTGTGATTGACAATTGCCCGGCATTTTGGGGAGCCG
>JAIPJQ010000016.1 GCA_021734065.1 Fidelibacterota bacterium | reverse complement strand
TTAGAAACATCACAAAAGGAGAAATGAATATCGAAGAAAAGAAGTTGGAGAAGAAGAAATCAGACAGCTAAACTACGCTCAAAGGGTGGCCCACTTTGAAGTGCCCACAAGTGGCCCAGTTTCAAGTGCCCGCTGACAGGTAATGGGACAATTTAGGCTCACTATTTTTTCAAGTGCCCCAAGTACAACCATGGCGTTATCCTGAAGAAATGTCGAGCCATCAGCATAGTTAATAATAAAAATGTCATATCCTGCAGGACTTAAATAGTCTGATATCATGTGACGTAGTGAATAGTAATAATAAGATGGCCAGATAGAATTGAATGAATCAAATCCTTCAACAATGACCAGCGGTTTATCCAAGATGCCGTCAGAGCTTACAAAGCCAACCATCAAATCTGCTGCTGCCGTGTCAAAAGCATAATCAGGTGTATGCATGGTTAAAACATCGAAATAGTAATCGTTATATACTGGATCATTGTCGACATAGTGCCGAGTATATAGGTGTATTGTACTGGTTCCATATTCATCTGCATCAACAGGCGGATAATCAAAAGTGACTGTTGATTCATTCGATCTCCAACCTGTTTCCCAATCTCCGTCATTATTCATATCAACCCTATACGCTGGATCTAGCCATGGCTCGTCCATTTTTTTGTGTAACTGAACCTCAATAGTATATCCTTTTGCAAAACCAGATTTATACGTCAATGAATCTGCATTGGCAAATGTACGTGTGTTAGAGAATGAGGGGGAGTCAGTTTGGTTGAAGGGAACAAAGCCTGTGTATTGTTGGCAAATTCCTATACTCGGAGAAAAGATCCATATTGATGAAGAAATAACCAGGTTTAAAATATTTGTGAAATGTTTCATGTTCTTGCCCTCTTTCTTTTTCAAGGCAACCCGATAAATTATTGGTGGTGTTGCCTTAATTGCAGTGTCTTGGCTGCCTCCGTACTGTGGGTTTTTATGTGAACGATGGCAGCCATATTTAGTTAATCCTGTTTATCTGTATCCTTTGATCACGAAGCTGTGATAATCTGAGTAGGTTGAACCGACAAATACAGCGTAATTTCTATTTATTGCCCCCCCGTTAATAGTACCAACATCAGGAATAGCCGGGTAACCGCGAAAATTGTTGCCATTGAAATGCCAAATCCGAGCATGACTCCCTGCAGCAAATAGATCGTTGCGATCATTTCCTATCAACACTTCAATGGCTGTACCATCATTACTGGTATTCCATAAAAATTCGGCTTCACCTCGTGTACTCACAGATGCACGGTAAAAACCTAAATGAGTGTAGAGCAGAATATTGAAAGGTGATTCAATGTACACCCCTGCAATGAATCCAGAGATATAATTGGGTACTCGAATATTCGTGACAGTGTTGTACAGTACTTGCTCCCAGTTTTGTCCATCGAAATGCAATAAAATCTGATTGATGCCACCGGTAGTAAGATTATTTCCTGAAACCCATACATTATTGGATCCCGAACCTGTAATTGAGACTAAGTCCAAATCAGTAAGATTATTTATTGCCACAAACCCGCTCCCGTCGTAGTGCACAATACTCCCACCATTCCCCACAAACCACACATCCTCCGGCGAAGAGCCCCAGATGGCGTTGATCCAGCCCGAGGTGGGATATGTTGGTTTAGCATTCCATATCTCACCATCAAATTCCATTGGTGCCGTGCCAGCTACCCAGACATCGGTACCCGATAGTGCATAGATACTTGTCAAAGGCGCAAAGAGAAAGGGAGGAGGAGCAATTCTTACCAACCCCCATTCTTCCCCTTCCCAATGCGCAGCATTGTAGGAACCTGAATCGGTTTCAATCATCCCCACCGCCCAGATATTATCTTCATCAATCATGGCCACATCATTCAGATAACTACCGTAATTCCCCAGCGTGTCAATGGTCCAGGTAAAATCATGACTGGTGGTGTCCAGCGTCGTGACCGTGAGGGTGTTGCTGGAGTCTATGATCTTATTATCGTGAACCGACTGACGCTGCACCTGATACTGGTAGCTATGGGAAGGATAGAGTCCCGCATCCATGACCAGCGTCTCCGGTGGTGTGAAGGCAAAGGGTTGAATCGCCTCTCCATCCCGGGTCAGGATAATGGGAATGGAATCAGTAGCGCCTGAGTCGGTCTGTGTCAGGACCAGCCTCAGCCAGGCTTCCGTGCAGGAGACATCCAGCTTTTCCAGCACCAGGTCACTGTCGGGGTAGGGCTCGGGTTTTTCCGGCTCCTGGCAGGTGGTCATCAGACTCAGCAGCAGGACGATAGGAATTAATCGTGGTACCATCCGGCGCACCGGTAAACCCGGTGTAAACAGAACAGCATCAGTCTTCTTCAGCATCTATGTTCCACTCATCTTCTCGTTGTATTCTGGTTAAAAACCGGTGGGAGTTTAAGGTCTTTGCCGGTAAGATGCAACTATATATTCTCTGTTATATTATATTGTGTTAATCATGGGGGCGTAAGCGAGCGTTATTATAAAATAGAAGGAAGAGAGGACACCGTTTCATTGACACCACCGGATCGAATTGCGACGCAGGTTTCGCGGCCTTTCCATCGGACTTCTTTTTGAAGTCGTTCATTCAAGCTGACATAGTCGCTCCCTTCAGTTTTTTATTTAAGGTTTACTGTCGCCGTCCGAAGGCTACTGCAGCATGGGACCACCAAAAGACATCCCCACAAATGACTGCCAAGTTACCACGCATATCACCGCCATTCAGTTTGGAACCGCCTTCACCAATCAGTTGAACAATCTGGTCATTATAACGGTAACTGATTCCGTTAAAATGAATTAATTTCCACCAGTTGCCGGCCAGTATATAATCAATCGTATTGTTGCCTATGATGACTTGGACATTCCGGTCCCCGGAATCGGTGACCTCGTCCGGTATCAACACTGATTGCTCGGTCATGTAGTTGTATTGCCACACGCCGGCCGTGGTAGCGGAGATAACGGCATAGCCACTTAAGTATGAGCTGTACAGATAGCCATAGTCATTCTCACCCGGACTCATGGTCTCACATTCATAAATTTTACTGATAATCCCATGGTGAAGTTGCAGTAAGATGGTCCGGTAGCCCTGCCAGTGTTTGCCTTGGAAAAAGATATACTCACCGTCGGCAGTCCCATGTATCTCATGCAAATCCACCTCCGTCCCGCTCTCCATCCGCTCAAACCCGCTCCCGTCGTAATGCACAATACTCCCGCCATTCCCCACAAACCACACATCATCCTCCGGTGAGGAGCCCCAGACACGGGTTACACCACCATCATTGGGTCCAAGTACACCCATATCCCATAGGTGGTATCGCTCCCACTGCCCATCATTCCAGTGATAAATAATCCCTGTCGTAATCCACACGTCACCTTCAGAAAATGCGAAAATACCATCTCCCGAGACCCCTGCGACACCAAAAAGGCTCAAATTCCACCGGCTGCCATCCCATTTAGCCAGGTTATAGCGCCCACTGTCAGTCTGTACATCCCCCACCGCCCAGATATTGTTCTCATCAATAATGGCCACATCATTCAAATAACTGCCGTAACTCCCCAGGGTGTCTATGGTCCAGGTGAAATCATGACTGGTGGTGTCCAGGGTGGTGACGGTGAGGGTGTTGCTGGAATTGATAACCTTATTGTCGTGTACCGACTGGCGCTGCGCCTGATACTGGTAGCTTTGAGAAGGATAGAGTCCCGCATCCATGACCAGCGTCTCCGGTGGTGTGAAGGCAAAGGGTTGAATCGCCTCTCCATCCCGAGTCAGGATAATGGGAATGGAATCAGTAGCGCCTGAGTCCGTCCGGGTCAGAGATAATTTCAGCCAGGCTTCGGTGCAACTCACATCCAGCTTTTCCAGTACCAAATTGCTGTTGGGGTAGGGTTCGGGTTTTTCCGGCTCCTGGCAGGCGGTCATCAGACTCATCAGCAGGACGACGATAGGAAATAATCGTGGTACCATCCGGCGCACCGGTAAACCCGGTGTAAACAGAACAGCATCAGTCTTCTTCAGCATCTATGTTCCACTCATCTTCTCGTTGTATTCTGGTTAAAAACCGGTGGGAGTTTAGGGTCTCTGATGGCAAGATGCAAACATTTATTCTCAGTTATATTATATCGTGTTAACCATGGGGGGGGTAAATTGGGGATAGTATGAAACAGAAGAAAGAGAAAGATGAAAGAGAAATTGAAAAGCAGATCGCGAACGAACCGTCATGCTGAACTTGATTAAGCATCTCCGCAGTCACTTTGTCACAGACCCGCCTTCGTCCGGACATGTCCACACAGATGACCACAGACAATCACAGGATCTCTTTTTTCTCGCCGTCCAAAAATTGATCCTTCAACGGAGACCTTCGGGGCGGAGGAAGTGGATTCACATGGGTATTATTCATGGCCAGATAGTTGGCATACCGATGATCGGTGATGAAGCTCCCCTTTCCTACTTTTCTACTTTCCTGCTTTCCTACCCTACTGAAATTTGCTCATCCTTCGCATTTCACCGGGCAGGCTTTTCTACTTCTGGATTTCTCTGCGCAGTTGCGTTTCACTTTGCGATTTTGCGGTTATCTGCTTTTTGATTTGTGAAATCCGTGAAATCTGTGGTTGTCTATTAACACGTGTATTTTCGTGCAATTCGTGGTTAATTCCTGCTATCCTCCCACCTTACATTACCCACCCAAATCAGAAACAGAGGTTACATCATTATGCTGCCCTACCAGATCATCGAAAAAAAGTCCACCGGCCTGGAATTGACTCCAGGTGAGATCGCGTTTTTCGTGAACGGCTATACTAAAAACGACATCCCGGATTACCAGATGAGTGCGCTACTCATGGCCATTTTCATCAAAGGCATGACCAATGAGGAGATGCTGGCGCTTACCAAAGTGATGCTGGAATCGGGTGACCGGCTGGATTTTTCCAAAACAGATGGATTCGTGGCAGACAAACACTCCACCGGTGGTGTGGGCGACAAGGTTTCCCTCATCCTGGCGCCCGTTTTGGCGGCATTGGACATTAAAATTCCCATGATTTCCGGTCGGGGATTGGGGCACACCGGCGGCACGCTGGATAAGCTGGAGTCTATCCCAGGGTTTAATGTGAACCTGTCAGTGAATGAATTTCAGCAAATGGTGCTTTCCAATGGTGTCAGTCTCATTGGTCAGACCAGGAATATCTGCCCTGCAGATAAGAAGCTCTACGCATTGCGGGATGTGACAGCCACCGTGCGCTCTATTCCGCTCATCTCCGCCAGTATCATGAGTAAAAAAATCGCCGAGGGGATTCAGGGGCTGGTGTTGGATGTGAAAACCGGCTCGGGTGCTTTCATGCAAACCTATGACGATTCCAAAGCCCTGGCCGAATCGCTGGTGGCAATCGGGAATTTGTATGGCATTCAGACCTCCGCACTGATCACTGACATGAATCAGCCACTGGGACGCAAAATCGGCAACTGGCTGGAGGTGGAGGAATCATTGGCCTGTTTGGGGGGCGAAGGACCGGCCGACCTCATGGACGTCACCCTTGTTTTGGGGAACGAAATTTTACGGATGGCGGATCCCGGTTTATCCTCGGAAGCTGCACAACAAAAGCAGCAGGCTGTGATTGATAGCGGCGTGGCATTGGAAAAATTCATAACCACCGCTCGACTCCATGGTGGCGATACCCGTGTGCTGGAAAAGCCGGAATCTCATTCACGAGCAACACATGTCGTCGATTTTCCGGCAAGCCGATCCGGTGTGCTACAGGCTGTTGATACCATGCAACTGGGATTTTTAGGAATTGAGCTGGATGCCGGCCGTCGGAAAACCACCGATGTGATTGACCCGGACACCGGATTTATGATTCATAAGCGATTGGGGGATCCGGTTCAGACCGGTGAACCCCTGCTGACTATCCACGCCAATAAAAAACCGGCATTAGATTCGGTATTGTCACAAATGGAGCAGGTTTTTGAGATTGGCGATGAACCGGTTGATGCGCCAAAGCTGATTTATGAAAAGATTGGGTGATTAAAGTTCAGCAAAATTGCTCTTCAATAAGCTCAGGAAAACAATTATGCTGATATGCTGAACGACATCATTTAGGCTTAACCCCACCAAACACCCGGTGCTCCACTGAAAAAAGCCGGCTGGCCGGTTCCGTATTGATGTGACTGGCCACCACCAGACCGGCATAGATCATGTGATCCCCGCTGCGCACTTTGGATTTTACCACGCACTCAAAATTGGCAGCCGCGTCCGCGAGCAGGACATTATCAATTTTTGTTGCCGGCTGTGTTCTGGCGCCCGCTTCAGCCAGTTTGTCCAAATCGCGACCCGAATGATTCCCAAAAAAATCCACCAAATCCCCCATGGATTCGGAGGGCAGGACAAACACAAATTCACCGCTATGCTCAATCGCCTGATACGAATAGCGCTCAAGCCCGATGGAAATCGCAACCATGGGTGGTTCAATACTGGTGAACATAGCCCATGCCATGGAGATGGGATTGTACTTGCCGTTTTTGTCCCGGATAATGCTGATATGCACCGGTTCGGGGAACTTCATCAGTTTCACTTCGCTGTAGGGTACTTGTTTCTGCATGCGGGTAACCTAAGGTACTGTCCTCCGATTTTCAGTGTTTTTTCAGCGATTTGGCGCAAAGATTGCAATAATAATTAACCAATATGAAATGCTGCCAATCGCAAATAGATGACAATTTCAGTCAAACGAAACGACCGCCCCGGATTTCACGGGGATGGTTGGGTTATACGGGGGAAACGTTAAGCGCGGAGGCTTTCAATGGATAAGGAAATAAGGGCACAGGCCGTCACAGTCAGCGATCTCACATTTGATTTATTGCGCTGCTGTGAGGTGAAAGAAAAAATGTTTGCCAAAGAGCACAATTTGAAGGTAGCAGAATTTCGTTGTCTGCGAATTATGGACTATGACACAGTGTACTCAGTCCATGATCTGGCCATGTCAATGAAACTATCGGCCAGTCGGCTCACCCGGATCATTGACGGACTGGTGGCCAATGACCTGGTGAAGCGGGTTCAGTCAAACGAAGATCGCCGCTACTCCAACATCAGCCTTACCACCAAAGGACGGGCAGTGGTTCAGAAGCTTCAGGATGAATACACCAAAATTCATTTGGAAATGCTGACCTATACCAATGCCGACAATCGGCGCGAAATCATTCGGGGGATTTCTTTGATGCATGGCATCGTGCAAACCTGGCTGGACAAGAATTTTCCATTTCAATCGGTGGGAGGATAACTTCAGGGCCGTCCCAACTTTTGCCGGTGTCAGGTCGGGGGAATGAAATACCTGGCATCGGGTAAAGTACCAGAAAGGCGGTATGCAAGTATCGCCTTTTTGTTTTGACTTCGTATCGATTATTGGAAAAATCATTCTCCCGCGCGCTTGATTCAGTGTCCTCATCACCTATTTTAATGCCCATGCAATCGAAAAATCATACTTCCGACAACCGCAAGTCCATTCTGGCCACACTGGTGTATGTGCGTGATGGTGAAAAGACCCTCATGCTGCACCGGGTGAAAAAAGAGAATGATTACCACGCGGGAAAATGGAACGGGCTGGGTGGCAAATTTGAACCGGGCGAATCACCGGAAGCCTGTGCCATCCGGGAGGTGGAAGAAGAATCCGGCTTGCGGATAGCAGAGCCTGAATTGTGCGGACATATTTTATTTCCACTGTTCGATGGCCAGAATGATTGGTCTGTGTTTTTATTCAAAGCTACGCAATGGTCCGGCACACTCTTGTCCGACCCGCCGGAGGGACACTTAGCCTGGCTGTCAGAATCGGAGATTGCGGAGGTTCCACTCTGGGGTGGAGATCGCATCTTTCTGCCATGGTTGGATGAGCCCGGGATATTTTCCGCTGTCTTTTACTATGAGAACAAGCGTTTTCAGCGTTATACCGTAGCCTGGCACAATCCCAATTGATGCACTGCAAGGATCCGGTGTAACCTCCCTTCGGGACCTTGCTCTTACTTACAACTGAACATTGAAAATTCGTGAGGGGGTATAAATTATATGATTACCGCAGATGATTTGAAACCGGCTGATCCAAAGGTAAAAAAAGCCCAAACCGGTGTACCGATTCTGGATGCCTTGGCCAACCGGTGGAGTACGCGTGGGTTTGATCCGGAACGCCAGATTCCTGAAGAAAAATTGATGGCGGTGGCGGAAGCGGCACGCTGGGCACCCTCGGCCAATAACAACCAGCCCTGGCGTTATGTTTTCATTGATCGTCACGCAGAAACACGTCCGGTGGCGGAGCAGGCATTAAAACGGGGAAATTTCTGGGCGAAACGGGCAGACTGCCTGATCATCGCTTTGTACCGGGAAAGCTTTGAAAAAGATGGTAAGCCGAATGAGTTGGCCGGGCTGGAGTTGGGACTCTCCCTTTCAAATCTCATGAATCAGGCAACGGCGGAAGGACTGGCCATTCATCCCATGGCCGGTTTTGAGGAAGATGTCTTAAGGGAAGGATTGAATATTCCGGCTGGCTACCGGATTCCGGTGATGCTGGCGCTGGGACATTACCACTCCGCGGGGGATCTGAAAGATTGGCAAATTGAGAGTGAATACAAGGCCCGGGAACGACGCCCCCTGTCAGCCATGGCCAACTTTCGCGGAGATTTTAGCGAAGATTTTTAGGTATTTCAGATATCCCGCTCGTACCAACGGTGCGTTTTATAATGCTTACCCCCGGCTGCTTCAATGCCCGCCTTCATGAGATGATTATCGTCAGCAGTCCAGGCTGCTTCTGCCGCCACGATCCCTTTCTGGCGCGCTAATTGGTATCCGTGGGCAAAGATAGCTGCTTCCAACCCTTTGTTGCGATACTCGGGAACGGTTCCAAAAATAGAGACGCGCAGACGGTTGATTTTTTTCTTATACAATAACAAACGCACCAGGCTCAGCGGGTCCGATTTCCCCTTCACATGCTTGAATGCCAGATGCCAGTCCGGCAGACTCAACACAAACGATGCCGGTTCACCATTATAAAATCCCAGGATAACGAAATCGGGATCCACAATTGGTTTTAACTGCTTCACCATGGAATCAATCATCTCCGGGGGAACATCAATATGATCATCAACGCCCACAAAGCCCTTATTCACAATCTGGCGGATGAATTCCGCATCCCGCCGAATGTGTTTCATCTCCAGGGTGCGAACGGTTACATGCCCGTTTTTCTTCAACCGCTCCGCCACAGGTATCAGACGGTCCGGAATCGTCCCGTTTAAGGGTAACTCAAATGAGAGCATGTTTTTAGTACATTCATACCCCCGGTCCAGCCATAATTTTTCGTAATAAGGCGGGTTATAATTCATGCCCAAATAGGGTTGGCTGAAATTATGAACCAGCAATCCCCAGTACTGATCATTTTCCGTAAGACTGATAGGACCCCGGCAGCGCGACAAACCACGGGAGCGTAACCAGGCTTCACCAGCATCGAACAGGGCCTTTGCCACATCGGGATCATCCGTGGATTCGAAAAAACCCAGGCCACCCAATTTTCCGCCATGATTTTCGGCGCGTATTTTTTCGTGAATGGCCATAATCCGTCCCACCGGCTGGTCATCCTGCATGGCGACGAATGCCTGGGCAGCACCATGGCTGTAAAATTCGTGGGATGGCTTAAACCAGGACTTCTGTTCCATCTCGAGAATGGGTACCCAATTGGGGTCCCCTGCATATAACCGACAGGGAACATCAATGAATTGGCGGATTTCCCGCCGGGACTGAACCGGAATGATTGTAACACCGCTCATATCTTTTCACCTTTTGATGCTGTAAATTAAACACTATGAGAAAAGATGGAAGTGAATTGACGGGAACACACAATAAATAACTTTCGTAGAAGCGCAGAAGCTGAATAGCCGGAAGGATTAGGACAAGATGAGAAATAAATACGGAGTGCGAATTTTTATTGCCGCAATGCTGGTTATCACGGGGTCAGCCTGGGGGCAGATCACCTCGATTTCCGGGACTATTCGGGATGCCCGGACTCAGGAACCGCTACCATTCGCAAATTTGGTCATTATGGGAACCCGTCTGGGCGCCAGCTCCAACATTGACGGCTATTTTTACCTGGGAAATATGCGACGGGATTCGCTGGATGTGGTGGTGAGTTATATCGGCTACCAGACCTATCGCACGCGACTCTATTTCCGGGGCGAATCACACGAAGTGCTGCGCATCTATCTCCGTCCCAAAACCATCGGTCTGCAGGAAGTCCTGGTAGAAGATTCGCTACTGCTGCAAGTGCGTCCCGAACCCGGTTTGAAAGAGACACCACCGGTGGATTCGCTGATTCGCCTGTTACCCGACACATTGCCCGTGGTGGCCGGCTATACAGTGAACCTCAATCCGCCCCGCAAGTGGCTGCGTACCACCAATGATCATATTGAGTATTCACTGGATGAAGTACCGGTCTACAATACCCGTCATCTCTATGGCATATTCCAACCCTTTAATCTGGACGCCACAAAATATATCCAGCACTATGTTCTGGGAGGTAAAGCCAGCCAGGGCTTCACCAATAACAATTTCACCAATTTGGTATTCAACGAAGGCAATCGGAGTGGATTCCAGGCGCAGGGGAAATTGGGAATGCTGGAGAGCAATCTCACCACTTCAGGTCCGCATCCATTGGGTGGTTCCTGGTATGTGAGCGGACGGCGGATTGATTTCGATAGCATCTATTCCCGGATGAATTTCCCCACCAATGATCTATTGGCTACCACCACACCCGACTATTATTTCTACGAATTGAATGGCAAAGTGACCTTCGATTTCTCTGATAATACCACTGCTTCGCTCAGTTTTCTTACCTCCCATGACAAATTACACTGGTATGGCAATGCCGACTCAGTCTATGCCCAATCGTTCTGGGATGATGGAGTCCTGACCGCCCGGGCTCAACATCGTTTCTCCCACCAATTGGCGGTGCATGGCAGCGTTTACCGGACCAAATATTACAGCTATTTGCGCGGAAACTCAGTACCGCTCTGGAATAACCAATCCCTCACCAATGCCCTTGCCAATGAATTGATCACCTACGGCGGTTTTGTGGAGGGCGAGTATTTCACCGGCACCAATAACACCATCACGGCCGGCTTGCACACTCAATTGCTCTCTCCCAAGCTGAATTATGCCGATTCAAGCCTGGCCAATACCGACATTACCACGCTGGTGGTCACCTACGCCAGCTACCGACACGCATTACCCTGGCATCTGGTAGCAGAGACCGGACTGAGGGCAACCTTGAACACGGGATTATCCCGGATGTTTTGGGATCCGCGGTTGCAGATGATCTGGCAACCCAGCAATGTGTACGCCTTCAACGCTCACATTGGCAGATACTCCGCCATGCTGGCTGAAATTTCGCTGCCGACTACTATTGAACAACCAATCCTGGATATCATCCTGCCCTACGACCAGAGTATCGTCCCAACACAAAATTGGCTCATGGGTATAGGTGCAAACTGGACGCCCTTGATTGGTTATGAACTGCAGGCGAATCTGTTCTACTCTGTCATCGACCACCCCACCACGCCGGATGCACTCTGGACCGGAAATGTGACAACACTTGACGATTGGTTGCAGGAACTGAAGAACGGGCGACGCTATGGACTGGATATTGTGGCCGAGCGCCGCCTGAAGAAGCTCAGCAGTTTGGTTCATTATCAGTTGGGACAGGAAATCTGGACCGATAACACGGGTTTTGAATTCAAAGCGCCAGCCAGCCGCACGCACCGGCTGTTTATAGAAGTTGAGGGCGATATTTCAGAAAAAGCGGGCTATTCGGTGGGCTACAAGCTGGCCTCCGGTAAGCCCTATCTGGATGCAGCAAACCAGGAACAAACGGGAGATCTCTATAACCGATTGGATGCCGCGCTTTATCGCGATTTTCGATTGAAAAATATCTCCGGACGGGTAACGCTGGCTGTTTATAACATCACCAATTCAAAATCCGGCGCATTACCGCCGACAGCCCGGGTAATCACCTCTCAGGAGGACCGGGAGTTTGCCCTGCTGCCCTTCCTGCCAACGGTGAATTTCTACTTCCAGTTTTAAGTCTGACCGGAGGCAGACCTGAACCATTAAACCAAGAAAAATTTTGTGGTAAATAGAAAGCGCTCCTGGTTAAGGGAGCGCTTTCTGATCAATGAGCAAAGAGGAGGGGCCCTGTGAGGTTGGGTCCCCTCTTTGCTTATGTGGGTTGTATAGAGGCCCTTGTCAAAAAGTCACGTACCAACTAGTCAAACTCGTCAAATCGAACCTTGTACGTGACGTAGGATATGTTACGCGAATCTACACCGGAAGGCAAGAGAACTTCGAGATAGAAAGTACCTTTCTGGCCGGGTGATAATGCGGACTCGCTTACCACACCGCTGAGATAGGATACCTGCTCCCCGGAAATGAAGGTAGAATCCTGGGCAATGATATTAGTCTTACTATCGTGTAGTCGAAAAACCACCCGCACAAAATCTGCCCGACGCAACCCTTTGTTGTTCAGCTGCCCGGTGTAGGCTCGCTTCTCCGGATAGTTACGCTCTTCATAACTGCCATCCAGTTCGACGACGGCATGGGGCTTTTCCTGCTCGCTAATGCCTTTAATGGTGGTGCGATCCAGCGTCAACTGCCCGATGGGAGTCTGCACAATAATCCGGTCTAAATTCTCCGCAATGATTTTGCCCACCACCACGGTTCCGTTCTGCAGGGTAATTTCACTCACTTCATCCGGTCCCTGGGTCAATCGCTTGATCTCCCGTCGGAGCCGGTTAATAGAAGTTTGATTCTCCACCTTCTCCATGCGCAGTTTTAATTCATCCAGATTCCGTTGCATGTCATCAATTTTATCCT
Organism: Fidelibacterota bacterium; assembly: GCA_021734065.1. Classification (GTDB taxonomy): domain Bacteria; phylum Fidelibacterota; class UBA8477; order UBA8477; family UBA8477; genus UBA8477. The sequence continues at coordinate 19,351 of JAIPJQ010000016.1, read as the reverse complement.
GCAGAGGGGTAGCGTCACCGGCATAGTCAGGTTTAAAAAATTGCTCTAATTTGTTGCCGGATTTAGCTTGTGGTACCATTTCAGGTGTTTGTGGTTCCGCAACGAGTGTATCCAGTTTGCGTAAGGTCTGCTCATCTGCTTTTTGACCGTGAAGCGTTGCCACCATAGCAAAAATCAGGATCATGGAAAGGACGGATACCGGTTGAGTGGAACAACGAACTCGCCAGGTAAAACTTGAATTCATTCTGCTGCCGCCTTTCGCTGTGCTGCCAGGGCAGTCTGCTGTAACCGGTCTATCAGGAGGGGTCTTTCAACCGCATCCACAATAGATTTAATCTCCGGATAGAACACAAAATTCTCCGATTGTTCCAGCATGACAATCAGTGCTTCCGCCACCTCCTGCTCTGGGTAATTGCTTAATCCCTGCAATGCCTGTTTGCGAATCCGTACCGGGAAGATATCGTCTGTGGCTACCGCCAGCAGAACCGGTTTAATGGTGGGATCATTGTAGCGCTGCAAAGAGTGGGTAATGGCATCCACCATGGTAAAATAGGCCGCTTGTTCACTGTGTAACGCTTCCACCAGCGCCAGAATGACCCGTCCATCTTTCAATTCATCCGTAGCAGCCAACGCGAAATCCCGAATCTGCGTTTGACTGGCCGGGTCTTGTAATAACCGGGCCAGTAATTTACCGATGGCCGGATCATTTTTCCCTCCCAAGAGCGTAATCGCTTTGTTCCGTACGTCCAGAGGAACCCGTTTGTCGGAAGCGATGGCCATGAGTACCGGCACAACCCGCTCATCGTCCAGGGTTCCCAGTACCCGTGTCATTGTCGCTTCAAACGCTTTAAAGTCATTCTCAGAGTGGGTATACAACGCCAGGAGACCGGCAACACTCCGGTCATCCGCCTGGTTCTCAATGACCCGCAGCATGATGTCTCGTTCATCTACATAGTACTGGCGGGACTTCTCCAGCGCCCTGACAACTGTATTCACATCTTTCTGACCCGGATTATCTGCTAATCCCTGAACCGCCGCCATGAGCAGATCATGGTCCTTCAGACTGCCTTCTTCCAGGGCTTTACGAATGGCAACCAGCCCATTGGGGTCAGTGCTGTTAATGATGGATTTTAAAGCCTGCAGACGCGCTGCTTTCCCCACTGCAGGATCTTCAAAAATTTGGATTAAATTCACCATCGCCTTTTTATTGCCATCCCGGTAACGGTCGTACATTTGGTTCACGCCATCTACCGTAGCCGGTGGGGTGCCGGCACATGAGAGAAGAAAAATGGCGGCAAATGCCCCAATCAATGCTCCCCGAAAAAATCTGCTGCCCATATGAATCCTTCCGATTCCCCCTGTTGCGTTAACAGGGAAAGCGCGGTTCAGAGGTTTAAATGCTTTTTTGAGTTTATCCATTTTCAAGTTTCAAGTCAAGGTAATTCCCTTTGTGGCAAGGACTTAACCTGCCATTGTTTAAGTAACAGATTCGCTCCGTCATAATACCCGTAGGAAAAATGCTCCAGCCAGTCTCCGATGGTCAGGAAGGTCTTATCACCAAAATGCTCAATCCGCGGCCAGTGAACATGCCCGGTAATAAAATAATCTGCCCCCTCCGCGAATACCCGCTGCGCGTAGGTTATGTTTTCCTGAACCCGGCTCTCCAGCTGCGATTCCGCTTCGGCGTTCAGGGTACGCGACTGGTAGGAAACGAATTTTGCCAGCCAGTGTCCCACATCCGGGTGCAACCAGCTAAAGGCTGTAGTAAGAATAGGATGGCGTAAAAATCTGCGCAGAATCCGATAGCCCCGGTCATCTTCCGCCAAGCCATCACCATGGATCAAATGCCAGGATTTTCCGCCAAAGTTCAGTGTCACCGGCTTCAGGTGAATCTGAATCCCCAGCTCCCGGGAAAGAAATTTACCCAGCCAGTAGTCGTGATTGCCGGCCACATAGTGAATCACCACCCCACTTTGGCGCAATTCAGCCAACTTCATGAAGACATGGAAATATCCGGCAGTAATGACATGGCGATACTCGAAATAGAAATCGAACCAGTCACCCACGATAAACAGGGTCGCCTGTTCAGCCTTGATCTGGTCCATCAATCTGAATAATTCGTTGCGACGCAGGGTTTCCGTTTCATCCGCCTGAAATTTCAAATGGACATCGGAGAGAAAATATGCGGTTTCCATAAGCGGATAAAACTAACCGCCCACCATTACCGACGCCATGCCAAAATCGGCGGTTTCAGGCAATGGTGCTGCCTGCATTTCTGCTTTTAATTCGGTTGACAACTCGTAGATGAATCGTTAAAATCACCTTCACAATGATGGTATTAGGATAAAATTTCGAAGGACTGGAGGAACGAAGTGGCTACGTCATTAGATGCGCTGGGAATGGTAGAGACCCGCGGACTGGTCGGGTCGATTGAAGCAGCTGATGCCATGGTCAAAGCTGCCAATGTTCGGCTAATTGGTAAGGAACATGTGGGTGGTGGCTTTGTCACGGTAATGGTACGTGGTGATGTAGGCGCCGTTAAAGCCGCAACTGATGCGGGTGCGGCAGCAGCCGAGAAGGTTGGCGAACTGGTTTCGGTGCACGTGATTCCTCGTCCGCATTCGGAAGTGGAAACCATTTTACCGGGTGGTGGCGGGTCCGGATCCAAAACCACAGCCAAGCCTTTAAAATAATTTCGATAACAGAAATCATTTATTCACAGCCCCTGAAATCAGGGGCTGTTTATTTTATCTTCTTATCCAAATCCGGGAACAATCCGATGGATTATTCAATTTCAGAATCGGTTCTTGGTGCTGGCCACAGGAGTCAATAAATTGACAATCAGGCAGACCGGCGTTATTTTCACTTGGCACAATGAGCCCAAAATGACATCCGAAAATCAGTACTATGTATAAATCGAATTCACTCATCACTCTCATCACATTGATGCTGGTTTTTGCCGGCCCTGCTCATGGACAATTCGGTAAAAACAAAATTCAGTATAAGGAAATGGACTGGTCCTTTATCCAGACTGAGCACTTTGATGTGTATTTTTATAAGGGCGGTAAAAATGTGGCTTCATTCGCTGGTACCGTCAGCGAACGTGCTTACAATACCATTGCTTACCAATTGAATTGGGAGCTGACCAAGCGCATTTCCATCATTATTTATAACTCCCATAACGATTTTCAACAAACCAATGTGACGCTTGAATATCTCTACGAGGGGATCGGCGGATTCACTGAGCTTTTCAAAAACCGTGTGGTCATACCCTTCGAAGGCAGTTATGAACAATTTCGCCATGTCCTGCACCACGAACTGACCCACGCTGTTTTAAACGACATGCTCTACGGCGGTAATGTCCAGTCACTGGTGAGCGGCCGGGTGCGGGTGGAGATGCCCCTCTGGCTTAGTGAAGGTTATGCCGAATACTCCTCACTGGACTGGGACTCCAATTCGGACATGATCATTCGCGATGCCGCCATCAATGGACAACTCCCGCCCATTCGGGCATTGGATTATTACATGGCTTACAAAGGCGGCCAAAGTGTTCTGCGGTTTATCGGAGAAACCTATGGCGTCCAGCGTATCGGGGAAATTTTTCACACGCTGCGCCGTCAGAAGACAATCGATAAAACCATGAAGCACACCCTGGGGTTGGATCTGGAGGGCTTGACCGAAAAATGGCATTTCCGGGTTCGCAAAGAATACTGGCCCGATATTGAAGGCCGCTCCATTCTGAAAGACATAGCCCGTCCTATGACCGACCATGTGGAACTGGAGAACTATTTCAATGTGAGTCCCGCGATCTCCCCTGACGGCGGTCGCATCGCATTCCTCTCGGACCGGAGTGGCTACGCAGACATTTACCTGATATCATCCGAGGACGGTCGCGAAGTGACACGCATCGTCTCCGGTCAACGCACACCTGAGCTGGAAGAACTGAAATGGCTGAGTCCCGGCATCAGTTGGTCACCGGACAGCCGCCAACTGGTATTCGCCAGCAAAGCCGGTGATAATGACGCGTTGGTCATTTACGATACCCAAACCGACAAAAAGAAGATCATCAAATCCAATCTCGATGGCATTTTCACCGCGGCCTGGTCACCTGTGGAGGATAAGATTGCTTTCAGCGGATTGTACAAAGGCGCCATTGATCTGTACATCTATGATTTGAACACCAAAGAACTGCGTCAGTTAACGTCCGACTTTTATCGGGACAATGACCCGGCCTGGTCACCGGACGGGAAGACCCTGGCCTTCGTCTCCGACCGTAACGATCATCTGAATCCCACGGAAGCACGCCCGGATGACGTGAGTACGGATGTACGCATTCTGAATCATCCCTACCAGCACACGGATATTTTTACCATCGATGTGGAAACTCGCGATATTACCCGCATCACCGACACACCCAGGGATGAAGATTCTCCGGAATTTGCTTCTACCGCACCCTTTTTGGCCTATACCTCCGACCGTTCCGGTATCTGGAACATCTATCTCTACAATCTGGAATCCGGTGAAGAATACCCCATGACCAATGTGTTAACCGGCGTGTTTCAACTGAGCTGGGGTGATGATGATTCCCGACTGGTATTCGCCGGATACGAACAGGGCGGCTGGGATATTTACGAAATCAGCAATCCACTCGACATGCCGGCACTGCCCGAACCGGATCTATCCAATTTCCTGAGGCGGGAAGATGTGCAGATTGATGTGACCTATTCTGACATTCCCCAATTGGAAACACGCATTGCCAAAACCGATCCCTACAGCAGCTACATCTTCAGTCCTCAGTTTGAAACCCGGATGCAGACGACCGATACCACGCGCACTGACTCCATTCTGGGTAAAAATCTCTCCTACCAGGACAGCACCGGCGCTTATCTGGTTCATCCCTACAAAACACGATTCACCATAGATCTGGTGGATGCCCGGGCCGGTTACGATAACTTTTTTGGTTTTCAGGGGAATGCCCTCATGGTCTTCTCCGATATCCTGGGGAATCATCGCATCCAATTCGGATTCGAGCTGTATAAAAACCTGTCCAACTCCGATTTATTATTGGGATACGACTACCTGGCCAAACGCAACAATTACCATTTGCTGGCTTTCCATTTTCCCGATGACTACTGGTGGACCTGGCCCAGCCTGCGGGTGCGCAATTACGGAATTTCTGCCGGGATTTCTCATCCGTTCAGCAAATTTCAACGCACCGAAATGGGACTGACCTGGTTCAACATCAATCAGGAATATTACATCTACGACGATTATGGCCAGTACCTGCCCCTCTCCGATTCAACCATTTCTACCATATTGCCCCAGTTCAACTGGATTTTCGATAATGTCCTCTACGGCTATTTCTACCCCATTGACGGGTGGCGCATAAACGCCGGAGCGCTTTTCTCGCCCAATTTCATCACATCTGATCGTGAATTTGCCACCTTCTCCCTGGACGCCCGGCGGTATTTCAAAATTGGGAATGACTACTCCTTCGCGTTCCGATTTAGCGGCGCCAGCAGTTACGGTGCCCATCCCCAGAATTTCTATGTGGGCGGTGTATCCAATTGGCTCAATGGCGCGTATGCCTATCGCAACATCCCCGATAATTACGATTATACCGATTCCTATTTCTCCCGTTGGGTTTTCCCGGTACGGGGCGCTGATTACTTCCAACTATGGGGACAGCATTATGCCTTGGTTAATGCAGAATTCCGGTTCCCCTTCATCCAGTATCTCATTTTTAAATGGCCGCTACCCATTATGTTTAACAATGTTCGTGGGTTGGTGTACATGGATTACGCCAAGACCTGGCAAAACAGTCAGACTGACGGCAGGGTCCACGATAAACTTATCTCCGGCGCCAATGATTTCCTGAGTACAGGTGTTGGGATGCGAATTAACCTGGGTTATTTTATCATGCGCTATGATTTGGCTTATGACTTATCAAATGCCACTCTCTTCTCAAAACCCCAACACATATTCTCATTGGGGATAGATTTCTGATGCAGGTATGAAGCGGCTCACGGTATGGATCGGTCGCGGTACGCTGGATCTCGTATCATCCACCGGTTCGGCATTTGTCCTGTTCGGCCGCTCTCTGGGTAATCTCCACTATATCCATACGGATCGTGTCTTGTACATCCAGCAAATGTATCGGCTGGGCGTCCGGGCTCTGCCGCTGGTGACCATTATCGCCATCTTCGCCGGAGCGGTTTCGGCCTGGCAGGGCGCTTATCAGCTGAAAGGGACACTGCCCTTGCGCTTTTTGGGACAGATTGTGGCGGGTGGTATTCTCATGGAGCTGGGCCCGGTCCTTACCGCGCTTGTTTTGGCTGGCCGCAATGGTTCCAGTATCGCGGCCGAACTGGCTACCATGGTGGTCACGGAGCAGGTGGACGCCATCGAAGCCATGGGATTGAATCCCATTAGACACCTGGTGACGCCCCGGGTGATTGCCATGATCATCATGGTACCCATGGTCACCATGTGGGCTGATTTTGTGGCAATTTTTTCCGGATTCGCCGTCTCAAAATATTTTTTCAATCTGAACTTCAGCACCTTCTTTAATGGTTTTCAGGCCGTTTTTGATATGCGGAGTGATTTTTATCCGGGATTGTTTAAAGCCACCATGTTTGGTATTTCCATTGGTGTGATCAGTTGCTGGATCGGTTTGCGGGCCAGTTGGGGTGCCAGCGGTGTTGGCCGGGCAGCCATTGATGCTTTTGTTATTTCGTCAGCACTCATTCTCATCAATGATTATATCCTGGCTACACTCCTGTTTTAATTCCACGGGAACCGGTGGGGTCGGATAGTCGGTTCATAAGCATCCCTATAAACGAGACAGGTAGAAATTCCCAATATGCCGAAACAAAAAATTGTTTATGAATGCGAACACTGCGGCACCCGGTATGCCAGATGGCAGGGGAAATGTGATGCGTGCGGCGCCTGGGAGAGCATTATGGAAATGCGTACCCACGCCGCGACTCGCACCAGTAAAACCAGCCCCCCACACCAACTCAAATCGCTCAGTGAATCCGCTCAGCAGACCTTTCAAAGAATAAACTCAGGATTGGAAGAATTTGATCGCGTCATTGGTGGAGGCTTCGTGCCCGGCAGTCTGGTACTCATGGGTGGCCAGCCGGGAATAGGCAAATCCACGCTGCTCCTGCAGATTTGTGGACTCCTGGCCGCCGCGAATAAGTCGGTACTCTATTTCTCCGGCGAAGAGAGTCTGCATCAGGTAGCCGACCGGGCCAATCGGCTGGGTGCTGCGGAGCAAAATCTCCACTTCGCCAATGAACAGGTTGTGGAAAATATCCAGGCAGCCATTGAAAAGCACAAACCGGCCGCGGTGGTGGTGGATTCCATTCAAACCACTTATAGCGAACGCAGCGATAATCTCCCGGGAAGCATTACCCAGGTGCGGGAATCAGCGGACATTCTCATGCGGGCCGCCAAATCCGCTCACACGGTGATCATTCTGGTGGGCCATATCACCAAAGATGGTTACCTGGCCGGCCCGAAAATGCTGGAGCATGTAGTTGATACCGTCCTCTATCTGGAGGGTGACCGTCAGAATCAATTTCGGATGCTCCGGGCTGTGAAAAATCGGTTCGGTTCCACCCACGAGCTGGGTGTGTTTGAGATGGTCACCCGGGGATTAACACCAGTGGTGAATCCTTCCGAATTATTTCTCAGCAATCGGGTCCAGAATGTGAGTGGTACCGCCATCACCAGCCATCTGGAGGGCTCGCGCTCCTTTTTGGTTGAAGTGCAGGCGCTGGTTTCCTCCGCCGTATATGGGAATCCACAACGCAATGTGACGGGATATGATCTGCGGCGTTTGTCCATGCTTTTGGCGGTTCTGGATCGTCGGTTGGGCTTTGGGATGGGAACCCAGGATGTGTTCGTGAATGTGGTGGGCGGTCTGAAGCTGGAAGAGACCGCAGTGGATCTGGGAATCCTCATGGCAGTGCTTTCCAGCCTGAAAGATATCCCCATCAACCCTCAGACCGTCATTATCGGCGAAGTGGGGCTGGGTGGTGAGGTTCGGGCTGTAAGCCATTTACGACAACGGCTAATGGAAGCCCGGAAATTGGATTTCAAAACCGTCGTCTGCCCCAAAGCCAATCAAAAGGATTTGGCCAATTTGAAAGGGATAGACATCGTGGCGGTACGAACGGTTTCGGAAGCCCTGGAATCGCTGTTCTAACGAAATGCTGCCAGTCGCCATGTTCCGCTTTGGAAATCGCGTCCCCCCGCCTATCATTCGGTTCGGATTGAAATCAGGACCATGCAGCAGAAGCTATCGAATCTAACATCTTGGAAATTTTAGACCTTCACACCGATTCAGCCACACGGGCGCGGGCGGGCAAAATGGTTACCACCCACGGTGATATTTTCACACCCGTTTTTATGCCCGTGGGAACCGCCGGATCGGTGAAAGCGCTCTCACCTGACGATTTAATTGCCACGAAAGCCCAAATTATTCTGGGAAACACTTACCACCTCTATCTGCGTCCCGGAATGGATATCATCCGCCAGGCCGGTGGTCTGCACCGTTTTATCAATTGGGAGAATCCCATGCTCACTGATTCGGGCGGGTATCAGGTGTTCAGTCTGGGTGAATTGAATAAGATCGGAGCGGATAGAGTGACCTTCCACTCCCACCTGGACGGATCACTCCACACCCTTTCACCGGAGATTAGCATACAGATCCAACGCGATCTGGGTGCTGATATCTGTATGGCATTTGATGAATGCACACCCTGGCCGGCCACCCGGGAGGAGGTGGTGGAATCATTAAAGCGAACCCATGCCTGGGAAGCTGGGAGCTTGAAAGCATTTCGTAGGGGTGATGACGCTTACGGCTACCAGCAACACCTGTTTGGAATTGTCCAGGGTAGCACCTATCCTGACCTCCGTCTGCAAAGTGTGGAAGCCATTGCGGCAATGGAATTTGACGGTTTTGCCATCGGCGGCCTCAGTGTGGGCGAGCCCAAATCAGCCATGTTTGAAATGACGGATCTGGTGGCGGAATTACTCCCGGAAAACCAACCCCGCTATCTCATGGGCGTGGGAAAACCGGAGGATTTGGTGGAGGCGGTGAGCCTGGGCGTGGATATGTTTGATTGCGTCCTGCCAACTCGCAATGCACGCCACGGTATTTTATTCACCTGGGACGGACCGCTACATGTGAAGGCCGGACGGCACAAAGCCGATTTCCAACCCGTTTCAGACGAATGCGGTTGCTACACCTGTCAAAATTTTTCCCGTGCCTATTTAAGACATTTGTTCAATGCCAACGAGGTACTGGTTCTGCGATTGGCGTCGCTGCACAATATTCATTTCTACCACGACCTCATGGCAACCATGCGCCAGGCCATTTTGGAGGGAAATTTCGCTGGCTGGAAACGACAATTTTTATCGCGGTACACGGCCTCTCCGGCGGAGGTGAACCCATGACCATGCCCCGCATGCGCATTCCCGGACCGCTCCTGGAGGGTGCATTCATCGCCCGTCCCAATCGCTTTCTGGCAAAAGTGCGCATAAAAGGCAAAACGGTTTGGGCGCACCTGCCTGATCCGGGACGGTTGAAAGAATTGCTCATCCCCGGCGCCAAAGTGCTGGTGGAGCCTAAGAATGGTTCCAAGCGCAAAACCAAATTTGCCCTGGTAATGGTGTATCAGGGCCAGCAGTTGATTTCCATCAATTCCAATCTGCCCAACCGGTTTACCCGATTTTGTCTGGACAATCATCTCATCCCGGAACTTGCGGACTGGACCGTCATTCGACCCGAGTACCAGGTGGGTCATTCCCGGTTTGATTTTTTGCTGGGAAAAGGGACTCAGAAAATGCTTCTGGAGGTAAAATCGGTAACACTGGTGGAAAAGGGTGTGGCCAAATTTCCCGACGCGGTAACCGCCCGGGGACGGCGGCATGTGGAGCATTTGGGTGAAATGCACGGAGAAGGATACGCGGTGTCGGTACTCTTCATTGTCCAACGATCCGATGCCACCCTGTTTATGCCCCAATGGGAACGGGATCCCGCCTTTGCCCAAACACTTGCAGATGCACCGGAAGCAGGTGTACAGATCCTGGTGTACTCAGCAGAAATCACACCCGCCTGCATGTCCCTGAAAACGCGTCTGCCAATTATACTGGACAGACCCGAAGCGGTAGCGTCACTCTCATGAAAATTCAACATAAACATCAACTCCTGGCGCTTGCGACATTTCTAGGAATGGGTTTATTGTACCGCTGTGCCAGCGAAGGTGCTCTCACCGGCGGTCCGCCGGACACCACGCCACCTGCTGTGATTTTCAGCTTACCTGAACCGACCGCAACCAATGTCCCTGCGAACACCACCGTGAATCTTGTCTTCAGCGAAAAAATGGTACCAGCCTCGGTTCGCCACGCAGTACGGGTGACGCCTGAACCGGAGGGTGGTTTCGAGATCAAAACCAGTTGGCGGAAGGCGAAGATAAAATTCAATACCCCGTTACGGGCGGATCAAACCTATCTGGTGACATTGGATAAAACGGCCACCGACCTGCGTCAAAACGGGCTGGACGGCACATTCATTCTGGCATTTTCCACGGGAAATCGAATTGACAATGGGGTGTTAGGCGGACTGGTGGTGGGTGATAAAGATGTGCGTCGCAAAGGGGATTTATTGTTGTATGAAAATACGACCCGTTCGCTGGATAGTCTGCGTTCATTCCATGCTGAATATGTTTTTCAACCCAGCGATTCCGGTTATTTCACCCTGCCCTATCTGGTTGAGCGCCCCTACATGCTGTTCTATCACTGGGATAAAAATCAGAATGGCAGAATGGATGCAGGTGATTTTTTCGGCCGACCCCATTCTACCACGGTTTATCCCCAGCCCGATTCAGCCATTACGGAAATCCGAATTCGCCCGGTCATGCTCCCACCGGAAAAGCTCACTCTGCTGGGTGCCCGAGCCCTCTCACCCACCCTGTTGCGACTGCGTTTCAACCGACCCGTAGCAGCCATTCGTACACCGCGGGATGTGAAAATTCTGGTGAATGGCCAACCCATTGAATTGCTGGGTATCGCGCCGGTGGCCACAGATGAATACAGTATTTTGGTCCATAGTACCATTCCGCTGACCACCGAAGAGAGTTCCCTGTGGGTGCAACAGTTCACCGATACCACCGGCACTCAACTCAACAGTGACACGCTTGGGATTCAATCTGCAACGCGCCGGGACTCAGTGGAGATGGAACTACTCGCTGTGCGTTTTGAAAATGGAGCAACGACTGTATTGCCCACACCAGAGAGCCACATTACCATGCAGTTTTCCCTGCCTGTAAACCAATTCCCGGATAGTCTTTTTTCGTTGAGAACAACCGGCCCGGACACAGTGGACCTTCCGGGGACTGTTAAACTGTCCCACACCATGCAGGCGGTTTTCACACCGGATTCGCTACTACCGGCGGGAAGGGATCTGCAATGGAAATTTTTAGCCAAACCGGTGCGTGGCTGGCGGCAGGAAACCCTGGCTGACAGTGTGTATTCCGGAAAATTGCGAACCATCTCGCCCGATTCTCTGGGCCAATTGATCATCACACAAAATTCCGGGGAAACCCTGAGATTGGTTTTGCAAGGTCCCCGGGGTGTAACCGAAACAGTGCTTCCTTCGGGTGTTGCCACGACGGTGCCGGACCTGTACGCGGGTGAGTACACCGGGTGGGCTTATCAGGACATCAATTCCAACCAACAGTACGACCACGGTGGCTTTGCCGTACACGCTGCAGCGGAACCATTCTGGGTATTTCCGGATATGTTTCCCATTCGGGCGCGGTGGGATTATGATGTGGGGCTCTGGGATTTTTTGGAGATTAAATAACTGTGCCTATGCTATCTTTTTTCAAATATAGCGCGGCGGGTAACGATTTTGTCATCATGGACAATCTCTCCGGATTGCTGGAATTGAAGGCGTGGCAGATCCGGAAATTGTGTGATCGTCATTTCGGTATCGGAGCCGATGGTATCTTGCTCTTGGAAGGTGATCCGGAATATGATTACCGGATGGTTTATTTCAATGCCGACGGCTCCCGGGGAGAGATGTGCGGGAATGGCGCCCGGGCTCTGTGTGCTTTCGCCCAACGGCTGGACATTCCGCAACGCACAGGACAATTTCTGGCTGATGATGGTGCGCATGGCTATCGCATAGATGACAGCGGCATCTGGATTGAGATTCTGGTGAATCCGGAACGACAGGATGTGGAGATTGACGGACAGAAAGCCGCACTTATGAATACAGGAGTGCCCCATCTGGTGCTTCCGGTTGATTCGGTGGCGGATACGCCGGTGAACGAAATGGGCTACCCCCTGAGCCGCGTGTCAGAGCGATTCCCCCGGGGGGCAAATATCAACTTTTTGGAAATAGGTGTGGAGGTCCATAAGGTACGCACCTTTGAGCGTGGTGTGGATGCGGAGACCCTGGCGTGCGGAACCGGCGCTACCGCGGTGGCGCTGTACCTCACAACCACACACCCCCAGGGCTGGCCGGTGTCGCTGGAATTTCCCGGCGGCGTACTGTCTGTTGACTACCGGGATGATCGCTATTGGCTCACCGGTCCGGTGGAAATGGTCTTTGAAGGGCGGACTGGATTGGATAGGTTACGCCATTCGACAGAAAAAACTGAGGATTCCCCGAGTTGAACCGTCAAAACAAGAGCTTTCGACGGAATCTGTCACCCGGCGAAGAAGAGAAATTCCCGCTTGCGTGGATACACCCGGAACCTCACCTGAAGTTACCTAAACACGGCGTGTCCTTTTACAAACAGGATGAACAGATTAAAAAAATAGATTGAGGGGTGCTTATGTCGTTTTATGCTGTGATTATGGCCGGTGGCGTCGGCAAGCGTTTCTGGCCCCAAAGCCGCAAAAAACACCCTAAACAATTGCTCAATATTACGGATGAACAGAGTATGTTGCGGCTCACGGTTGAGCGATTAAAACATTTAACCGACATTGGACGAATTCTGATCGTGACCAATTCGGAACAGGAAGAAGGGATTAGGGAAGAGATTCCCGAACTACCGGAAGAGAATATCATTATCGAACCAGCGGGGAAAAATACAGCGCCGGCCATCGGGCTGGCAGCCGTGTATGTCCACAATCGGGACAAAAACGCGGTGATGGGTGTATTTCCCGCCGACCATCTGGTGGGTGACACGGAGAAATTTGTGAACTACCTGCACGAAGGGATCGCGGTGGCGCAAGAGACCTATGGCCTCATCACCTTCGGTGTGGTTCCCACCCGTCCGGCCACCGGGTACGGCTATATTCAATTCAGCGACGCCAACCATCAGGTGAAATCCGCCTTCCCGGTGAAAACCTTCGCAGAAAAGCCCAATCCGGAGACTGCCCGGGCATTTCTGAAAAGCGGCGATTTTCTGTGGAACAGCGGCATGTTTGTCTGGACCACCCCGGCCATTTTGGACGCCATTGAAAAATATATCCCCGAGCTGTACGACAGCCTGAAGAACATACGGGAAGCAATGGGAAACAAAGCATTTGAATCGGTCCTCACCATCGAATGGGCGACCCTGCGCAGTGAGTCGGTGGATTACGGCATTATGGAAAAAGCGGACAATGTGTGGGTGGTCAAGGTGGATTATCCTTGGAATGATGTAGGCTCCTGGGACGCGGTTTATGAAATCAGCCGCAAGGATGACAATGGCAATGTAGTCCAGGGCGATGTGCTCATGCGCGATAGCTCCAACAACCTGGTTCTGACGGGAAATCGCGCCGTATCCCTGGTGGGAATCGACGGACTCATCGTCATTGATACACCGGACGCGCTCATGATCGTGCGGCGTGGTGATTCGGAAGATGTGAAGCATGTGGTGGACGAACTGGATCGACAAAATCGAGAGGAATTGCTCTGACCGTGAAACCGGACGCAATCAAAACTGCTTTTGAAGCGCTGGCCGAAAAAATGGGCTACACGGTACGCTACGAAAAAGGTGATTTCCGCGGTGGTGCCTGTCGGGTGGATCGTGACAAGCAGATCATCATCAACGCTGCCGCGCCCTTAAACCACCAGAACTACGCCTTCGCCCGGGTTTTCGCGGAAATGGACCCGAAACTGATTGAAAGTCATTACCTGCTGCCGGAAGTGCGCAAAATGTTGGACGATATCCGCGCCGAGAACGAGCGCCGGGAGGCTATGGATAATCATGCGCTGGACTGAGCAAATCGTATCCGGTTTCATCCTGGTCATTATCCTGTCAGTCTGGACGGCATTGGTGCATGGTGTTATCGGATTTGACCAGCACATGATCTGGGCGCTGATCGTCCAGTCCACGGGCATCGTGGTGGTTTTCCGTACCCTGCAGTCCGGCGTGGTCAAATCGGTTCTGAGGATTCTGGCACCCAGTTATTTCGACCGCCACCAGCGGCTGCGCCAATTGGTAAGCCATGTACGGGAGGCGGAGACCTACCAGGCAATGCTGGCAGAGATAAAAGAAGCGCTGTTGGACATTTTCAATATTGATGTCATGGCCATTTTCGTTAAACAGGGCAGTGTGTATCGCATTGAAGCTGCCACCGCCCCCGCGCCCATTGTATTGGAAGGGATTCAGTGCGAATTGGATCACCCGCTGCCGGTGACGCTGCGGGAAGATAAAAATTACATCATACCGGTGAATTACAGCATCGAAGATCTGGCCCTGGATGACCAGTCTGACTCTGCCATGAGCTACCAGAGCTTCAAGCTCTTCCGCTACGCCATTCCCCTGCGCACCCAGGGACTTCTGACCGGATTTATCCTGGTGAATCGCATTCCCAATGAAATGCTTACCCGGCGGTTGGGTGCCGCGTTTCCCCAAACCATTGACCAGATCGCGGTGACGCTGGATGTGAAGAAACTGGCTTATCGACTGGAAATGGAGGCGGATAAGAAGAATATCCTGGCCACCATCAGCGAGCGGATGAATTCCTCCGCCAGCCAGGCCGCATTGTTCAATACCATTCTGGATCAACTGGATCGGGTCATGCCCTTCGATGCCTGTGGTGTGTTTCTCACGGCAAAAGATGAGGTGACCATTGATAAGTTCATTCAGCGCGGGTACGACCGGCGACGACTCAATCCGTTAAAATTGAAAATCGGACGGGGCATTGTGGGTAAATGTATCGCCACGCGGAAGCCCTTCCTGGCCCGGGATATTCGTAAGGACAAATCCTACATTTCGGGTCGCAACGAAACCCGCTCCGAATTGTGCGTACCCATTGTGGCGGGCAATAGTTGCTGGGGCGCAGTGAATCTGGAATCCAACCGTATCGCCGCCTTCACGCTGGAGGATCAGCAATTTTTGGAAACCATCGCCACACAATCTGGTGTCGCCATGGAGAATCTTGACCTGCATTCCCGTATGATCGAAAATCGTTTCGGCGAAGATATGGACCGGGCGGAACAAATCCAGCGCTCCCTCCTGCCGGGCGATCTGCCCAACCATCCAGAGATGGAATTTAACCTTCAGTTCGTCCCCTCCATGCAGATCAGCGGTGATTTTTATGACCTGAAATCCGAAAGTGACCAGAAATTCCTCCTGGCCATTGGCGATGTGGTGGGAAAAGGCATTCCCGGCGCGCTGCTCATGTCGAACTTTTACGCCGCCTACCAGAGTGAGATTAAATCCAGCAAAATACTGGGTGAGGTGATGCAGGTATTGAACCGGCAGCTCACGGAAAATCTGGAGGTGAGCCGCGAGATCACCTTTTTCCTCAGCAGAGTGGACCTGGAGCGCGGGGTTTTGAATTATGTGAATGCGGGACATCCCCCTCCCATGATATTCCACCGGGACGGAACCTGGGATCGCCTGGAGGTGGGCGGGCCTATCCTGGGTGCGGATAAAAATGCGGATTACCCGGTGGCGGAAGTGGCGCTCATGAAAGAAGATTTAATCGTGCTGTACACGGACGGCGCCACCGAGGCCATTGATCCCTCGCGCCAATTGTTTGACGAACAGGGTGTGATCGACTGCGTGCAGGAAAACCTGGCTTCCGCGGTGGATGTCATCGGCTCAACCCTCCTGGAGCGGATCTATCAGTTCACCAAGAGCAATCTCCTGAAGGATGATGTGACCCTGATTCTGGCGCGATATCAGCCCGGGAGTAATTGATAAGATTTCGGAATGATTTTTGAATGAATATGACCGCCATGCAAACCGTGATTGATAATAGAGGAGGACAGCTCCGGTTCAAACCGGGGCGAAAACGCCAGTTGTCCCTGCGGGGGCGCGGGGTCTGTCAATAGATTTACGCGCCAATGCAGTCATACAATATGCTGATTTTATTATCCATAGTAGCTCCCCTCTCAATCATTCAAACTGATAAAATATCACCAAAACCTGTTCCACGAGGAGGAAGGTCATGAAAGAGTATCATGTAAAGGATATCCGTAACATTGCCATTGTAGGCCACGCTGCCACCGGTAAAACCACACTGGTGGAGGCGATGCTGTATGCCACCGGCGCAACCACCCGGTTGGGCAATGTGAATGAAGGCAATACCAAATCTGATTACCTGGCAGCGGAAATTGAGCGACAACATTCCATCAGCACCTCCCTGCTCACCGTGGAGTGGAACAGTTCCAAATTCAATATTTTAGACGCTCCCGGCGCTTCTGATTTTGTCGGTGATGCCCTGAGTGCTGTCCGGGTGGCTGATGTGGGACTGATCTCCGTGAGCGGTACATCCGGACTGGAAATGGGCACGGAGGTGATGTGGAACTTCTGTGAACAATTCAAGATTCCCCGAATTTTTGTAATTAACATGCTGGATAAAGAGCATGTGAATTTTCGGGGCGCGTTCGATGAGCTGAAAACAAGTTTTGGCAATCATGTGACCTTGCTTCAAATCCCCATCGGGGAAGGTGTTGGTTTTCATAAAATTGCCGATATTATTCGCAAAAAAGTGCTGGTATTCGACACAAAATCCGGGAAATATACCCAGGAAGATATTCCCGCCGATCTGACAGACGAAGTGGACCAACTCCATCTGGAACTGGTGGAACAGGTAGCCGAGACCGATGACAGCCTCATGGAAAAATACTTTGAAGAGGGTTCATTAAGTGAAGATGACCTGCGGGCCGGATTGCGGGATGGCATTATCCATAAACAGATCTTCCCCGTATTTTGTACCGCTGCTGCTGCCATGACGGGCGTGACCCGCCTGTTGGAAATTTTTGAAAAATATGTACCCGCACCAGCTGAAGTCCTGCCGGAAGTTACCGAGGAAGATACCGAGCTGACCTGCGATGAGAACGGCAATTGCGCTGCTTATGTTTTCAAAACCTCCAGTGAAGCTCATGTGGGTGAATTGAGTTTTTTCCGGGTCTATTCCGGAAAAGTAGTAAGCAATATGGACCTGGTAAATAAATCCCGGAACACCACAGAGCGCCTGGGGCATATTTATATCGTCAATGGCCATGATCGTCACGAGATCAGCGCTCTCATGGCCGGTGATATTGGTGCCACGGTTAAGCTGAAAGACACACACACCGGCGACACCCTCTCCCACCCCAAATCACCCATGGTGATCAAACCGGTGGAATATCCCCCGCCAAACATCCAGGCCGCGATTGTAGCCAAGGCCAAGGGCGAAGAGGAAAAAATCAGTGCCGGATTGGTGATGCTCCACGATGAAGACCCCACCTTCTTCTATGAAGTGGATCCGGAATTGGGACAGACCATTATCAGTGGTCAGGGTGAATTGCAGTTGCAAATCGCCTTCAACAAACTGAAAGACCGCTACAAAGTCGATGTACTCATGGTGGAGCCGAAAATCGCCTATCGTGAGACCATTAAGGGTAGCAGTGAATCCAAATATCGTCATAAAAAACAGAGCGGCGGTGCCGGTCAGTTTGCTGAAGTGTGGATGCGGGTAGAATCGTTGCCGCGTGGTGAAGGCCTGGTCTTCGAAGAGACTTTGGTGGGTCAGAATGTGGACCGCGGGTTCGTACCTTCAGTGGAAAAAGGTGTGAAAGCCATGGCTCAGAACGGCCCACTGGCTGGTTACCCGGTGGTGGATGTGAAAGCTGTTTTTTATGATGGCAAAATGCATCCGGTGGACTCCAAGGACATTGCCTTTCAGATCGCCGGAAAAGCGGCATTCAAAGAGGCTTTCCTCCAGGCAAAGCCCTGTCTGCTGGAACCGATTTTTGATATTGAGGTATCGGTTCCTGAGGAATTCATGGGCGATGTGATGGGTGATATTACCGCCCGACGGGGACGCATCGGAGGCATGGATACCGATGGCCATTTTCAGGTATTAAAAGCCAAAGTACCGCTGGCTAATTTGTACAAATACTCCACGGTGCTGCGTTCCATCACCCAGGGAAAAGCTTCTCACCGGCAGAAATTCAGCCATTACGAAGAAGTCCCCCGGGACGAAGAACAGAAGATCATTGCTGCCACCAAAGCCGCAAGAGAAGAAGAATAATCCGCAAACTGGTCCGGGTGGCGTCTCCCTGAGCTTCGCCTGCCCGAGGCGAACCGGAGCGTAGCGGGGTCGAAGGGCGCTACCCGGCGCATTTAAACAATACGAGGTTCAATTGGATAAACTCTGGGCTCCCTGGCGAATGGAATACATCCTTTCAGATAAAGCTGAGGATCAGGGATGCATTTTTTGTGATAAATGCCAACCGAACGAGGATGACCGTAGGAACCTTGTCCTCTACCGGGGAGAACATGCATTCATCCTAATGAACCTCTACCCCTACAACAATGGTCACCTGATGATCGCGCCTTATGAGCATGTGGATTCACTGGAGAAGCTCCCGCTGGAAACGCTTACGGAGGTGATGGCGCTGGTGCAGAAAACCGTTGGAATTTTACGGAAAACCATGCGGGCGGAGGGATTTAACATGGGTGTGAATCAAGGGAAAATCGCCGGGGCAGGAATCGCGGAACATCTCCATTTCCATATTGTCCCCCGCTGGGCGGGTGATACCAATTTCATGCCCGTCACCGGCCACACCAAGGTAATGGTTCAGGGACTGACTGAGACTTATGATCGGTTGAAAAAGGCATTTGACGAACTCTAAACAGGGCAAAATGTTTTTCATTTGACAGGTGCAGTGCGTGGGTCTATATTTGCGCCGCTTTTTTCAAATCAAGCGCATGATCGATCCGGAGTAGCTCAATGGTAGAGCGGGTGGCTGTTAACCACTAGGTTGGGAGTTCGAGTCTCTCCTCCGGAGCAATTATTGAGGCTGGTAATTCCAGCCTCTTCAGTTTAGTACCTAATTACAATGGACACCTTTTATATATATGTGTTGTATTCGGTAATCCATGATCAGATTTATATC
>JAIPJQ010000139.1 GCA_021734065.1 Fidelibacterota bacterium | reverse complement strand
ACCGTGTGACGCTGTCCGGGCTGAAATTTTGCCGCGATAGAGAAAAAGGAGCTGATCTTCATTGGTTAATGCCAGCGCCGCCCGTCGATAGGACATTTTCAAAATGGCGTCGGATGCCGCGTCCGCCACATAACAGAAATCAGAACCATCCGAGCTGGCGGTGACACTCACAAAGCGGGTGGTATCGGCGCCCAGGTAATAATGAGCGGCATTCAATGAGTCTGCCGTGGAATTGCCATCCCAGAACGGGCGCACCCCCAGCCATTCATCCAGTCCGGTGGTGGTTGTGACAATTGAGTCCATATGTTGCTCTGTGGCAGCGCCGTAAGCTGTAAATATTTCCGCCAGCGAATCCAGATCGCTGACCCAGCCGTCATTGTCGAATTGAATGGCCGTTACCAACGTCCTAATGCCCACATTTTTGGCGTATTGATTCCAGACCCATACCTGATTGGTGCTATCGGTGATAAACAGATTCAGACGGCTGTCCTGTGAAATGGCGTACGGTGATCGGCTCAATTCACTGAGGGGGGTAAAATCGTTCCCATAAGCGTCGGTGGTGATCATATTTCCGGCGCCATTCAGCACCTGGATACCCGGCGGTGTGTGGTTGGCTACGAAGATATACCCATCCCGGCCCACGATTACATCCCACGGATTGGCGAAGGTGTACCCATTGGTTCCGGACCAGTCGGGACTGATCCGAATGTAGGTGGTATCGCCGGCGCCAAAGGTGTTGTCATCGGAATTGCCGGTGGTTGGCAAATCCCATTTGGTGCCGCAACTTACCAGCACCAGGGAAAGCAGTGTAGTGGTGACAACTGTCCGTATATCAGCACGTATGCGTTGCAGAAAAAGCATCAGAAAGCCCACCCCAGACTGAACCGTTGGGCATTGTTCAAGTCGCGCATGTCGGTGTAGGCGTAATCCACCTGCAGCACGGCCAGATGAATCCCGAATCCCACTGACCAGGTTTCCGCATCCATGTTGGATTGATATCCGCCCCGGAGATAGAGCATCTCTTTCAGACTGAATTCTGCGCCACAACTGATATTTTCCGCATTGTCCACCGGATGATTGAGCTGAACGCTGGTGGTGAATTGGGCGTGGGGTGAATTGAGCCATTCATTGGCGATTCCCAGTCGGAAAATCGTGGGCGGCGCGAAATCGGCGTAAGATTCGGTTTGCTGGACGTCATTAATGTCCGTGTAGGTATATTCCCCTTTTGGTGCGGCGGGTGTGCCGAAATTCACCAGTGAAACAGCGAAGCGTAATTTTTGAAAGCCGGTGTAATAATAGGTGCCCAGATCAAAAAGCGTATTCACCATGTGGAGTTCAGCCAGTTGTTCATCTACCAGTTTACCGGTAACGCCGAAGGAAAAGCGGTCGGTCATTTTCATGGCGAAGGAAAGTCCGGCCATCACATCCCCGTAATTGAAATAAGCGCCGGTGCCTCCGGGTTGATATTCAGTGGTAATCTCCATGGGGTCTGTGTGGAGCGCTGAGGCGGATATTCCAATCCCATAGATCCCGCCAAATTGCCATACAATGCCCAAATTCTCGTGCTGAATCCCGGCGACCCATTCGTTGTGATCGGCGGTCATGCTGCGTTTTTCATCAATTTGAACCAAACCGGCCGGATTCCAGAACAGGGTGGTAGCGTCATTGGCGATGGCCACGTAAGCGCCACCCATTCCCAGCGCCCGGGCGCCCACGCCGATTTTCAGGAATGTGTATGCGGAAGTACCGGCACGTTGACCACCCAGGATGGGGAAGAAGTTGGAGTGGTCTTGGGCGTGAAGGGGTTGGGAAAGTAGGAGAAGTGTCAGAAGGAAGAGGGATATGATGAACCGGTAAGGGGCTGAAGCCCCAACTTTTTGGGTTAATTGTGTCTCCGGGCTGAAGCCCGGAGCTACGGAATCAATAGTCGGACGATTTCCTGGATTAAGCGAAGTAGCGTAAGCCAAATCCGGGGCTGCGGAATGTCCTCCGTTGCCACGCGCTTGAGGTTGTGGGGTATGGAAGACACCACTCAAACGGGGCTTTAGCCCCTTATAGAGAAAACCTACCATCTCAGCGTCACCCCAAATTCCATGGATCGTGGCGAGCGGTACCGGCTGGGATCCAGGCGTGGATCCGGCCGGCTGATGTATGTATAGCCAATAATATCTCCCGGATCATAACCCTCTCCGGTAAAAGGATTGATGGAGCGGGGGTGACGAATATTAAACAGATTGTTAATCGTCCAGAAAGCCCGCCATTCCAGGCCATTCACATCAAAATATTTATTCAATTTCAGATCTACGGTTGTTAACGGAGGCGCCAGCGTGGAATAGGGTTTGTCGCTACTGGATATCCCGTCATAATAGAGCTGGCCATTTTCTTCCCGCAAGACCACCTGGGTCATGGGCGTGTAGCGTTTTCCGCTTTCGTAATCAATCCGGGCGCTCACACTCCAGTTCCGGGGCATGGGCACACCGAAAAAGCGCAAATTGTCGTTGGGACCCACGGTGTAATTGAGGTTGGTGAAAAAGCGCACGGGACGATCCCAGGCCAGGTAATTTTCACCCAGAGGTTTTTCATCCAGCCGGCCGGCTTCCACCAGCAGATTGTCCAGTGGGGTAGAGCTTTTCCCGGTGGTAATACTGTAACTTAAATTGGCATCGGTGGAAAAATAGCGGGCAAAGCGGCGTTTGAATTTTATCTCAATTCCCCGCGACCGGGCATAATCCATATTGATATAAATGAGATAGCTGATGTGACCCAGCCGGGGATTGAACATGGTGACCCGCTGGCTGGTTTCGTAATCAAACATATCCTTGTAAAATGCCTTGAATTCAATAACCTGATTTTCGTCAAACTTGTGCTTCAGCCCGATTTCATAAGCCACGGTGGTCTTGGGATTCAGATTGGGATTCCCAAAGAGCTGATAAGTGGCTTCGGCATTGGCTCGGAGCTTGGCGTAAACATAGTTGTAGGTGGGGAGCTGACTGAAATGGCCATAGTTGAAATACAGCACATCTGAATCGGTAACGGGATGGGAAATGCCCACCCGCGGACTCAGATGGCCTTTACCCCGGTAGCCCAGAAATTTAAACGTGTCCTGATAGAATTTCGCCCGGGCAGCATCCGTGATGGTAACCACGCCACTGTCAGCCACGGCATTTTCCAGATATTTCCCCGGGAACCAATAGTCATACCGAACGCCCAGATTGGCGATCATGCCGTCAAAGGTGATTTTGTCCTGGAAATAGAAGGAGCCGTTGTACGCGGTGGCATTGTAGAAATCATAATTGCGGCCCAGTCCCGATTCACCCAGCCAGGGTGAGTCAATGTCAATCACCTGAATTTCACTGCGCTGGTGCTTGAATCCGGCCTTGTAACTGTGGCGGTAGGAAGGCTGGTAATTCACATCAATGGAACCGGAGAGATTATCGGAAAAATAGTCGTACCACTCCGGTGGATTCCCGTAGTCCCAAAACTCATCGCCAAACCGGATGCTGATATCGCCGTCGGGATTGAATTGGGAATAATGAATGGGTTCCTGATCGGTGGTCTGGATATAGTCAGACCAGGGCTTGTTTTCCGCGGCGCTGTGCAGATTGGTGAAAAATCGGCCCACGGTCACCTCATAGAAAAACCGGGGCGACATTGTGTGGGTCCAGATGCTGGTGGTGAGAATCGTCTCTTTGGTGAGTGTATTATAATGATCCAGCACATTTTGATAGTCGTAGGGGTAATACCGATTCCCCTGAAACCGGGACATGAAATAGCCCTGGTTGATATTCAACGACCGGTCATAGGAGAGGCTGAGTTTCTGTTTGGGGTTCAGGCGCCAGGTAAGTTTGTACAGACCGTGCCAGTCATTTTCCTCCCGCGGTGCCAGAGAGGTCATCCAGGTGTGGGTGGGTGCTAAATTTTCCGCCGTGGGCAGATAGGTGTCACTGAGTTTGGTGTAGCCATTGGCGAAAAAGCTCCACTTGCCGGGTAATGTTACTCCCAGCTTACCCAGCGTGGTGGTGAGAATTTCAGGGCCACTGAGTGTGAATTCCACCCGGTCGGTGTTGAAGTTTTGCCAGGGGGTGGTGGACAGCCCGAAATGGTCTCCCGAGTAGGTGAAGGTTCCGTGATATTCCGGCGAGCCCTCTTTGATCTTAATATTTACGATCCCCGACATGGCCTGTCCGTATTCGGCGTTAAACCCGCCGGTAACCACCTCCAGTTCCTCAATGGCATCCACATTTACATAGAGATTATTGGAATAGCCGGAGAGCGGGTCCTTCACGGACATGCCATCCACGATGAACATGCTTTCGTCCACACGCCCGCCCCGGATGTGGATTTCATTATCCACGGTGGAAACACCGGCCTGTTCGCTGAGCACATCCTCTACATTGTTCACGATTTTGGATCTCAGGTCGTCGGATGTAATCCGCACACTGGAAGCAGTCTGGTCAACCTCCAGCAGCGGTCGTTTACCTTCTACCACAATCTCCTGTCCCAGAGCCAGCGTGGTTTCTTCCAGATGAATGTCCAACTCCACCGGCACGCCGGCGGTGACCTTCACGCCGGTTTTTAGCACCACTTTATAGCCCATCATGGAAAATTGTACATCATAAGTTCCGGGACTCATTCCCCGTACCTCAAACCGGCCATCCATATCGGTGGCGGCACCGTAATAGGTTCCTTTCAGCATCACATTCACACCGGGTAGCGGTGTTCCTGACGATGCTTCCGTGACCGTGCCGCGGATAATACCGCCCGGTTGGGCCAGGATTGTGCCAGCCCAGAGCAGTAGCCCGGCGAAAAGTTTTACTATGGTGGAAGACATCCGCACTATTCAAAAACCTGATTCAGGATGAAGTCCATGACTTGGTATGTATTGTTGTTTGCTGTGAAACGATTGAATTGCAGGGACATGAATACAGACTTACCACTGGTAGGCGTGGGTTGAAACAATTCAGCAACTGGGGGGGTGCCAGTCCAATTCTCAAATTGATTTCGGGGTTCGCGTAATCTAATCAGAGTCTTTGCTGTAGCGCCAAAATCAAGTAACCCGGGCCAAAAGCAATATACATTATAGGCAATCGTGTAGTTTACCTCCGTTTTGAGTTCGAATTGAGGAAGTATGACTGTTGAATCAGTGGTAACTGGATCGATGAAATCCAGCGTTAAATTACCGGAGAGCCTGCGCATACTACTCATCAATTTTATGGAATCGATTGAAGTAAAAGTATAGGATGGATCCGTCCGTAGCGATGAGACAAAGATATTTCCCCCGTTTTCCAGGAAAGTGCGGAGTGCCTGATCAACATCGATTATGCGAGGCTCCTTGTTTACATGATACCAGATAATGGTTTTAAAGTAACCAAACAGTGCTGTTTGGTCGGTGACACTTGTAGGGAAGGCCTTGACGCCATCACGAGCCTGATAAATGGTGTAGTTAGAGACGCCATAGAGCGAATCGAGAATTGTGGTGTAAAAATCGCGAGTATATCCAGTATCATCTTCAAAATCATCCACCAAGAGCACATCACCCACCGGCTCCCGCACCCGCCAGCCATTGGCAGTGGTGTTGTCGACAGAATCGGGGTACATGAGGAGATTGCTTTTGGCACCGGCGGTGTCAATGGCCTGAACATAAAAGGTGTGGTAGCCCACCGGAATCTCACGCAGCGTTTTGCTGGTAGCGTCACCGGCGATGTAATTCCAGTTTGTTGTATCATCCAGCGCCCAGCGAATCCGGCTGATGGTTTCCACACCATCCAGATCACTTACTGTCCACACGAATGTGCGGGTCGGGAAGGTTACGTGTTCCACATTGGGATCGGTGACACCGGGATTGGCATTCACCGCCCACTCAATTTCCGGCGGTTGATTGGCTACCGGGAGAGTCAGCATGGCGGGTGATGTGTCCACAGCGCCTGAGTCATCCTGCGCTTTCACCTGG
>JAIPJQ010000015.1 GCA_021734065.1 Fidelibacterota bacterium | reverse complement strand
ACCCGTGGATGCAACAATTCATTCAGAAAATCCTGCCCCGCCTTATCCTGGAATGCTGCCGCAGCCAGTTTTTCCCGGCTCAGATGTCCCGAGTCATCCAGAATTTCTGTACCAAACCGGCGCACCAGCAGGCGTTGAATTTCAGCATCACTGAAAAGAATGGATTTCGCCAGGTCATCAGAGTTGCTTACCACCGCACCCAATTCAGCCAGACGTCGGGTGACGGTACTTTTGCCTGCTCCAATGCTGCCGGTAACGCCCAATTTAAACATGAGTGGAATTGATTTAATCAGTGTGTGAGTGAGATTCCAGCACTTTCCGGATTCGACTAAAGACCTCATCCACACTACCCACGCCATCTATATGACGGACAAGTCCTTGTTTGGTGTAGTGCTCTATCAGCGGTTGGGTCTGGCGCATATAAACAGCCAGCCGATTTCGGACCGTGGTTTCCTTGTCATCGTCACGTTGGTATAGCTCACCTCCATCCACATCGCATACACCCGGGGTCTTGGGCGGATTAAAGGTGAGATGATAGCTGCGCCCGCAGGTGCGGCAGGTTCGCCGGGCAGTCAGGCGGGCGACCAATTCTTCATCCGGCACGTCCATTACAAGAACAAAATCCAGCGTTTTGCCCGTTTCCTTTAAAACCTCATCTAACGCATCGGCCTGAGCGACTGTGCGGGGAAATCCGTCCAGGATGAACCCGTTTTCGATTTCCGGCCGTTCAAATTCAGCCGCAACCATTTTCAAAATCAGGTCATCGGGAACCAACTCACCGGCCGCCATGTAGGATTGGGCTTGCTGACCTAATTCGGTTCCCTTTTTCCGGTGAGCTCTGAGGATATCTCCGGTGGAAAGGTGCAGGTAGTTGTATTCAGCGGTAATTCGCCCGGCTTGTGTCCCTTTTCCGGCGCCGGGAGGTCCCATAAATATTAACCGCATCGCTGTAAATCCTTCTGATTATTATTGCCGTACTTCATTTGATCAAGGAGCATAAATTAATTGCAATGTTATGTTATCAAACCGGCTTTCACATCACGGTCGGTAAGTCTATAGCATTAATCCGGCCAAACTTGCGGTGAGCCACGATGCCAGCGCGCCTCCGAACATCGCCCGAAATGCCAGTGCCGCCAGATCACCACGCCGGGACGGTGCAATTCCGCCAATCCCGCCAATCTGAATTCCCACCGAAGCGAAATTGGCGAATCCGCATAGCGCGTAAGAGGCGATGATTTCCGATTTCACTGACAACGGATTACCAGCCGAGGTCAAAATCTCGGAAAGGTTCGAGTAGGCGATTAATTCCGTGAGTACCAGTTTTTGTCCCATTAACGAACCCACCGTGCCTGCTTCCTGCCAGGGCACGCCCATGGTCCAGGCTAACGGGCTGAAGATCCAACCCAGAATCTGTTCCAGGCTCAACCCTGCCAGTCCCAGCAAAACATTGACCCCGGCAATCAAAGCGACGAATGCCACCAACATGGCGGCAACATTCAAAGCCAGCGTCATGCCATCCGTAGCGCCGCGCCCCACCGCTTCCACCAGATTGGTATCCATGCGCTTCACGTCCATTTTCAAGTCACCTGCAGTAAGCGAATCCTCCGTCTCGGGGTAAATGATTTTAGCGATTACCAACGCGGCCGGGGCACTCATAATGGACGCCGCCATCAGATGTCCGGCGATGCCGGGAATGTCTGACAACATTTTCACATACAATGCCATTACGCCACCGGCAACCGTGGCGAACCCGGCGGTCATAATGGCCATGAGCTCAGATTTGGTAGCGCCTTTAATAAATGGACGGATCAGTAGCGGAGATTCTGTCTGACCCACAAAAATATTGGCAGATGCGCTGAGGGTTTCCGAGCCGGAGGTTCCCAATGTCTTCTGCATTCCCCGGGCGATCCATTTGACGATCCATTGCATGATGCCCAGATGGTAAGCCCCGGCCATTAGTGCCGAGAAAAAGATGATGGTGGGCAATACACGAAACGCAAAGTTCATGAGTGGTGCTTCCACTTGTCCCGTCACATACGAGGAGAACAGAAAATCGCTGCCCTTGTCAGACAGACTCAGCAATCCGCGAATGATGGTGTCCACCCAGCCGAAAAATGGTCGTCCAACGGGCGTCATCAGGATGAATGCAGCAAACCCCACCTGAAGCACAATTCCCCACAGCACCAATTTCCAGTCGATTTGCTTGCGATTGTTGGACATGGCGTAGGCCAGTCCAAGGATGGCAATGATTCCCAGAATTCCTATAAATCGGTGCATGCTTATTCCTCCTCCGGCGGTGCTTCGAAGCAATTTCGGCAGCGGGCTTCATAGCTGTCGGTTTCCCCGATCAACACCTGCTCTTTCGATGCCACCAGCCGTTGAGTGAATCCGGCCGGATTACCGCAAATAACGCAGATTGCCACGGTTTTGGTGACGAATTCCGCTTCCGCCATCAGGTGCGGCATGAGACCAAACGGCTGGCCGCGGAAGTCCTTGTCCAGGCCGGCGACAATTACGCGTTTGCGTTGTCGCGCCAGGATTCTGCACACCTCAAGAATGCCTTTATCGAAAAATTGGACTTCATCTATTCCCACGACCTGGGCATGTTTCGCCAATTTCAGGATTTCACCAGATGATTTTACGGTTTGGGATTCGACCCGGAGCTGACTGTGGGAGACAATATGGTTCTCGCTGTAGCGGGTATCCACAGCGGGTTTAACGATTACCAGATTCTGACGGGCAATTTGTACCCGCCGCATTCGGCGAATGAGTTCTTCGGTTTTTCCGCTGAACATGGGACCGGCGATCACTTCAATCCAGCCGGTATGCGTGTGGGGAATAAGGATGATGGCGCTCCTTGTGGTTTAATTCGTGGTTCCGGTGCTGAAAAACGCTGTCAGGTGATCCTGCAATTGGTTGATGATGGATTGAAAGTTCTGATGCCCATCCACTGTCATGTCCGCGAAATGATTCGCAGGGAGAATTAATTGTTCCTCTGCGCGAATGACACTCTCCACCAACCTTCGCTTGATTTGGATGGTGGTTAATTCACGGTCATTCAGATCGGTTTCAAATCGCCGGATCATACGAACCCGGGCGTCCGTGTCCACGGCTATCTTCAGGTTAAACAAGCCGCGCAAGGACGCATCCACCAGCGCCATAATACCCTCGACGATCAAGACTTGAGGAGCATCAACGCCTTCGGACATAGGACTCCGCTGGTGCGTGTGATGGTCATAGATGGGCAGATAGGTGGTCTCGCCTCGTTGCAGTTGCTGAATATGTTGACGCAGTTCGTCCAGGTGGAATGACTCGGGACAATCCATTTCAGGCAAACCCGTGGCGGTTTTAGGCAGGTCGTCCATATTTCGAAGATACCGATCTGTGCAAAGATGGTACGCAGAGAAATGGAGTTGTTTCAGCAGCTGTGCCGCCAATGATGATTTCCCTGCGCCGGTGCCACCACCGATTCCGATCGTGAATGCCTGTCTGTGACGTGTCATTGGTGCAGCATTCCCTGATTGAAGGCGCCGGGCAGCAGATCCCGGGAGGTCGTTCGGGTGGTGTTACCTCGCTGATCCACCAGAATTACCGGAATCTCTCCGCATAACTCCCAGATGACCTGTCGGCAGGCGCCGCAAGGCGGTACACCGTCCTCCGATGCCACCACCAGCAGATCAAATTTTTTCTCACCCGCGGCAATGGCTGCACCCAATGCATTTCGTTCAGCGCAGACGGTGAGACCGTAACTGGCATTCTCCACATTACACCCGGTGAAGGTTTTTCCCTGAGCGGTCCCCACAGCAGCACCTACTTTAAATTTGGAATAGGGTGCGTAGGCTTTTTCCCGGACCATCTGGGCGGCATGAATCAGTTCTGTGGTGTCTCTCATTTTTTTATATCCATCCATTTATTTTCATTTGTCGGTAAAGCATGTACAGAACCATTCCAGAGACGAATCCGCCAATATGAGCCATGTATGCAACACTCTCCCCGGCGCCGGCGCGGGCTTGTGATAGAAATTGGAGTGCAATCCAAATGCCGATGTAGTAAACAGCGCTGATTTCCTTGAAAATCACAAAGAATAACCAAGTGAGAATTTGTGCCCGCGGGAACCGGATAATGTAGGCCCCCATGATACCGCTGATGCTTCCGGACGCGCCTACCAGAACGCCGGGATTATGTGCTCCAAATCCCGGGTCCAGATGAACCTCCACCAAAGCTGCACCAATACCACACAGAAGGTAAAAAACCAGGAACCAGCCATGTCCCATTGCCCCTTCGATATTGTCACCGAAGATATACAAAAAAAACATATTGAACACCAAATGAGCCAGACCACCATGGACAAACTGATGAGTGAACAACTCAATAAATCCCAGATGGGAACCGTCCAGCAACCGGTCTTTCCACAAGCCCAGATTATTCAGCGGAACCATCAAGCCGATGAGGTAGAGGAGAATATTGACAGCAATAAGGGTGAATACAACATTTGGCTGCAACAGGCGTGGATTATTATCGCGAATCGGTATGAACATTACCGCACGTAAAACTGATAGCGGTTCACGGACCGGTTGCCGGCCTGGTCCGCCAGTGTAACATCCAAAATGTAACTTCCCGGCTCCATATCCGGTAACAACCAGTAGGAAATCTCCTGCCGTAGGGGATTATAGTCCGGAAAAATGGTGTCACCGTTAAGCGTTGCCTGTTGGATACGAACCGCGGCAGCTCGTTCCGGCAAATTATCGGTTACCGTGAAGAGTAGTTTCTCTCCCGGACGCAAATTGTTACCGGAAGCGTGAGAGATAAGCGCTGGTGGTGTGGTATCTGCCAGAAGTAGAAACTCTCCGGCACCGGAAATATTTCCCTCAAGCCACGGTCCGTTCATGTTCGTGTTTGCAATGATCAGCCGACGCCCGCGGCGCTTGTATAAATGCCAGGAATCTGCTTCCCCGGTTCCCACATAAAACCGGAAACGCCCGTGGACTGAGCCTGCCCCATCCGGCTGAGTGATACGGAAGCCGGGGCAGACAGCCCCATCAATCTCCATTGGCAGGGTATCTACCTCAAAGTAGGCGTTGGACATTTCGACCGTCGCCTCTGTATGTAGGCGCACCGCCAATGACCCATTGAGCAGTTCTACGTCCACAGAATCACCTGGCAGGAGCGTTTGCCATTCCTGAAGACCAAAAGTGAGCGAAGTGTCCGGAGTTGCGGACAGGGAGAATTGATGAAATTTCAATGCGTCCCGGGGCAAAATCGCGTGACTCTCAGCTTCTGTTTCAGATACGATTTTTAAAGGTAATCGCAGGGTATCGTGATGACCCAAAAGTTCGATGTAGTGGGGGAAATTCCAGGGTTCGGCCGTTACAAATTTCAGCAAATTACCGAAGGGGGTTTTCACCCAATCAAATTTCAGGTTTGGCAGTGTTTGATTTTCGGGCTGGATCAGATGAACACGCTCGGTGGGATACATGTCCCCGTGGCTGATTGCCTGAAGCCCCGTCTCGGCTCCGGTGGGAAATTCAAACTCCCACATCATTCGCTTTGTATTGTAGTAGGTGGTTTTGGGTGTGAATCGTTCCCCCAGGTCATTCTGAAAGTCGATTTTCATCGGGTGCCGCATCTCCCCACGGCGTGCAAAACGATAGACTTCACCATCCCTTTCGGCGGAGTACCAGGTAGCCTGAACTGGCCGCCGGGTGGTCGTTGTACCCCGCACAGTGGTTTGGTTACCCTGATAGTCCTCCAGCACCAATCGCCAGCGTTGTTCACCGGATGGGACCCGTAAATACCCGTCTCGACTGGGAAGAAAAAAATCCAATCCTCGTTCATGGCCATTTTGATAAAGTCGCGTGAAACGCCAGTCAGTCAGATCTGCATAAAGCGGTCGGTGGGATGAGACCAGGTCAGCTGTCTCGAAGGGTAACTGATCGTAGGTCATTTCAATGATCAGCGAATCATCAAGAGAAAATCGCGCTTTATAAATGGCATATTTATTCAGGGTTCCATTGGACACATCATAACTGTTGAATTCAATCCCGAACGTGCCGGCTGCAAGAATCGATTCATTGACCACATAATTATTTTTCTTCCCCGACCCGGGAATGCTGATGAAATAGGGGAGTTGGCTGCCATTGATCGTGCTGTATTCGCCCAGCGGTACAAACGCTAAGAAATTGATTACCGGTGACTTTGTATCACGAATAGCACCGTAAAATTGCATGGGATTTATGGGGATATTGGCCGTATCCCGAATCTCAAAATGAAGGTGTGGGAACCGGGTTCCGGAGACACCGGAATAGGCAAGGATTTCACCTGCCTCCACCCGAAGTTGGTTGGGTGCAAACCTGATATCCGCTGCGTAGCGTTGTAACTTATTTTGTTCAGCACGCAGCCGTTTCTCCAACTCAGGTGTGAAATGGTCCAGATGAGCGTAAACAGCCCGCCGACCGTCATCCAGCTTCAGAAATAAGACCTTCCCATAGCCCCAATAACCTGCGCTGATGCGTTCCACATAACCGGCTGCGATTGCCTGACAAGGGACGCCCATTTCGCCCCAGGTTTTTACATCCAAACCAGCATGGAAATGTCCGTCTCGATACTCACAGAATGTTGCCGATAGGTAGGGCTTGGCTTTCACCGGCCAGACATAGTCCGCGGCGGCCAGTGACAGGGCGCTGAGTATGAGAATGAGGAATAGACGCAACATGGGCGGAAAATTACGAGCACAGCCATGAAAAACCACCGGAAAGAAGCAGTATCCTCTATTGGTATGACTACCTTCCACGCGTATTTTTGCCAGCGATGTTAAATCTGTTCACCACAAGAAGACCAAAACCGCTTCCCCAGCCGGTTAGTATTAAAAAACGCTTGGCTGAAGTGCACAGCATTCTGCTCATCTATCCGCTGGATATTCCCCATGCGCGCGTTGCCAGGTATACACTGGCCCGACTGACTGTGATGCCCAATCCATTTGAAATTTTTGTGGCCGCGACCGATCATATTATTAAACATGTTCATTTAGAGTCCGGGAACATCCTGCCGATTCGTGTATCACCCCGCAATGGTGAAGTTGTTGCTGAGAGTGTGTCAGCCTGGACGGGCCATTCCTTTGACGCACTGGTGTGTCTGGCGCCGGAGCCGGGCGATGACCTGCTGGCGTTGATGCGACGAATCAAATCAGCGGTTACCATTGGCTTTTCAGATGGTGAGGGTGATTACCGCTTCACCGTAGAATTAGTGAAGCGCCAGACGGAGTTTTTAGAAAACTCCTACGGTAGTGTGTTGGGCTTATTTGGTCTGAAATCAGTTAGATAGAAAAATCAAGTGATAAGCTGAAAAACGGGTTTTACTGGTTGTTATTACGCTGGTTAGCCAGCTCTTTACAGTGGACATGATACTTGGCAATGGGGACCGCCATGAGGCGTTGTTCCTCAATTAATTCACCACAAATCCCACAAACACCATAAGTTTTATCGGCAACGCGTTCCAGCGCGGTTTCGATCTCTTTCAGGTATTTAGCCTGGCGGTGGGCAAACATGCTGGTTTTTTCCCGTTCCTGCATATCTGTTCCCACATCTGCCATGTGGTAGGTCATGGAAGAAAGTTCGCCGGAACCGTCCGTAATGGTCTGGTGAAGTTCAGCTTTTTGATAATCAAAATCTTCCAGAATCTTGTTCCGTTCGTCAACCAGAAGGTCGTTGAATTTTTTCAGTGTTTTATCATCAAATTGTTTTGCCATGATCATTTCCTCACCGTTAAAGCTTGGTGAATATAGAATACGAGACACCTAAGACAAGGAATTTCGGCAAGTCTCGAAGGCATTGAATTTATACTATTTCCATCCTGGATAAAGTGTTTGGTGAGCGGTGGTGTCCCACATATATTTGCGCCGCTTTGATCACGCTAATAAAACATATCATGGGATAGTTTTTATGGAAAGTATTATCTGCCCGGAATGTGGTGAGCCGTTGAATGAAGAGGGACTGGCAAAGTCGCTCATCTGTCCCCATTGCGGCACGAACTTAAAAGATAAAAAGTACATGGATTTCCTGGAATTTTTAATGGTCTCGGAGATCGTTGAGGATATTGATTTTTTTGATGAGAGCGTGTACGGGGATGAATACATTAAATACGAAGCCACTGATTTTGATGACATGGAAGAGTCAGCTCATCAGCCGAACCCGCCTGAGTGGGATAATGAGACGGAAGAACAGGAAGAGGAATGGGGAGAGGATAGCGGCAATAAGTGGGAAGACTGATCCCGCTGGTATCTGTATCCCAGATTATTATGGATACGAAAAAACAACAACCGCAGCAATTACAAATTCAGGTGAGTGAAAAAGTCGCCGATGGTGAATACGCCAATCTGGCGGTGATCACCCACTCCAATGCCGAGTTTATCCTGGATTTTATTCGTGTAATGCCGGGAGCACCCAAAGCCAATGTGCAATCCCGCGTCATCATGACACCCAGCCATACCAAGGCTTTGTTAATGGCACTGAAGTCCAATATTGAGAAATACGAAGCCCAGCATGGGGAAATTCGTATGCAAGATCAACAAATGCCTGGTTTTCCGGGTGGCGTGGATCCCAAGATGCCCAATTAGTTTAGCCGACTCTGGTAATAAAAATAACTGCCGTTGTAAATAATTGTTGACAGTCGCGATGTATTGAGATAAAATTGGTCACGAATTTTCTGCAGGGACATATATCTGGTTGTCTCCCCCGCTTCCAGGTAAACATTGTCCCTGTTTTTTTATGTAAGCATAGGCCACCCGCGTGGCCTATGCTTTTTCCAAAAATTTTATATTAATTGGCGGGGGGTTGCGGAAGCGTTAGGCGACAGCGGTTAAGGCCGCAGATTCGGTCTCCACAACTTCGAAGATATTTTCCAGCTTTGAAATTTTAAGCAATGACAGGATGCGGGACTTGGGATTTACCAAAAAGCACTTCCCTCCGCGAATGTCTGTCTGCCGTTTGGCAAAGAGCAGACCGCCGAGCCCGGTACTGTCTACCATTTTGACATTTTCCAGGTTCACAATAATATTTTTGAAATCTGTTTCACTGATTGCGAGAAACATGTCGCGCTTAAATTGTTTAACGCCGCGTGCATCAAAGGTCGTGTCCTTCACTCGGATAATCAGCGTCTCGTCCTTAACCTCATTCTCGAACTTCATTTTCATTCAACCTCTTTTAACAAATTCGCCCATTTTACACGCCATCTGAATGGAAGTTTCCATTTTCTATTGTTAACTGGCGCGGAACCAATTGTTCGGGTGCGGAAATCAAATATATTCGGGTGGTCGAAGGTCAGCAAGGAGATTTATAGCGGTGAACATCGAATATGTTGGGAATATAAGCCTGGAATATCAGGAGCTGAGCTGTTGTGTTGATGTTGCCTAAAATTGTCGTCCAAATAGTTCGTAATATTTTGATATGGCTTGGGTTACCGATGGCGCTGGTGGCAATTGGTGACCATTGGTTAGCACCGCTATTCCCTGCAAGTGAGCCCCTACAAATGCGCTGGCTGGGGAACGGCTTGATGCTGCTGGCTTTCATTTGGGGACTGCGATCGCACCTGTTACTGCTCCAATTCAGTGAGCCGGATGGGTATTTGAGACTAAAGCCCCGGCGGCTGATTCAAATCGGATACTACGCGCGGAATCGTCATCCCCAGTGGTGGTCGCTCCAGATCTGGCTATTGGGTGCGCTGCTCACTGCCGGGTTGCCCGCATTGGTTCTGTTGATTTTGGTAGCAGCCTGTTTGCTGGCGGGGAGTCTGTACCTGGTTTTCATCGATGAGGGGAAGCTCATTAGGCAGTTTGGGGCTCGGTATATTCGTTATCGGGGGCGCACTCCCTTCTGGGGAATCAAGTTACATGCGCCTGCAGCAAAAGAACCCACCTGGGTCTATCAATTTGCCTGGTTGTTGGGACATATACTGTTCCGCTGGAATTATCGGATCACTGCTGACGGCTTGGAGCATATTCCGTCTTACCGATCCTTTATCATCGTAGCGCGCCACGCCAGTTATCTGGACCCCTTTCTGTTTGGCATCTTTATCCCCTTTCCCGTCCATTTTGTGACAACAGCGGATGCTTATACACATCCGCTAAAACAGTGGTTCATGGATCAGTTGTACACATTCCCGATTCGACGACATGTGCAGGATTTAGCAGCTTTACGAAAAATTATCAAACTGACCGCAGAGGGCAAAACCGTGGGCATTTTCCCCGAGGGAGAGCGCTCTATGGATGGCAGCCCCGGTGAAATTGTGCCAGAGACTGTTCGGGTCTTGCAGCGCTGTAAAGTATCGATACTGCCGGTGGAGATTGAAGGGGCTTTCGAAATTTGGCCGCGCTGGAGTAATGCCCGCCGCAAAGGGAAAGTGCATGTCCGATTTAAACCTGTCATTCCGGTTTCTGCCACGGCCGACCGGGACGAATTGACCCGCATGATCCGGGCGACCATATTCCCGGAAAAGGTGACCTACCACCCTGTCCGGACCAAGCGCATCGCAAAGGGCATCGAAAAACTACTCTGGGGGTGTATCGCCTGTGGCACAACAGATACAATCCGGGAGATTGGACCAGATGCCGTAAAATGCCAAGTCTGCGAACGAACATGGCGACTGGAGAGCGATTATCACCTACGGGAAGCTGACGGTGCGCGCATTGCCCTGATTGAATGGATGAGTCGCTTGCAGAAACAGATTGAACCCGCGCAGGAATCCAAAGCACCTTCATTATCGGATGGGGAAGTGGTTTACCTGCACAGTACGCTGGAGCAGTACCGCGGTCCAGATGCTGATACTGTAAATTATCAGGGTGCGGAATTAATTCTATCCGACCAGGCATTCATCATTCGTCATGATGGCCGGGAACAGGAACGCTGGCGGCATGGGCAAATCACCGTCTGCACGGTAGACTCAAAGGATGAGTTCTCCCTGGGTATCAGCGGAAAGCGTCACAGCTTTCGTTTACCTTCTCCGGAGCATCCCTTGAAATGGCACAATTATTTTAAACACATCACATCTGGCGACACCTAATGGCGCACTGGTTGCATAGTATTCAGCGGGGTGATTGTGTGAGATGTAACCAGCTTTTTCTTTTTGGAGAATCATGACAGATAAACTTGAGCAATTAATGTTCGCCAATCAAAAAGTCCAAATGCCGGGCGAACTCATGAATCGTGTTGCCATCATCGGTGGCGGACAGATGGGGCGCGGATTGGCACAACTGATTGCCGGGAAGGGCCGTGAGGTCATCCTGATTGAGAAGGATGATGCCACAGCAGAAATGGCAAAGCAAAAATTATCCGTGGAAATGGATCAGGAGATCGAGCGCTGGGGAATGACTACAGGTGAAAAGCGTGGTGTTCTCTCCCGAATTGTCTTCACAAGCGACATTTCAAGTGTATCGGAGTGCGAGTTAGTCATTGAGGCGATCCCGGAAAATCTGGAGATGAAACAGGCCTTATTTCAGCGTTTGGACCAGCTCTGTGATGTGGAGACAATTTTCGTGACCAATACTTCAACGCTGAGTATTACGGAAATTGCTACCACAACGGTGGAATATCGACAGGAATTGATCATTGGACTCCATTTCCTGCACCCGGTCCCCAAAATTCCGGTCGTGGAGATCATTCGCGGGCTACGTACTTCCGACAAGACCTATGAAAAGATTCGCGACTTTTCCCGCTCGCTGGGGAAGACCGATGTGGAGGTGTATGAATACCCTGGCTATGTGACTACCCGTGTCATTCTGCCCATGCTGAATGAAGCCATGTATACACTCATGGAAGGCATTGCTACAGCAGAAGGAATTGATACAGCAATGAAACTGGGGTTCAATATGCCCAAGGGACCGTTGGCACTGGCGGATGAAATTGGCCTGGATGAAGTGCTCTACTGGATGGAATCGCTGTTCAAGGAGCTGGGCGACTTGAAATACCGTCCCTGTCCGATTTTGAAAAAAAAGGTACGCGCCGGACATTTGGGACGCAAAGTGGGGCGCGGTTTTTTTGAATATGCCAAACCACAGGGGTACCACGCATGAAAGTTTTGGTTTTAAATTCCGGCAGTTCCAGTATTAAGTACCAGTTATTCGATACCGATAAGCAATCGGCACTTGCCCGGGGAATTGCAGAACGAATTGGGCTACGCGGTGCCATGTTATCCCAGACCGATGAGAAGGGAGAAAGGGCTACACTTGCCGGTGAAATTATCGACCATCAGCAGGCAATTCAGTACATCATCGCGCTGTTGATTGACCCGGACCGGGGTGTTATAAAAGACATTCAGGAGGTGGATGCCATTGGCCATCGGGTGGTGCATGGCGGTGAGAAATTCTCCAAATCTGCTGCCGTGAACGATGAAATTCTGAACGAACTGCGTGCCTGTGTGGATTTAGCTCCATTGCACAATCCGCACAATATTAAAGGTATTGAAGCCTGCCGCTCATTGTTACCGGGGAAACCGAATGTGGCGGTTTTCGACACAGCTTTCCATCTCACCATGCCAAAATCAGCCTATATTTATGGAATCCCGTACATCCTCTATAAACGTCACGGTGTCCGCCGGTATGGTTTCCACGGTACATCCCACTATTATGTCTCCCGCCGCGCCCGTGACCTGATGGAGGTGGATATTGAGGATGTGAATATGATTACCTGCCATCTGGGGAATGGCAGTTCCATCACCGCCATTCAGGGTGGGAAATCCATTGATACATCCATGGGATTTACCCCCACGGAAGGCTTAATCATGGGAACCCGTTCCGGTGATGTGGATACGGCAGCCATGCTGCATGTAATGCGGCGTGAAGATCTGGACTCCCGGGAAGCCACGACTCTGCTGAATAAACACAGTGGTCTGGTGGGAATCTCCGGCATTTCTTCTGATATGCGCGAATTGGAATCTGAAGCCGCCGACGGCAACACCAGGGCCTTGCTGGCCATTGACGTGATGACCTATCGCCTGAAAAAGTATATCGCTGCCTACACCGGTGCTCTGGGGAAAGTGGATGCATTAATCTTCACTGGTGGTATTGGTGAAAATAGCAGTCTGGTGCGCGAAAAAGCACTGGTGGGTCTGGATAATCTGGGCTTCAAACTGGATACGGCAGCAAATGAAAAGGGTGAACCGGAACGCCTCATCAGCGCGGCTGACTCCCCATCAAAAATTTACACCATCCCCACTAATGAAGAACTGGTTATCGCGTTTGACACTGAACGCGTGGTGAATGGCGAACTTTAGCCAACGATTCGCGGAAATAATCTCCGTTCTGCTTCACCCTTTCCTCATGGCAGGATTCATCTGGATATATATCCCGCTTCAGACGGAATTGGCGGGCTGGCCACTCTGGCGTGCCGGGATTATTGGATGGTTGTTCTGCATCGTACTGCCTTTGGTTTACCTCTTTGTGCAGAAACAACGGGGTAAAATTGACGATCTGGATATCCGACAGCGCGAGCGACGGAACCGGCATTTTGCCGTATTTAAGGCTCTTTACACCACGCAATTATTCATTTTCATTCTACTGCAATCACCCGACTATGTCCTAGCGCTGGCGTTTGCATATGCGTTTAACACCCTGGTGTATGCGTTCATCAACCGGTTCTGGAAAATATCTATTCACGGTGCCGGTGTTGGTGGACCGGTGGGAGCGCTTTTGTATCTAAGTCAGGGAGCGCAGTGGTGGCTTTTGCTACTCTTCCCTTTTTTAGCCTGGTCCCGGGTGAAGTTAAAACATCATACCCCCGCTCAGACGGTGGCCGGGTTGGGGCTGGGATTGCTACTGGTCTATCTGGAGTTCTATTTAACCTCCTTTTTTTAACTGATTTGATACCTCCATCAGGTAGGTGTAATTCTGATTGGAATCAGGCAGGATTGTCTGTTAAAATCCCGCCGGTTTTCACCTGATGCAGCTGTCTGCCGGGCAGATATTGTGTTACTCTGCCGATTCGCAGGAGAATTTTCCCAAAATGAAGGCTGGTAAAAAGAGCCCATGAAAAAGTTCAAATCACAGACAACGCTGGCAACTCAACGGAGTCTAAAAGGCGGTGAATGAAGTGGTCATGAAGGAACAGGTAAGACAGCTTATCGAACGGGCTCAGAAAGGTGAAACCCGTGCTTTTAATGAAGTTATCAAGCTATATGAGGATCGTGTGATGAGTGTGATTTTGGGTATCACGCGGAACCGGACGGAAGCCGAAGATATCTTCCAGGAAGTCTTTATTAAGCTGTTTGATAAAATTCGTCATTTTCGGTTTGAGAGTGATTTTTACACCTATCTCTACCGCATGACGGTGAATATGTGCTTTAATGCCCATCGTCGGAAAAAACGCCATCACAACCTGTTCGCCGAAACCAGTGAAGAATTTTGGAAAGTTGCTGCAGCACCGGAGGAGGAACCGGAACCCGTGGATCGGGATACGGAAATCGCGGACGCTATCCAGCGTCATTACAAAGAATTACCACCCCAGCAACAAACCGTCTTTGCGTTGAAGTATTATGAGAATAAAAAAGTGAGTGAAATTTCTGAAATCCTGGGTGTGGGGGAAGGAACCATTAAGCGTTACCTGTTCCGAGCCCGGGAAACGTTGCAGAAGGCTCTTGTTCAGGAAGGAATAACTCCATGAATAAAATGAATACAAAAGAAATTCGGGAGTGGATCATCCTCTATCTGGGTGATGAGTTGCCATCGGATAAAAAGCAGTGGGTCGAACAAATGCTGCTGGAAAATGAGTTCTGGCGGTCTGTGTATCAGGCGGAACAGCAGTTGGACAGCATCTTTTCCATGGTGGAAAAGCCGGAAATCGAAGACGAGGCTTTCCCTGCCTTACGACAGGAAATATTGGGTCGTATCAGCCATCAGCGCAGGCCTGTTCCGCTGGTTCTGGACTTTGTGAAGAATCAGTGGGAAGCGTTGAAAGACCACGGCGTTCACCCGGTACTGGCTGGTGGCCTGGCGACCCTTGCTCTGGTGATCGGTCTGGTAATCAATGGATTACCGCAATCCGGAACGCCTCTGGCACAGCAGGGTGCTGCGGATCCGTCATTACCACCGGAATCCCGCCTGTTCAACAGTCTGGTGGAAAAGGGCACCGATTACCAAATGAAGCGAATGAAAACCGATAAGGATGACCCCAATAAAGTAAGTTTTGATTTTCAGGCACCCTCAGAAGATATGGAGATGACTGTTTCACCGGATAATTCCGTGGTTCAGGATTATCTCATTCACCTGCTGAAAAACAGTAAAAATCCAAACCATCGCCGGAAATCATTGAAGATTCTGGAAGACTACCAGGAAGTGGATCAGGTCGAAGAAGCATTAGTTACTACCATGCTCACGGATATGGACGATGGTGTACGGCTGAAAGCCATGCAGGCATTGAAGGATAATAAAATCACCCATAATCTGCAGGAAGCATACGTGCGGGTTCTCATGTCAGATGAAAATGCCCGGATGCGTACCGATGCGGCAAAACGGTTAGGCACCATCATGGATCAAGATCTGCTGCCGGTTTATGAGTATCAGGTTCAGGTGGAAGAAAATGCCTATGTGAGTCAGATTTTAAAGCAAAATATCGCCCGCCTGCGGTCGGACACCGGGGGAGGGAACCTCCAGTGAAACGACTTATTCTCAAAGGGTTTGGTGTTTTGTTTTCCATGGCAGCGATCGTGAATGGCGCTGAAAAAGTATTGGTGGATCAGGCTGTCGCTGCCGGCGGACAATTACATCTCATGCATGTGGTGGGTGAGGTAAACATCACCGGATCTGAATCGGACCGTGTTAGAATCGTTGAGGAGGTGTCCGATATCTCATTGCGTTCCCGCGATCCTGAATTTTCCTCCGTAAAAATAGATGGCAGTACGATTATTGTCTCCGCGCGACCCGGTTCGGGAGAGTATCATGAGATCACAGCGGAGGTTCCCACCTACTTCAGTGTGGCAGTAGGGGGTGCCGGTGGAGATATCAATGTAAGCAATCTAACGGGTGAAGTATTAATCCGTATTTCCGGTGGAGACACAGAATTAGAGAATATCCGTGGGAAAGTGACGGTGCAAACCAGTGCCGGTGATGTGTACATGCAGGATATCCAGGGACGGGTTTTTGTGACAACTCAGGGTGGAGACCTGGATCTGAGACAATTTTATGGGAATGTAAGTTTGGAAAATAATGCTGGTGATATCAGCATTACCGAAGGAACCGGAAACGTAAATATCTACTCCGGCAGCGGCGACCTCTTCGTTGGAGAATTAAAAGGTGACAGCCTGCGGGTAAATTTGAGAGCCGGGGATCTCCAGGTTGAAAATTATCAGGGTCTGGGCATGTTTACACTCAAATACGGAGATGTAGATATTGAAGAAATGTCTGGTCCACTCAATGTGGAACTGGATATGGGTAACCTGGCAATCCAGCGCTTGTTGGGCAGTCTGGATGCCCGCCTGAAAATCGGTGACTTGGAGATGGAGCGGCATTCTGGAAGTGGCCGGGTGCGGATTGACCGGGGTGATGTGGAATATGACTGGGCGATGCAGTCAGCAGAACCGGGTGACAGCCTGTGGATTGAAACCAAGCTGGGCGATGTTGCCCTATGGCTGCCAGCTGGTGCAAAGCCATCGCTCTGGCTGGAATCCTCAGAGGAACCAGTTGAGCTGGAAAGATTTTCAGGAGAAGGTCTGGCGCACCACAAATACTTAAACCGGTATGTTTACAAATATTCCGGAGATTCAGGAAAAGTAAAAATTACGACGAAAGTCGGACAAATCAGAATCTACGAACGTTAGGAAGGTCAATTATGGAACGCTTATTCAAAATCATTCTGACGGGAGCTCTGGCGGTTTCCATGGGCTGGGGACAGCGTACTGTGAATGCCGATTCACTGAGCCAGGTGGTGGATTCATTGCTGACTTTTTCCAAAGCAGATGCGGTGAAATTGGAATCCACCGACGAACAGGATGCTGCGAAAAGTGAAGCGAATGTCAAGTCCTCCGTATCTTCAAAGCGCGATTCTGAATTTCCCATGTTCGACAATTTCAAGTCAGAACTCACCGTAGCGAAATCGGACACGCTCACCGACGATAAAACCGTTGTTGCCGGTGACGTGTTAATCGAGGGCGTGGTCACCGCCAATATCAAGGTATATGGTGGGAATGTGTGGATTAAGAGCAGCGGTGAAGTTTCCGGAAATATCCTGGTGAGTGGGGGACAAATCCGTATGGACCCGGGGGCAAAAGTTACCGGTAGTTTAACGGAAATCAGCCTGGGTGGCATTGATGTAAAAAAATCGCCCCTGGTGGATAAATGGTTCGACGAGGATGAGTCGGAGAGAACCTGGGATAATGATGAAGATGATGAATCCTGGGAATATGAGCGGGATAAAACGGAACTGAAATTGAGCACCTCGTTTGGCGAGTCGGTGACCAATGCCCAGAATCCCACCGTTCGCTACAATCGCCAGGAAGGGTTATTCCTGCCCCTGCGCACCGATTTTTCGCTGGAGATTGGCGCTAAATTTCGTGGATACCTGGGGTATGGATTCGGCAATAAGAAAATGCGCTATGGCGCCGGCTTAACCATCCCGGTTTTTACGCCAAAAGTGTTGATGGATTTGAGTGT
This sequence comes from Fidelibacterota bacterium, assembly GCA_021734065.1. Taxonomy (GTDB): domain Bacteria; phylum Fidelibacterota; class UBA8477; order UBA8477; family UBA8477; genus UBA8477. The sequence goes on along the minus strand of JAIPJQ010000015.1, from coordinate 15,035 downwards.
TTATGACCGCAGTACGACGCCGGACAATTGGCGGTTAACCGAGACTGAAAATTCCCTGGTAGCCTTCTTTTTCGGGGAGGATTATCTGGATTACTACGAAGCGCAGGGGGTTGGAGGCAATGTGTTAATCCGTCCAATGAAACACGGCATGGCCTTACGCGTGGGCGCCTATTCCGAGGACCATTCTTCCATGCCCAATGTCACCTCGTGGGGACTTTTCGCGAAAGATCGTTTTCGTCCCGACTTCACCGTATTCGAAGGCAAGGTAAGTGCTGCCACTGCACAGTTGGAACTGGGCATTAATCCCTGGCGCAATTGGGGGGGGTGGAATACCTACCTCCGGGACAGTGCCGACGAGTATCTGGGTAGCGGAATATCACTGAATCTGAATGCGGAGAACACGCTGGCTGATTACTCGGACACCAATTTTGTTCGTCTTCGCGCTACCCTGAATCTGGGATTGGCATTCTCGCGTGATTTCATTCTCTACAACCGTACCGTGTTTGCAACAGCAGATCAGGGCTTGATTCCTCAACGAAATAATGATTTGGGTGGCTACGGAAGCCTGCGCGGTCTGCGTTACCGGGAAATGCCGGGTGACCAGAGTGTGCTGAATAATCTGGAATTGTGGATCGGCAGCCGGGAATCATTTCTGATTGATCCCTACCTGGTACTATTTCTGGATAGCGGCTTTGCCCGACAGTGGGTGAGCAATCCTTCAGACGCTCAGTGGCAGAATTTCGAAGGCATTCGCATGAGCGATCTGCGCCACTCGGCAGGTGTGAGCCTCATGGACGAGGATGGAAGCTGGCGATTATCGGTAGCTCGTGAGCTGCAGAATTCCAATGCTGACTGGCGATTTGAACTGAGATTGCAAGCGAGGTTATGATGAAAGCACAATTCGCTATAGCGTTGCTGTTGACGGCCGGGGTAACGTACGGGCAGCGGGGGAATGACGATACGGGTGAGGCGATGGCCTTACAGCGGGAATTTTATTTGAAAATGGCAAAGTCAGTGAAGGTTGAGATTGAATGTCCGCTGGGGGAATTGGATATAAGAAGCCAGCAGCAGGGACCGCTGGCGGTATTGGACTTGAAAAACAGCCTTCAAAATTTTGAATACAGGGTCACCTATACCGAATCAAACCAAAAGGGTGAACTGAAAGTGGGAGGTAGTGGTGAAGGTTCGGTTGGCATGGAGTTTAAATCAATCTCTGATTACAAAAAATTATTCGGCATCGGTGAGTCAATGGAGCGGGAAAACCGCTGGCGGGTCATGCTGAAAGAAGCTGATGATTTACCCTATGATCTGGATTTTGAAATCGGTCTGGGTGATGCTGATGTAGAACTGGGCAGAATGGCTATTGAACAGCTCAAGTTCAATTGCGGTTTATCCGACGCAACGCTTGAATTGAAAGCTCCCAATCCGGTGCGGATGCGGCGTTTGGAAGTGGACAATGGCATGGGCGCTTTCGAGGGTGTGATGCTGGGAAATGCGAATTTTGAAGATATGAAAGTCAGTGTGGGTATGGGCGCTGCCACACTGGATTTGCGCGGGAAGTACACGGGTGATGCGGATATTAAAGTGGATGTAGGAATGGGAAGTATCACGCTAAAAGTCCCGGCGGATATGGATATCCGCGTAAATGTGAATGCCTCGCCGTTTTCTTCTATTTCCCTGGAAGGCCTGAACCAGGAGGGGAAAACCACCTACCGATCAAAGAATTATGGATCGGGGAGACATACCCTGGACTTCAATATCAATGTTGGCATGGGCAGCGTGGAAATGGAATTGGTGGACGATACCCGTTGAGCAAACCTGAAATTTGACATGAGAAGCCCTCATTCTGCAGATGGGGGCTTTTTTATGCCTGATTACGGATTAACCGGCTTTCCGCTTTCACCCCTTATTCACCCCGGTTATCTTTCAAGTCATGACCTGGAAAATAGACGAAATACTTGAAATTTTGCGCATGACGGAGGTGGAGCACCTGGATATTCGCACCACCACATTGGGCATTTCTCTGCGAGATTGTGTATCGGACTCACTGGAACGCACCCGTCAGGCAGTTTATGAAAAAATCACCCGCCGGGCTGAAAAGCTCATCCAGGTTGCCACCAGCGTGGAACAGGAACTGGGTATTGCCATCGTGAATAAACGCATTGCCATCACGCCACTGGCGATTATGATGGACCGGTTTGACCGGGATGGTTTCATTCAGTTGGCTCATACCCTGGACCAGGCCGCCGACAGGGTAGGGGTGGATTATCTGGCGGGATTTGGTGCACTGGTACAGAAGGGCTGCACCCCGGGCGACCTGGCATTGATTGACGCCATTCCTGAAGCGCTGGGAAGTACCAAACACATCACCGGATTCATCAATGTAGCCTCCACTAAAGCGGGTATTAATATGGATATGGTAGCCCGCATGGGGCACACCATTAAGGATTTGGCACAGGCAACTGCGGATACCGGTGGATTGGGGTGCGCCAAGTTTGTTGTTTTTGCCAATGCGGTTGAGGATAATCCCTTCGTCGCCGGCGCTTTTCATGGCATTAGCGAACCGGAAGCTGTTATCAATGTGGGCATCAGCGGGCCCGGCGTGGTACTGGACACGGTGAAAGCCATGTCCGGTGCCAATCTTCAGGACCTTGGTGAAGGTATTAAGCGTACGGCCTTCAAGATCACCCGTGCCGGTGATTTGATTGGTCGGACGGTTGCCAACCGTTTGGATGTGCCCTTTGGTATTGTGGACCTTTCACTGGCGCCGACCCCTGCAGAAGGTGACAGCGTGGCCGATATTCTGAAAGCCATGGGGTTGGAGGATGTTGGTGGTCCGGGCAGCACCGCAGCGCTGGCGTTGTTGAATGACGCGGTGAAAAAAGGCGGTGCCATGGCCTCAAGGTCCGTGGGCGGATTGTCTGGAGCCTTTATCCCCGTGAGTGAAGACCAGGGGATGATTCGTGCAGTACAGGCCGGTCATATGTCATTGGAAAAACTGGAAGCCATGACGGCGGTTTGTTCCGTGGGACTGGATATGATTGCTGTTCCCGGGGATACGCCGGCGGAAACCCTGGCGGCCTTAATCGCTGACGAGTGTGCTATTGGAATGATCAACAGCAAGACAACGGCCGTGCGTGTGATTCCGGTTCCGGGAATGCAGGCTGGTGAAATTGTCCACTACGGCGGGCTTCTGGGCTCGGCACCGGTTATGCCGGTGAGTCGATTAAGTGCGAAGACATTTATTGGTCGTGGCGGCAGGATTCAGGCACCACTCCAAAGCCTGTCCAATTAACTGTATTATTTGATTTGAACAGCTAGATTCATTCAGATTTTTTGATAGTTGGTAACACCCCACTGATGAGGTGAGATTTGACACAATCGAAAATAAAAGTTGCGATTCAGGCCACCAGCCGTAGAGAACGTTTTGACCAAATGGTTCGCACGATCCGGACGGTGGTTCCGGATGATCAGATTACCTACACGTTCTGCCCCAATCAAAAAATTCTGGCCGCTGAGATCGTAGATGCGGATATCGCGGTATGTTTTTCCATTTCACCCGAGGTTTTCAGCAAAGCACAAAAACTTGCCTGGCTGCACATCGGCTCAGACGGGATTGATCATACGTGGTTTTATGGATTACAGGTGAGTGATGTGCTCATTACCCATGCGGAAAGCATTACAACCATTCCGGTTGCAGAATCAGTTTTTGCGCATCTGTTGTACCTGAATAAACAGTTCAATGCGGTCCAGCATTTTCGCCAGTCCCGGGAGTGGATGCAGTGGCAGATTGCTGCCAATATTCGCATTTTAAATGGCCAGACGCTGGGAATCATCGGTACCGGACAGATTGGCGGGCAGGTTGCCAGACTGGCTCAGGCGTTTGGTATGCGGACGATTGGATTGCGCCGCCAAGTGTCGGGAAAAAATGCTGCGGTGCCCCACTTTGACCAGGTTTTTCCGCGCAGTCGGTTACATCAGTTACTGGGTGAATCGGATAATGTGGTGATTGCGGTACCGACAACAGACGAGACCCGGGGGATGATTGGGAAGCGGGAGTTCAGGGCGATGAAGTCCAGTGCTTATCTCATCAATGTTGCCCGGGGAAGCATTGTGGATGAGGCGGCATTAATCCAGGCGCTGGAGAAAAAAGTGATTGCGGGTGCAGCGTTGGATGTGTACGCCACGGAGCCGCTACCGCCCAGTTCGCCGCTGTTTAATCTGCCCAATCTATTCATGACACCTCACACCGCCGGAAATTATCCCGGGTACGTTGATGCGGCCACATTGGACTTCGCAGAAAAATTAAAAGGGTTTTTATTGGGGCACCCGTTAACGGGAATCGTAGATAAATCCCGTGGTTATTAAGGTTTGACAACCGAAAAGGCGCCCGTTATATTGGCGCGCTTTTGTCCACCTTAGGCTGAAGCGGATTAGATTTGACAATGAATTTCGGAGGATAAAACCTAGCATGTCTGGTAAATTGTGGACACGTGTATCGTTGGTCGTACTGCTCATCTTGATTGCAGCGTACGTCCTGTATCCCTCTATCAAGTACTATGGACTCACCAATAGTGAGAAAACAGAACTTGCAGAAGCGGGAAAGCTGAATGACCTGGAAAAGAAGATTCTCCACCCCGGGTTGGACCTGCAGGGCGGTATGCACGTGGTGCTGGAAGTGGACCTGGAAAAGCTTCTGAAATCGCGCGTCCGGCAGGGCGGACTGGATGACAAGATTGTGAACCTGATCGATGCCTCCCTGGAGGAAGCCAGGGAAAATGACGCGGATTTTTTCAATGTCTTTAATCGCCGTGCGAATGCCCAGGGCGTTCGTCTGGCATTATATTTCCCCTCTTATGAAAAAGGCCCCAATGATGATGTGGTTGATGCGCTGGAAGCCGACGCCAAAGATGCGGTGGACCGGGCGGAGGAGATCATCCGCAACCGCGTGGATCAATTTGGTGTTTCCGAACCCAATATCCAGCGCCAGGGACAATGGCGGGTCATTGTGGAATTGGCCGGTGTTACCGACCAGGCGCAGGCGCGGGGTCTGATTCAGGCTACAGCATTGCTGGAATTTGTCCTGGTACGGGAAGACCCGCAACTCCTGGAAGATGTGATTTCTAAAATTGACAAAGCCTGGGTTGAAGTGGATAACCTGAAAAAAAACACCGCAGGCGAGTCCGGGGCAGATGCGGCAGATGGCGAAACAACGCAAGATCAGAGTGCTGAAACGACTGAAGCACCGGCCGACGAAGAGGTGACCAGCCTGGAACAACTCCTGGGTGAAGAGGATGGCGATACATTAAGTGTTCAGGGAGAAGGCGATGTGAATCGTCCATTCTCCTCCCTTATCAGCGTGGGCAATAATGTCATCTGGGTCCCGGCAAAAAATTACCGCATGATTCAGCGCTATTTGGAAAAGTCCGCGATACGGGAAGCCATTCCTTTCGACAGTCGGTTTACCTGGGGATCTGAACCGCGGGATATTCAGGGCAATGGACAAGACTATTATCCCCTCTATCTCATGAAAAAAGAGGCCGAACTCACGGGTGATGTCATCACCGACGCGAAAGAATCCATGGGTGGATTTTCCGGTGCTGAATTTGTGGTGCACCTGACCATGAATGGTGAGGGCGCTAAGAAGTGGGCGGAAATTACCGCCGCCAATATCGACAAACGGGTCGCCATCGTGCTGGACGACAAGGTGCAAATGGCACCTGTTATCCGGTCGAAAATTGCCGATGGCCGAACCCAGATTGAAGGACTTAACGATATTACCGAGGCCAAGCACATGGCGATTGTCCTGCGAGCGGGTGCGCTACCGGCTCCCATGCAAATCGAAGAGGAACGCTCCATCGGTGCCTCACTGGGTGCAGATTCGGTTCGCCAGGGCACCAATGCCGTCCTGATTGGCTTTGTTCTGGTGGTCATTTTTATGATTCTCTACTACCGGGGTGCGGGTTTGATTGCTGACATGGCGCTGATTCTTAACCTGCTGTTTACCCTGGCGGTTCTGGCCGGATTGGGAGCCACATTGACGCTGCCAGGAATCGCGGGATTGATTCTCACGGTGGGTATGTCGGTGGATGCCAATGTTCTGATATTTGAGCGCATCCGGGAAGAATTGCGGCGCGGAAAAACTGTCCGGGCTGCCATTGATACCGGATACAGCAAGGCCATCACCACCATTTTGGATGCCAACATTACCACAGTTTTAGCTGCGTTGGTCTTGTGGCAATTCGGAACCGGAACGGTAAAAGGTTTCGCAACGGTGCTGTTCTGGGGAATCCTCTCCTCAATGGTTACTGCTATCTTTGTGTCGCGAACGGTATTCAACATATTCACCGAACGCCGTACGCTAACCAAGCTGAGCATTTAAGGAGTCGGCAGCGATGCTAGAGATTATTAAAAATTCGAATATTGATTTCGTTGGTAAACGTAAAATCGCTCTCACCATTTCAGCAATCCTCATCCTGTTTGGTATTTTCAGCCTCATTTTCCGTGGTGGTATTCACTATAGCATCGACTTCGAGGGCGGTTCGCTGATTCAGGTACGGTTTGACACTGACGTGCAGGTTGCTCAGGTTCGTGACGCCATGACCACAATTGGCAAGGGTGATGCGATTATTCAGCGGTTTGGTGATGAGAATGAATTTCTCATTCGTATCAAGAGTGTTGAAAATGCTGACGAAAATACAGCCGCTGTTCAATCTGCTTTATCTGCAATCAATGGGGAAGACGGATATGAAATCCGCCGGTCTGAGACAGTTGGCCCAAAAATCGGTAAGGAACTGCGAGGAGATGCGTTAAGCGCCATCCTCATTGCCATGCTGGGCATCGTTATCTACATCTCAATCCGATTCCAATTCATGTACGCCATTGGTGCATTGGTGGCGTTGGTTCATGATGTTCTGATCGTACTGGGTACATTTTCCGAACTCAATATGGAAATCAGCCTCACAGTGATCGCGGCGTTTTTAACCATTGTGGGATATTCGCTCAATGACACCATTGTGGTGTTCGACCGGATCCGTGAAAACGTGAATACCATGCGCCGGGAGACCTATAAAAATGTGGTCAACATCAGCATCAACGAGACGCTAAATCGTACCTTGATCACCTCCGGTACCACATTACTGGCGGTTATCACGCTGTACGCCATCGGTGGCGAAGTGATTCGTCCCTTTGCGTTTGCATTGATCATCGGCGTACTCATCGGAACCTACTCCTCCATTTTTATCGCCAGCCCGATTCTCATCGCCTGGCAGGGTCGTCAGGCCAAAAAAGCGAAATGATCTTTGGGTGAAGGGCTCGTGCACCTGCCCGGATTTTACGAAACAATTGAAAAACCTCGCTTCCGGGCGGGGTTTTTATTTTTCGCGGAATCTTGATTGGGTGACTGTCTCATTGCATTTTGGTGTGGATGAATGGGGTTATAATGGGTAGCAGTAATACATTCGACTTGAAGATCAACGGTCCCTTTGATTTTCAACGCGCCTTCCGGGATGTTACCCGGGCGCCTTTTCAGCTCACTGAAATCGTGCAGAAAAATGCCATGTCCGGTGTATTCCCGGTGAAATCTGCGCTGGTGGGAGCCGAGATTCAGGCTTCCGGTGAGGTGGACCATCCGAAAATTTCCATCGCGTATGAAATCCTTGGCGGCGAGACCGAGCCGGCACACGTGAGTACTTATTTTCACCAGCTGTTTCAGGCACATGTGGACTTGCGGAAGTTTTATCAGCATGTGTCCGGAGATGTGGTGATGGCTACACTCATTCAGCGTTTACACGGTTTCACATTCATCCGGAAACACACCTTCTTTGAAGCCATGGCCACGGCCATCATTGATCAGCAACTGAATGTGGCATTTGCCACAACATTACGGGAGCGTTTTATCCGGCAATATGGTCGGCAGGTACGCTGGCGGGGTGTTGAATATGCCATTTTCCCCCAGCCGGAAGATTTGGCTACCGTGACGTCCGAAGATTTACGACCCCTTCAATTCAGTCAACGCAAAGCGGAGTATATTTTGGATATCGCTCATGCCATTCGGCAGGGCGAATTTCGTCCGGAAGCGTTGCAGAATTTGGATGATGCGGCATTATTGAACGAGTTGATTCGCCTGCGCGGTGTGGGGCGCTGGACGGCGGAGTATGTGGGGATGATGGCGTTTGGGCGTGTGGATTATCTGCCGGCAGCGGATATCGGACTCCAACGGGCGATTCAGCAGTTGTACCATTTACCGAAACGACCGACGGAAATGGAAGTTCGAGAACGGGGTGAAGCCTGGAAACCCTATCGCGGTCTGGCAACCTTTTATCTGTGGCATGCGCTGGAGCAACATTAATCGCGTACTGTTAAGCTACAGGCTCGTAGAATTACCACGGATTAATACAGACAATTACTGACTATACTAATATTGTATATGCGGTTATGGTGGATATTAACATTGCGTGTCAACAAAGTAATCGCCTGATTTGATGTTTTTTCAATGGATTAGCAGGGTTTAAAACCACCACCTCCGGCCCTTCCCAAATTTTCTCTTCGCGCGATCCCCACCGCTCCGGTCTTGAACTCCTTGCTGTGCTATCGTCTGTGTTCAGCCATGATTACCTAGTGTTGGGCCGTATCTTATGACTTCTTGTACCGTCCGGCAAAACATAGGAAGTCCAGTGGATTTTGCCGGGGAGAGCCGGTCCGGCAAATTGATATTAATGAAGTGAGTCGAATTGAATGAATTAGCCGGGAAGGGCATTCCGGTGATATTCAGAAAATCATTGATATCCTCAGATTTACGAGATAACCAAGTCAGCTACAACCGATCCATGGCCGTGAAAACCGCTTCATTTTGGATATAAATTTTCACACCAAGCTGGTTAGCGGTACTGTTTAGCTGGTTTTTCAGTCCCCCCACATCCAATTGGCTGCCACTGATATCGACCACCATGATCATGGTGAATAAATCACCCATGATTTTCTGTGAAATATCAATGATATTGCACTGGTTTTTTGCCAGCACCGCTGTGACACCTGCCAGGATTCCCATTTTATTATGACCAAAAATGGAAATGACCACACGGTTCGTCAGGTCAGCCCGCTCACCCGAATCAGTTTTTTGTGCATCAATCTCCCGAATCGCTTCGGTGGCGGCGGTTTTAATCAAATCCGGGGAGGCATCGGGACCCAGTTTTTCCCGGATTGAGATGACGATATTTCGAATCTGTTCTTCGCTAAGTGCCATGTTAATAATTCCGTCAGTTGTTACGTGCCACGCTTATCCGCTGTCGCAGCCAGAACGCGTTGGATTAATTCATCATCGGTCTCCAGGGAATCCACAATGCCAATCACTGCTGCCTCTATGGCAAGTTCCGTGGGATTGGCAGGCTGGACGGCTTTCCGGGCGGCATGGCCGTAGGCGCAGATGACATCCTCGCCAACACCGGCACCCAGGATATCAGCCACAATCACCATGCTTTGTGTCGGTGCTTTATCCAATTCTTTGGGGTGAACGATGAGAAAGCGCAGATTCTTGACTTCCGCCACTTTTTTCGTTGACCAGACTGTCCCTACCACGGTTCCTAAAAACATCTGAATTCCTTATGTTCGTGGCGCGAATTTAGAGGGAGGGGAAAGACAATTCAAGGGAAAGGGCGTGAGGCCTGTGATAAAAAATCTCTTTGCTTAGCATCGGGCTGAATGGCTACTATCGGTCGTTGTTTTTACCTGGCAGGGCTGCTATATTGCCTCGCTTTGATGGGTTGTTGGTGAAAATTGTTGATAATCAAGGACTTATGGGAAAAATAATTGCGATTGTGAATCAGAAGGGTGGTGTAGGAAAAACCACCACTTCAGTGAATCTTGCGGCTGGTCTGGCGGTTGCCGAGCAAAAAACCCTGCTGGTTGACATGGACCCCCAATCCAACGCAACCACCGGTATCGGTATTCACATCAATGGCGAAATCCCCAATGTTTACCAGGTTCTGCTGGGGCAGAATCCGGTGCGGGATGTCATTCAAAACTCTCAGCTACCTTATCTGAATGTTTTGCCGGCCAACCCGTCGCTGGTGGGGGCCGAGGTGGAACTGATCTCAGCCATTGCCCGGGAACGCATTCTAAAAAATGCCCTATCAGAACTGGAAAATGAGTATGATTTTACCATCATCGATTGTCCGCCATCGCTGGGATTATTAACGCTCAATTCCCTCACGGCAGCTGATTCGCTCATCATCCCCATCCAATGTGAATATTATGCCCTGGAAGGGCTGGGACAGCTTTTAAACACGGTGCGTCAGGTACAGAAATCGGTGAACAAAGCACTGGTTATCGAGGGTGTGGTCATGACCATGTACGACAGCCGTCTGAATCTGAGTAAGCAGGTGGTGGACGAGGTGAAATCCTATTTTAAAGACCGGGTATATAAGACATTCATCAGCCGTAATGTGCGCCTGAGTGAGGCGCCCAGTTTTGGTAAACCCATTATTTTATATGACGCCACATCCACCGGTGCGGTGAATTACATGAATTTAGTCGAGGAGCTCCTGGAGCGTGCCTGATTCGGATAACAAGCAGCCTAAAAAACGATTAGGGCAGGGTTTACAAGCCATTATCCAATCGTATCAGAGTCCGGACGAGGATGTTGACACCGGTGCGCTGAGCAGCTCGGTTGCCCGGATTCCCATTGACGCGATTATCCCCAACCCCTTTCAGCCGCGCCAGGATTTTGATGCGGAAGCACTGGAGGAACTGGCGGCCTCTTTGGAGGCCAAAGGTATGGTTCAGCCCATTACCGTGCGCCAGGTGGAAGATCATTATGAAATCGTCGCCGGAGAGCGGCGTTGGCGTGCAGCCAAATCACTGGGGTGGGATGAGATCCCGGCCTATCTGCTGGAGGTGGACTCCGATGTAGATATGATGGAACTGGCATTGATCGAGAATTTGCAGCGCCAGAACCTCAATCCGGTGGAAGAGGGGGAGGCGTACCGGCTGCTCATTGATAAGTATGGTATTTCCCAGGAAAAGCTGGGCGAAAGTCTGGGAAAGAACCGCTCCACGGTGACCAATACGTTGCGCTTGTTAAAATTACCTGACGAGATCAAGCGCAGCCTGCGGAATCTGCAGATCAGTGCGGGACATGCCCGGGCATTACTGGGTGTGGAGGATGCGCGACAGCAGGTGAATCTCTGGCGGCGTATTATTAAAGAAGCCCTGAGCGTGCGGGAGACGGAAACGTTGGTGCGTCGACTCAGTCAAAAATCAAAATCGTACCCCGAAACAACCCGCGGTGCCACAAAAAGTATATTTGTGCGGAATGTGGAGGAGCGTCTCATGACCGTTTTCGGGACACGGGTTCAACTCAAGCAGGCTAATAAAAAGGGGAAGGGGCGGATTGAGATTGAGTACTACTCCGCTGATGATTTGGAACGCTTACTGGAAATCATGGATAATTTGAGAAGCTGATACTGTGAAAATTGATAAATATACATTTCTGGTACTGCCGGATAATCAGGAACCCAGCCGGTCCTTTACAATCAGCGCACTGGCACTGCGGTGGTTGATTGGTGGTGTGCTGCTTCTGCTGTTCGTCTTTATCCTGTCCGGAATTTATCTGATTCCCCGTGCGCTGGATTATGAGCAATATGCGGCTGAGAATACCATACTGGTGCAGGAGCGTAGTCAGGTACAGCGTGTGCTGGATGACTACAAGCGGATCAAGCAGGTCAATGATTTTATTCGCAAGTCCCTGGGCGCCCAACTAGACCTTCCGGATAATTCCGATTCGGTTCTCACGGCTTATCCCACAGAACTGGGTACTGAAATTACACTGCCCAGCGGGATGTATCGAACGGCTGGTATGCTGGAAAACCTGCCCACCTATCCACCGATTCGTGGCTTTGTAAATGCGCCCTTCCGGGTGAAATCCAAATTTTCTCTTTCTGACCACATGGGCGTGGATCTTTCTTCCATTGATGATCGTGTTGTGAAAGCCGCCGCCAAGGGGTATGTTGTTTTTTCAAGCTGGACCTATTATTACGGAAATATGGTCATTATTGACCATCAAAACGGATACATGACGGTTTACTCGCACAATGAGCGGAATTTGGTGGAAACCCGGCAATTGGTGGATCGGGGCGAACCCATTGCCATTCTGGGGAACACGGGTCACTCAGCCGGCGCCCATTTGCATTTTGAAATCTGGCTGGACGGTGTGCCGCAGGACCCGCTCTCCCTGATTCCCGAGTTTACCGTGTACAATAGCAGTAATTTTCCTGAAGCAATTGAGAATTGAGTATGTCAAATAGTCGCTTACAACGCATTGAGACAATCGTAGGCCGGGGGAGTCATGTCACAGGTGATATGATTGTCCAGGGCAGCATTCATGTAAATGGTGAGGTGGACGGTAGCGTGAAGGCCACCGGATTTGTTACCGTTTCTGAAACCGGCGTTATCCATGGCGGCCTCTCGGGTGAATACGCCATTGTGGGTGGCGTTGTAGAGGGTGATGTCACGGTGAAGGGCAAGGTGGTTTTGAGTAAATACGCCAAACTCAAAGGTGATATTGTTTCCAGTCGATTGATTATTGAGGATGGCGCTGTCTTTGAGGGGAAAAGCACGATGGCCGCTACCAAACCCACCTCGGAAGATACTTCAGACCTGCTTTCCGCATCAAATGGCTGAGAATAATCCAAACCAAACACCTTCCCATCGTTCTGATCAGGAACCTTCACACAATAATGTCCTGGCTGGTGCATCCATGATCAGCGGCAGTGTCATTGGAATGACTTTATTGGGGTATTTTCTGGATAAAAAATTTGGATGGGAACCCTGGGGGCTGCTCACCTGTGCTCTGCTGGGTGTGGTGGTCGGGATGTATGAATTGTGGAAGCTCATGTTTTCCGGGAAATCGTCATGAATCCCGCGGTGAAAATTTTAGCTCCCGCAGTCATTTTAAATGGGTTGGCAATTGTGGGTTTATTGATCACAAATCGGGGTACTTGGGCGGTAGCAATTTTGGCCGGAGCGTTGCTGCCAATCGTCATTTCCACAGTCTCATTGTGGCTCTTTTCCCGCCAGCACGGGCTTACTTTTAAAAAGGCGCAAGCCTTTATGTTATATAGTTTTATGGCAAAAATAATGCTCATTGGTTTATGGGTTGTTCTCATGGTTACCAGTGAGAATATTGAACTGTTACCGTTTATCTCATCTTTACTTATAAACTTTCTTGCGTGGCACTTGAGTGAAGCTTATCATATCCGGCCTTTGCTGGAGCAGGTGGTGTCTGAAAATTTGGAGAATGAGTAGATGTCTGCCGGGGTTGAAGAAGCCGGAAAACCAATTGGAGCAAAGATCATTGAGCATGTGGCCAACAGTGATGTGATGGTACCACTTTCCATTGGCTCATTCGATATCTCCATTACCAAACATGTGATCATGTTGTGGATCGCCGCCATCGTTTTGATGGCGCTTTTTTTAATCCCCACACACCGGTACCGGAAAGGTGATTTTTCCGCCCCGCGGGGATTTCTAAATTTTCTTGAGACGATTGTTGGTTGGGTGCGCTCAGCAATCGTCATTCCCAATGTAGGCGCCAGTCATGCCGCCACCTACGCACCCCTGCTCATGAGCTTTTTCTTCCTGATTGTGACGATGAATATTTTAGGGCTAATCCCCATTTTTAATTATATCAACCATGGACATGGCGGGACCACAGCAACTGGCAATGTAAATCTGACGGCTGCTCTGGCGATCATCACCTTTTTTGCTGTGATTGTTGCCGGCGTGAAGGAACATGGCTTTATCGGACATTGGAAAAACATTGTCCCGGGTGGGATTCCCTGGCCGGTGATGTTCATCCTGATTCCCATTGAAATCATGGGAATGTTCGTTCGGCCGTTCGCTTTGACCATGCGACTTGCTGCCAATATGACAGCGGGTCATGTGGCCATGCTGGCTATTTTCGCGCCGATTTTTATGCTGCATAATGTCTATGTGGGGGTCGGGTCAGTGGCCATGAATGTGGGCATCACGTTTCTGGAGATGATTGTGTGTGTGGTCCAGGCGTATGTGTTCACATTGCTTTCGGCAGTATTTATTGGAATGTCAATTCATCCACATCATTAGTAAACTTCTGCCGCGAGGGGGCTCCAGATTTCAACACAGCATTCCAAAAGTTCTTTTCAATTCTCACTCAAAAAATTACTGACCGGTGTGAGCCGGCAGTCTAACAACAGGCAGGCTGAATTCTTGTCTGTGAAGATAATGACGATGGACAACATGACATTAAATAACACGAAACAAACAAGCTCTAAGTACCAAAGGGAGGTCTTGTAAATGGATCTAGCAATTGCTTATCTGGGCGCTGCGATTGGCGTCGGATTAATTTTGATTGGTGCCGGTTACGGAATTGGTCGTCTTGCCAGCGCTGCCGCTGAGGGTATTGCCCGGCAGCCGGAAGCTGCCAGCGCCATCACCGGTGCGGTGAACTTACCCCTCTTCCTGCTGGAAGGTGTTGCCATTATCGGTGAGGTTGTGGCCTTGCTGATTGTATTGAAGTAAATCTGACAGCGTAACAGTGGATCAGCCGGAGGTATTATGGAAAATCTAATGAGTTTTGACACCGGGCTCATGTTCTGGACCTGGGTCACTTTCCTGGTGGTCCTGCTGATTTTGGGAACCAAGGCCTGGAAGCCCATGATGAACATGCTGGAAAAGCGTGAGAAATTCATCAAAGACTCTCTGGCTGAGGCAAATGAGGCGCGTCTGGAAGCGGAAAAGGTTGCCAAAGAGTATGATGAAATGGTAGCCAAGGCTCGCAGGGAAGCACAAGAGATTGTGATGGCCGGCAAGTCCACCGCGGAGAAGATGAAAGGTGATATCCTGGAAGACGCAAAAGCCAAAGCCGAGGGTCTGATGAAACAGGCCGAACGACAGATTGAGGCTGAGCGGGACAAAGCCATTGCCGAGATTCGCAATCAGATTGTGGATCTGTCGCTGCTGGCTGCGGCCAAGGTGGTGGGCAAGGCAGTTTCCAAAGC